>JADHSZ010000058.1 GCA_016776635.1 Alphaproteobacteria bacterium
CATCCGCGGTCCGGGACTGCCGAGGATAAAAGACATCAACACCATCCCCTCACCCTTTCTCAACGGGATGATGGACAAATTCTTCGATGACACCCTGACGCCGCTTATGCAGAGCCATCGCGGCTGTCCCTATTCCTGTGTCTTCTGTCATGACGGCATTAGCTACATGTCGAAGGTAGGCCGCTTTACACAGGAACGGATCAATGCGGAAATCCTGTATATCCAGGAGCGCAGCCTTCTTCCCAACCTTCAATTCGCGGATCTCAATTTCGGTATTTACAAGGAAGACCTGGAAACGGCGCGTCTGCTCGCCGGCCTTCAGAGAAAACACAGTTGGCCGAAGGTGATACAATCCACGCCGGCCAAGAACAACAAGGCCCGCGTGATCGAGATTTCCAACATTTTGGAATATGGGTTCCTGGCCAGCGCCGCCGTTCAGCACACCGACCCGGAGGTCCTGGAAAACATCAAAAGAAGCAATATCAGCACCGACCAGCTTGCGGATATGGCGCGTGAGACCTCGGAGGGTAAAGCCGGAAGCTATTCGGAGGTAATTTTGTGCCTGCCCGGGGACAGCAGGGAGAAGCATAAAAAATCGGTACTCGATATGCTCGACCTCGGCCTTAATGAATTGCGGATGTACCAGTTCATTCTTCTGGCGGGATCCGAGGGTGCCAGTCAGGAATACAGAAATAAATTCGAATACGACACCCGTTATCGGGTGCTGCCGCGCTGTTTCGGCAACTATCGGGTTTTTGACGAGGATTTCATCACCTTTGAATTTCATGAGGTGTGCGTGGGCAACAACACCCTGTCCTACGAGGATTATTTCCAATGCCGCCGCTTCAATCTGATGGTGGAAATCTTTAACAACGGAGCAATTTTCGAGGAACTTCTCACGCTTCTGGACCGGGAGGGGATTTCCCGTTCGGCCTTTTTCAAGAAGCTTGACGAGAGCGTCTATTCCAACGAGTCCCTGGCCTATATCTTCCGTGAATACAAAGAGGATGATAAAAAGAATTTCTGGTCGAACAAAGAGGACCTTAAGAAATTCCTGAAAACGCCCGAGGCCATTGAGAAATATATGTCGGGGGAATACGGGGCGAATCAGCTTATGCAGTCTCGCTCCCTTGCATTTATCGAACATATAGATGACGTGAGCGCCATAGCCTTTGCCGCCGCGCGCGAGCTTCTCGACGAGGTGGGCGCGGCACATGAGCAGATGGATGCTTATCTGGATGAGTTGGCCGAGTACATCAAATTGAAGAAAAGCGATCTTTTGTCACTGGAACAATCGGTGCAACGAACCTTCCATTATGATTTCGTAAAACTCAGCGACGTGCGGTTCAAGGAAGACCCCTTCGATTTTGGCGTTCCCGACGGGCTGGATATCAGTTTCAATTATTCGGACAAACAGTTCCAGGACATCTCAGCCTATTTCCGGCAGTACGGCCGCTCGATTCCCGGTCTTGGGCATATCATGCACCGATTTTACCTCGCCTCGCTCTATCGTGATGTGCATTACGCCTGAGATGCCGAGCTGGTTGTTACGGACGGCTTGGCGTTGACCGCGGTTTTTTCCGATCCGGTGCATTTGGGACATTCGCACGAGGAACTCCTCGCCGGTATGGCCGTGACCCCTCCACCCTTTTCACAGGCGCTATGACCGCTCCGGAACCCCCAATGGATGAAGTGAAACATATGATCAAAAAGGTCCTTATCGCGGTCCCTCCGCTGGTCAACAGCGACGAGGACCCGGACCCCTCGCGCCCCAATTACGAGCTTCTTCGTCTTGTTTCGCCGGTGGAGCCGATGATTGTGGCCGCCAATCTTCTGGATCGGGACTTCGAGGTGGAGCTGTTCGATCTCGGCGTGCATATCGAAAATCGCTATGAGAATCTTCGTGAAAGGCTGGAGACTTTCTCTCCGGACGCCGTGGTCATGGTGCAGTCTATTCTCACCTTCATCACTTCCCAGGACTGGGACGGCGTCCAGGTGTTCGACCTCGCCCGCGAGGTCTCGCCGGGGGTAGTTACGGTACTGACGGGAAACACGGCCACCAATTATCCCGCCAAGGCGGTCTCCGGGGATGTCTGCGATTATTCACTCAAGGGCGAGATGGACTTTACCGTGGGCGACCTCATGGAGACCCTTAACGCGGAGGGCAATGTGGAGGATGTGGCGGGGGTCATCTACAAGAAAAGCGATGGCGAGACGTATGTCTCGCAACGCTATCCCGCAGTGGATATGGCCGATCTGCCCATGCCGGCCTATCACATCCTCGATGACACCCACAGGGCCGGCTATGCCGAGAATCTCGAGCGCGGAAAAATCCGTTATCCGGTGCGCAGCAATAAATACCGCGACATCATGGTGGCGCGCAGCTGTACCCTTCGCTGTTCATTCTGTTCGGTGGCCCATCTGCGCGGACCAAAACAGAAATACCGGCGCAAGCCCATGGAAAGACTCATCATGGAGGTGGAACAGGCCCTGGAACAGGGTGTGGAGGAAATTCATTTCTTCGACGATCTTTTTGCGGAAAGCGAGGGGGAGCTGCTGGAATTTGCCGAAGCCCTGGCCAAGAGAAATCTAAAATTTCCGTGGCTCCAGGCCCAGGGAATGCCCCTGTGGCCGGTGACCAAGGATGCCCTGACGGCGCTGGTTGAAACCGGGATGTACCGTATTATCGCGCCTTATGAATCGGGAAATGACAGGGCCTTGCAGAAATGCGCGGGTAAAATTCATTCCACGGTCGCCCATCATCACGATGTGACCATGTGGTCCCATGAACTGGGACTGGAAATCATCGCCCTTTTTGTCTTGGGTATGCCTGGAGAAACCAGGCGTGAAATCCTCGACACTCTGTTGTTCGCCGAAGACCATCCGCAAATCGACTATTCGGTTTTTTCCATCGCCACGCCGCTGGTGGGTACCAAGCTGCAAAGAAGCGTGCTGCGCAACGGCCAACTTGATGACGAGGACAAACTGAACAAGGTTATCAAGCGCACCGTAGCCCTCTATCGCACCGATTCATTCCGCGAATACGAATTGGGCGTTATCCGCGCCTTCGACTGGGCAAGAATCAATTTCCCGACCCCGGAACGGAGAGAAAAATACGCCCGGATGGTAGGCATTACCACGGAACAGCTTGATGAGCTGATCGCCCATTCGAAGGAGGTGTTCTTCCGCTTTTACCCCGACTTCAAGGGTCCCTATTCCTTCAAGGATCTTGTCGACCAGCCTGATCTTTACGAGGATGCCAAGCCCATCATCCCCGGCAGCATGTACGGGTAACGCCGTTATATCCGGATCAATTCTTGTGATCGGCGCCGATGGCCAGGTGGGCAGCGTGGCATTGCGCGATTTGGCGGAACGGGGCTGTAAGGTGGTCGGAACAACCCGCCGTGCCGCCACCGTAGGTGATGATCGTCTGTTTCTCGACTTCAGTCTTCCGCCGGGAGAATGGCCTGATCTGCCCGCGGTGGATGCGGCGGTGATCTGTACCGCCATGACCCGCATCGACGAATGCGAGGATGACCCCGATGGCTCGGCAGTGGTCAATCTTCATGCCCCGGTGGAGCTGGCGAGCCGGCTGTGCGAGAGGGGGGTCTTCGTGCTTTTTCTGTCCACTACCGGCGTCTTTGATTTCACCCGGCCCTATCGCCGCCACGATGACCCCCCTAGTCCGGTGAGCGCCTATGGGCGGCAGAAGGCCGAGGCTGAGGCGCGCATTCTGGAATTGGAAGGAAAGACCGCGGTGCTGCGGCTGACCAAAATCATGGGGCCTGACATGCCCATCTTGAGGACATGGCACGCCAATCTTGTCGCGGGAGAAAAAATTACATCCTATGAGGACGCTTTCATTGCACCCATAACGGCGGCCTTCGTGGCGCTGATGATCCACGCAATCATCAGCGGTGGGGCGGAAGGCGTGTTTCATGCCTCGGGGGATGAGGATGTTCCCTATACGGTGTTGGCTGAACAGTTGGTCCGCGCCATGGACGCGGACGCCACTCTCATTACAACGGTGGAAGGGGGGCTGCCGCACTATCCCATCGCCAACGCACCGCGCTACACCACCCTGGATATGTCTCGCGAGGAAAAAATGTTCGGAATTCCGGCCCCCTCGTCTTTGGCGACCATGGCCGAGACGGTGGAGGCCCTGGTGCGCGGCGGCCAGGCGGCCTGATACGAAACCCTATCTCGTGCCGCCAAGCGGGAAGACCTGACATGTGGAGGGTAAATTTTTGTATCGGGTTCCAAGAACTATAAAATGCGCGTACTCGTAACCGGCGCCGGCGGTTTCGTCGGAAGGAATCTTCTGCCTGTTCTTGTGGCCGACGGGTTCCATGTGGTGGGTGTCATGCGCGAACCCTCGCCGCCTGTTCCTTTGCCCCAGGGCGGCCCCGGATCACTTGCCCTGATAGAGGGCGATCTGACACAGGGACTCGATTTGACGCAGTCCGTGGATGTGGTGGTTCATGCCGCATCTAAACTTTCCGTCGATGCGTCCGTTTCTGAAGAGGCACATGTTTTAAACAACGCTCTTGCCACGCAGCGTTTGATTGACGATGTAATTTCCGCCGGTGCCCGGCAACTTATCTTTCTTTCCTCGATACTTGTTTATGGCGAGATCGGGGTTCCGGTTGTTGACGAGACAACGGCTATTCAAAATCCAGAGGCCTATGGAAGGTCGAAGCTGCTTGCGGAAAAGGCTCTACAGGATGTCAGTGAAAAACTCCCTTCGGTTTCATTGCGGCTGCCCGGCATTATCGGAGTCGGAGCTCACAGGACATGGCTGGTCCGTTGTGTTGAAGCGATGATGCGCAATGAACCGGTGGAGGTCTTTGATCGCAACGGCGCTTTCAATAATGCGGTACATGTAAAAGATCTTTGCCGATTCATCGTAACCCTGATCCGGGCTGAATTGTCGGGTTCGGAGATCGTAACGCTCGGGTCCGAGGGCGTTATGAGCATCTCCGCGGCCATGGAGCGCCTTCTTCGCGGTCTTGGCTCATGTTCGGAAATTGTTGAATCAAAAGACGGGAAAACGCCTTTCAGCATTTCCATTGAAAAGGCGCAGAAATATTTCGGCTATGCGCCCATGAACACTGAAACGATGCTCGACCATTATGCGCGAGAGATGTTGGACGCCACGCCGAAAAGAGCGTCCGGATTGGCCTGAGACAGGGTTCCCCCGCGCCTTTCCGATGAGGGCTGCGCCTGGCGGGTAAGCTGTGCCGAAGAAGGTTAGAGGTTGATTTTAGCCGTGCGGGGAAGCACATCAGGAAAGTCGGGAATGCAACGAAGAAGGCGGGGCCGTTTCCCGGGAATTCCGCGCCGATGTTTTCGCGTAAAATATTGTTGTTAGGTGTCGTGTGCACATTAATCTGTTGAAAGAAATACTTGGAGAATTAAGCAGTTATGAATGATGTGAGTATCAATGTTTTGCTGGTGATGGGGTATCACGAAACGGCAAAGCTGAATAGCACCCTGGCTCCGCCCCTTGGCCTATATCGGCTGAAACATTATTTGGAAAAAAAGGGTATGTCCTGTGATGTCCTGGACCTGGGGCTAGAAGCTTCCTACGTCGAGTCGGGCAATATGGTGGACACCTACAGTAATTTTGGGAAGTACCGCGACCTGATCGATCAGGGGCGCTATGACGTGGTTGGCGTCAGCGTGGATCAGGAAAACATGAATTATAACCTCCTGATGCTATGGGATTTGCATTCACAGATTTCAAAGCTGGACAAAAAATGCCTGCTTATCGCGGGGGGACAGGCCGCCACTCATGATTATGAGAAGTGGTTAACGGAAGGCGCCCTGGACGCCATTTTATTCGGGTTTGCCGAGAACACTTTATACGAATTGTGCCTGGGTTTATCCCAAGCCCCCGATGATCATATAAGCAAAATAGCGGCAAATATTGATGGAATAGCTTTTCACGATACTGACGAAAATATAGTTCGCCGGCCCCAGAGATATTTAACCGAAGAGGAATTTCACGAATATAATTTTAAGGGCCCCATCGAAATGGACATCCCTTATGACAAATATTGGGCTTATGCCAGCACAGGCAGGACTGATGAAAAGCGCAACTTGACACTGACTGAGAAGAAGAGTGACAGGAAAGAATTTCATGTTGAAGCCGTCAGACTCTACACGTCAAGTCATTGTTCCTGGAAGTGTGGTTTCTGTAATTCACAGTCATTTTTGAATGCATCCGGCTGTGGGACTCACCCGGTCTATCGGCTTACGCCGGAAGAGATTCATGAGCTGATTCTTTATCATGTGGAGAGATACAACCCGAAGGTCTTCGTATTAAGTGACGATGCTTTTATTGATGGTTCAAGGCAGGGCGAGAGGCACATAATGGGCCTTTGCGAACTGATTATAGAATCGAAAAAGAAAGGCGAAATTCCGCCCGGGGTGCTTTTCAACTGTCAGACTAGGATAAACGATTTCATAACGGAAAAACCGGAAAGGGTCGTCAATAAACCTCTGATAAAGGCATTGATGGAGGCTGGATTTCACCATTTTGGAATGGGTGTGGAATCATTTTCAGATAGGCTTTTACACACGGATTCCCTCAACAAGAGGGCGACTTCGGCAAACGACGCAAATATGGTGATTGCGGCTCAGCTGGAAGCGGGAATGAGTCCGCAGATGAACATTATCCTGTTCATACCTGAAACCACCGTGGAAGAACTTTTCCAGGTGATGCAGGCGACCACAGGGTGGATTTTGAAAGGCGCCCAGATTTCACTGATTCCCTTGATGCAACCCAATCCCGGCTCTGGAATATATGAAAAAATTCAAAAGGGAATCAGTGATATCGAAATCGAGTGGGGAAGCTGGGAAAACCCGCATAATGGAAGAACGGTTAACTGGCCGCTTTACTGCAGGCCCAGAGATCAGAAACTCGCCGCGCTGATTGATAAGTTCGAATTGCGGGATTATCAGGACATGGCGAGATTTTCAAAATCGGAATCCGACAAGATTATGAGGAGTCTTTCGTGGGATACTAAAAATGTACCGAGGCCAATTCAGGCCCTTTCCGTTTTTATAACGGTTTCGAAGCTTCTCAATCGTGACGACATGGTGGAATTTTTCGAAAACGCCGTCGAAACCCTTCTCCAGAGAAACGCACAGGCGAATCTTTCGAAGAAGGAAGCGGCACAGAAAAATCTTCAGGACTTGCAGGACCTGCCCGCCAAAGAAGGCTTAATTCTTTAGCCCACCCTCCTTGTATCCCGCCGTTGATAAGCGTCGGCAGACTCCCCAAATAGGGTTCCTGGCATGGGTTTTAATTTCGAATTGTTAAAATATAATATTTAATCAATTGATTTTATTTGATATTATTTTTGAACTTCTCTGAGTTGCTGAGATTTCAGGCCTCGGAATAGGTTATCAACGATGAGGATATGCTGCACTCTCCTGCCATATCCGAACCGCCCACCCTCAATTCTTGCCAAGGACTGTGGCGACATAAATGGAATTGAGACATGCAGCCAGGCAAAAAAGTAATTTTCGTACGTACAACAGCATTTTAAGGCGTGGTTATGACACCTAGTGAAAATCTGAAGGAAGCCTTTCCCCTCCCGGGTTTGAAGAAAAAAATTGAGCGGGTTCTGCTCATTTCGCCTCCCGGGAAGATGGCGGTTACCAAAGAAGGTGCCCGTGAAAGGAAGCTCGCGGTTCCTCCTTTGGGACTTGCTTCTCTGGCCGCCGCATTGAGGCAGCAATGTTCAGATATCCATGTGGAAATTCTTGATGTGATGATAGAGGGATTTGATAACGAGAGGGCTCAGGAATGGGCTCAGGGAACGGAAATTCTTTATGGTCTCGATAACGATCAGGTGGCGGCGAGAATTGAGGCATTCAAACCCGATATGGTTGGGGTGGGCTGTCTGTTTTCCAATCGCGGCAAGGAAGCGGTCGGGCTATGCGGGGTGGCGAAGAAAATTGCGCCGGATGCACATGTGGTGATGGGTGGACAGCACCCGTCGGGGATGCCTCAGATGGTTCTGAACGAGAACATCGATTACATACTTTACGGAGAAGCGGACAATTCGCTGCCGCGCTTGATCGAAGCCATCAATACAGGGGGAGACATCACCGCCGTCAGCCAGATCGTATTGGCCGATGGTGATTCATATTGGAAATCGGAGGAAAATAATTATCCGGACCCCAGCAGCCTCCCGTTCCCCGCCCTGGATATTCTCGACCTTGATAAATATTGGTCTGCCGGTGTGCCTGACTTTGAGCTCAACGATCATAAAAAATTTATTATGATGCTGACCTCCAGGGGCTGTCCTCATGCCTGCTATTATTGTACGGCGCCATTTATGTCGGACAAAAGATACAGGAAAAAGGAAGTGCCTGAGATCCTTGATGAAATTCAATTCTATATCGACACCTATGGCGCCGAGGAAATTCACTTCTGGGACGATAACTTTTTCATCAACAAGAAGAGAACAAAGGATTTGTTGCGTGAATTGGCGCGCAATTTTAAAGAAATTTCTTTTCAGGTGCCGAGCGGGACCGAGATCAATGCTCTCGATGACGAAATCATCGATTTATTGAGCGAGGCGGGTTTTATAAAGATGTCCCTGGCCGTGGAGAGTATGAATCCGGAAATTCAGCAGAATAATATCGAAAATAAAGTGAATTTGGACCGCGTTCCCGAGGTGGTGAGAAAATTGAGGAACCACGGAATTATTACCGAAGGTTCTTTCATGGTCGGTTTTCCGGGCGAGTCGAAAGAACAAATAGACCACACCTTCGAAACCGCGACTAAGCTGGGTTTGGACGGCATCCACATAAGCGTCGTCAATCCTTTGCCCGGAACGCCGCTCTATGATGAATGTGTTGAAAAAAATATTCTGGCCGATGATTTTGACCCTCAGAATATCCGCTTCTCCTCGGAAAATATAAAAATAGACGGTGTGGAAAACGGGTATATGTCAAAAAGAAGAAGGGACGTATGGGTGAAATATATGTCCGAGAGGGTCGACGTGGAGGAGTATGAATCCCAGGCCGGCTACGACAACGAAATCCGGGCGACAAAGGGTGGAGTCCGAAGAAAAAACTCTGGCTCTTGATGGGCAAATGGCCGTCCTGAGGCTGGCCAAATTAACCGATCCGCCTCCATTACAGTGATTCCTGTCAATCCTAAGCCGTTCTCGTTCCAAGATAAAATACGTATTTGATTCCGCAGACGCGGACTCTCCCTAACAAGATTTTCTCCAGGACAGCTCCTGCGCAGATTTTTTGTCTCCATGGGGACGAAGGGTATTCTGCATGGAGGAAGGCCCCGGCGGCCATTTCCTGATTTTTCGCTTCAGACAAACTTCATTTTTAAGAAGGAACTTTACGTGCTGACTTTTCTGCGCCAATTGAAAGCCCAAGGACTCCGTTTTGCGGGATGGTGCCTGCTTCCCTTTAGTCTTTTTATTTTCACCCTGCATTTTTTATTCTTTCATCTCGCCAGGTTGCGGCGGGCGGAAGTCATTATCTTGCCGGAGATACTTAATTTTGCCGGCACCACATGGGTTCCGGATTATGCGCGTCACCGGTTTCCGCATAAACGCATTCTCTTTCTGATTTTTCATGAGCCGTTTCACAATCCCAGCCTCCCTTTGATCTGGGAGGAAAATCCAGATGTGGATGGTCTCGTTCTGCGGCGGATAGCCATAGATTTTACGTTCCGGGACAAGCGCCTGATCCTTCCCAGGCGCCGGCTTTTTGACCCGTTTGCACGGAAAATCCTCATGTTTTTGGCAAAATTTGGTGGACGCAGGCCTGTATTTTTGGACTACAGGAATATTATGGGCGGCGTTGAAATTTCTGAGGAATATAAAGACCGGTTTGAAGAAGCATTGCGGCAGGAGAAAGACAAGGAACGGGCGGAGAGGAACCGTTTGATGATGAACAATGGGATGTATTTCCATCTTCAGCGCACGATTCCATTGCCGTCACCATCGCTTCCGGAGCGCTACGTCACGGAAATCACCAAGGCGCTTGATGATGTTTGCTCCCGGCGGCCAAGGAAAGGGACATGTGGATTTTATCTCAAAGAAAACGAGGGTGGGGCTCCTGATCTTTACGCGGGCAGGAAGGCCGGCAGCAGTTTTGATGATTATTTGCCGTCGTTCAGGCTGTTGACGGAGCGTGGGTATCAGATTCTTCTCACCGGAGACCGGCCCTTGCCGGTGGAATTATCCGAGGAATTCGGGGGAATGATCGTTGACGCCAGAACCCAGCCTCTTGGGATTCCGATTGATCTGTTCAGACTTTACGCTGCCCTTCACACCGATATTTTCATGGGGGACTCAGGCGGTGGCGCGAACCTCGCCACGTTGAGGAAAGACAGATATATCCTCGTGTTGAATGCGCCTCAATTCAGCATCGGGCTCAACTGTCTGTGGTTATATTATAAACACACCTATACCCCGGAGGGCCGTCACCTTTCCTATGCTGAAATGGCAGGGAAATACCAGTCATCTCTCAGCGTGCCGGGCGATTTTCTCGTCGAGAGCAATACCGCCGATGAAATACTCGAAGCCACACAGTGTTATCTTGACGAAGCTGAGAATCCCGGGACCAGCCAAATCGATAAGAGCCTCGAAGATATGTGGCCTTTTCATTCCATCTTCAAGATGGGGGCCTGTCATATCTCGCCCGCATTTGTGCGGAACTATCACAAAAAGGTGGCGCTCGATCCTGCCTCCCAGCCTATGCAAAAGGCTGTGCCGGAGGGGGTGATTACGGAAGAAGGCAGCCCATGAAAAGCATGGCGCAGACGCGTGGCGGCCCACTGAACTGAGGCTGGAAAGCATTCCCTCACATAGTCCAGTTCGGCGGATTGGCGTCGATTTCGACAATACCCTTGCCGGCTATGACCATCTGTTCGCCGACGCCGTTCGCGGCCGTGGCTGGGCAGACGTGCCGCTGGATCAGGGTAAGCAGGCCTTGCGTGACGCCCTGCGCGCCGGCCCCGACGGGGAAAACAATTGGCGCAGCCTGCAGGCGGAGGTCTATGGCGCACGTATGGCCGAGGCCGAACTCCTCGAGGGTGCGGCGGATTTTTTCGGGCGTTGCCGGGAGCGTGGTGTCACGGTTTCCATCGTCAGCCACAAGACCAGATATGCCGCGGCCGATCCCGGCGGGGTGGACCTGCACAAGGCCTCGCTGGACTGGATGAGGTTACAGGGGTTTTTTGGGGAAGAGGGGTTCGGGCTCAATCCCGCACAGGTTTTCTTCGAAGCCAGCCGGGCGGACAAACTGATGCGCATCGCCGCCCTGGACTGCACCCACTTCATTGACGACCTCGAGGAGGTGTTGTTGGCACCCGAGTTTCCCAAGGGTGTGAAACGCTATTTGATCGGCGCCGCGGTAGACGCGCCGGGACTCACTTCGTGCCGGAACTGGCGGGACATCACGGAGGGTATCTTTGGCCGGTAACTTGTCTGATCCCCGGGAAGCCGGACTCGACGTTACCGTGGCGGCGCTGGCCGGGGCCGAGGTTTTGTCCCTTGAGCCGGTGGCGGGTGGCGGCAATAACCGGGTCTATGAGGCGGCTCTGGCCGATGGCCGCAAGGTGGCCGCCAAGTGTTATCCCTCGCAAGAAGAAGACCCGCGCGATCGTCTGGGGGTGGAATTCGGAGGTCTGTCTTTTCTTGCCCAACAGGGGGCGGGTTCTGCTCTTCCGCAACCGCTGGCCGCCAACCGCGAGGCCGGCGTGGCGCTTTATGAATGGATCGAGGGCGAGGCGGTGGCGGCCTCCGACCCCGAAGCCCGCGGGCCCGGCGACGTGGATCAGGCGCTGGGGTTGCTGGCAAAACTTCATGAGCTGCGTCTGACGCCGGGTGCCAAGGCGTTGCCACCCGGCTCCGATCCCTGTTTCAGCGGCGCCGATCTGGTGGCGGGGATTGCCGGGCGCAGGGCGCGTCTGGGCGAGGTGGCGGAAGACAACGATTCCCTGAGGGCGTTTTTGTCGGGAAAATTCGATCCGGTCCTGGAAGGGGTCAGGCAACGGGCAATGGAGAGTTATAAGGTGGCGGGCATGGATTTCGGCGCTGCTATTCCCGAACGGGAGCGCACTTTGTCGCCCTCGGATTTTGGATTTCACAACGCCCGGCGTCGCGGGGACGGCTCCCTGGTGTTTCTCGATTTCGAATATTTCGGCTGGGACGATCCGGTGAAGATGACGGCGGATATCCTGATGCATCCCGGCATGGTGCTGAGCGCGGAGGAAGATGTGAAATTCCGCGCCGGCCTGGCGGAAATAAACCGGGAAGACGAAACCTACGGCGCGCGGCTCTCCGCCCTGTGGCCGCTCTTTGGATTGCGATGGTGCCTGATCCTGCTTAACGAGTTTTTACCCGAGCGCTGGTTTCGCCGCGTCTATGCCGATGGCGGGCTCAATCATACAGCCGCACAGGCCCGGCAACTGGAGAAATCCGAGGCCATGCTGCACCGGGTGGAAGAAGGAAACGACGGAATTTAATGACTGCAACCAAGACACAAAAAACAGACCACACGAAAACGCCGCTGGACGCCCGTTCGCGCAAGCTGCGTGAAATGGTGATCGACGCCCTGGACGGCGGCGGGCGGGGACATCCCGGGGCCGCGCTGTCCCTGATCGAGATCGTGCGTGTGCTCTATGATGACGTGCTGCGCTTTCACGCCGAGGAGCCGGACTGGGCGGAACGGGACCGTTGTATCCTGAGCAAGGGCCATGGCTGTCTGGCGCTCTACGCTATCCTTGCCGATAAGGGGTTCTTTCCGGTGGAAGAACTGCATCGCCAATGCCACCCCGACGCCATGTTGGGGGGGCACCCCGAAGCCCACAAAATTCCCGGCGTCGAGGCCTCCACCGGAGCGCTCGGTCACGGCCTGCCCATCGGCGTCGGCATGGCCCTGGCGGCGCGATTACAAGGCCGCGACAGCCGCGTTTTCGTCATCATGGGTGACGGCGAAATCAACGAGGGTTCGGTTTGGGAAGCGGCCCTTTCCGCCGACAAGCACGGACTCGACAATCTGGTGGCCATCATCGACCGCAACAAACTGCAATCCTATGGCCCCACCGCCGAGGTACTTGACCTGGAGCCGCTGGCCGACAAATGGCGCAGTTTCGGTTTCGCCGTACGCGAGGCCGACGGCCATGACGTGGCGTCCCTGCGGGACGGGTTCGCGGCCCTGCCCTACGAGCCGGGAAAACCAAATTTATTGATCTGTCATACGGTGAAGGGACGCGGCATTGCCGAAGCCGAACACAATCCCACATGGCACCACAAGGCGCGGCTCAGCCCGGAACAGGTGGCCGAACTGCGCAAGGCGCTGAGGGACAACTGATGCGCGGCGCCTGTATGGAAATGGTTCACGAACTAGCCCGGCGCGATCCCCGCGTGGTCTATGTGGGGTCTGATTTGGGTGCCGGGACCCTGGATGCCATGAAAGAGGAAATTCCCGAGCGTTTCTTCATGGAGGGCGTGTCCGAGGCCAACCTCATCGGCATGGCGGCGGGTCTCGCCATGGAAGGGTTCATTCCCTACGTGCATACCATTTCCACCTTTATCACGCGCCGCGCCTTCGAACAGGTGGCGGTGGATTTATGCCTTCATGATCTGCCGGTGCGTCTGATCGGTAACGGCGGCGGTCTGGTGTATGCGCCGCTGGGCCCCACCCATATGGCGGTGGAGGACATTGCCGCCATGCGCAGCCTGCCGGGCATGACCGTGGTGGCGCCGGTGGATGCCGAGGAAATGCGCCGTTTCATGCCCCAGACCCTGGACCGCCCCGGCCCCATCTATATCCGTCTCGCCAAGGGCTATGACGATGTGGTGTCGCGGGACTCCGATGGATTTGAAATCGGCCGTGCCATCACCCTGCGCGATCCCGGAGAGGTGCTGTTCGTTACCACCGGAGTTATGGCCCAGCGCGCCCTGGCGGCCGCCGACATGCTGGCCGAAGACGGAATTGAAAGCGGCGTGCTGCATATCCATACGGTGAAGCCGCTGGATGCCGACACGCTGCTGGAACTGGCGGGCAAGGTGAAGCTGGTGGTGACGGTGGAGGAGCATACCCTGATCGGCGGGCTTGGCGGTGCGGTGGCGGAACTCTTCGCCGACCACGAATGGACCGCTCCGCCGCCCCGATTGAAACGTCTTGGCCTTCCCGACCGTTTTCTCAGTGATTACGGTTCCCAGGATTTCCTGCTGGAAAGTTGTGGTCTCGACCCCGCCGGAATCGCGGCCACGGTGCGTGGGGTGCTGTCGTGAACAATTCCGCTCCCATCCGCTACGTGGATATGGCGGCCCAGTTTGCCGAACAGCGCGATGAAATCATGGCGCGCGTGGAAGCGGTGCTGGCCGAAGGCAAGCTGGTGGGCGGGCCGGACATTGAACTCCTCGAACAGGAGATCGCCGGATTCTGTGGTGTCGCTCATGCGGTGGCCCTGAATTCGGGCACCGATGCCCTGGCTCTGGGCATGGCGGCTTTGGGAATCGGCGAGGGCGACGAGGTGATTTTACCGCCCAATTCCTTTATCGCCTCGGCCGCCGCCGTGGCCACCATCGGCGCGGTTCCGGTTTTTGCCGATGTGCGCGATGACCTGAACATTGACCCCGAAAAGGTAGAAGCCGCCCTTACGCCGCAGACGAAAGCCATCATGCCGGTGCACCTTACCGGCCGTATCGCTGATATGACGCCGCTGGAGGAGATCGCCAAACAGCACGGCCTGTTGGTGATCGAGGACGCCTCCCAGTCTTTCGGCTCACGTTACCAGGACCGGCTGGCCGGGTCTTTCGGGGATGTGGGCTGTTTCTCGGCCCATCCGTTGAAAAATTTCAACGCCGCGGGAGATTCGGGCTTTCTCACCACCGATGACGGAGAACTGGCGGAGAAGGTGGCGAAAATGCGCAATCACGGCCTGGTGGGCAAGGGGCTGTCGGAGGCTTTTGGTTACGTGAGCCGTATGGACACCCTGCAGGCGGCGATCCTGCGTTACAAGCTGGAGGTCCTGTCGGATGTCATCGAGCGACGTCGGCGCAATGCCGCCCTCTATCGGGAATGTCTCGATCCGGCGCATGTGTTTATGGCTCCGGAACGGGATATGGAATTCAACACCTATCATACCTTTGTCATCCAGGTGGACCGGCGCGATGAACTGAAGGCACATCTGGCGGAACATGAAATCGGCTCGGCCATCCATTATCCGCTGCCGATCCATCTACAGCCGGCGGCAGGCTATCTCGGTCATAAGGCCGGTGATTTTCCAGTGGCCGAAAAACAGGCCGGACGCATTCTCTCCCTGCCTATTCACCAGACCTTAAGCCACAACGATCTGCGCCGCGTGGCCGATGCCGTGAATGGATTTTTCGGGTGATTTCCAGGCCTCTGTCCCCATATCTGTTTGTAAGTTCGTGGAAGGAAAAAATTACGTGACCAAGCTCTACAGCATGTTGAAACCGTTTCGCTTTCCCGATCGTCTGGAGGCGGTGCGCGAGCGCCGTCTCGAAGCTCCGGTGAATATCCGCATCAAGCCCATGAACCATTGCAATCACGATTGCTGGTACTGCGCCTATCGGGTCAGCAATTTGCAGTTGGGTGAGGATATGGATGTGAAAGACCTTATCCCCACCGACAAGATGTTCGAGATCGTCGATGATATTGTCGAGATGGGGGTGCGCGCGGTGACCTTTTCCGGCGGCGGCGAACCCCTGATCTACAAACCCCTGCCGGACGTCATCGAGCGCCTGGCCGCGGGTGGGGTCAAGGTGGGCGCGCTCACCAACGGCTCCAACCTGAAGGGCAAGGTGGCCGACGCCTTTGCCGACCATGCCACATGGGCGCGGGTTTCGATGGAGGGATGGGATGGCCCCAGCTATGCCGAGGCGCGGCGTATCGGCGAGGACGCCTTCGACAAGCTGATTACAAATATGCGTGATTTCATCGCCCGCGATTCCCATTGCGTGCTGGGGGTGAGCCTCATCATGGGCCACGACAATTACGAACATGTGTCGGAGCTGGTGGCGCTGCTCAAGGATGTGGGCGTCAACCATGTGAAGCTGGTGGGCGCGGTGGTGAGCAATGAGGGCGCCGAATTCAACGCTTATCATCAAAAGCTGAAGCCGCGTATTGACGAAGAAATCGCCAAGGCCGAGGCCATGGCCACGGAAACCTTTGCCATTCTCAATCACTATCACGAGATGGAAGAGCGCTTCGACCGGCCCTACGCCATTTGTCCCAACATCCAGTTCAACCCGGTGATCGGCGGCGACTGTGTGGTCTATGCCTGTCACGACAAGGCATTTACCAAGGGCGGCACGCTGGGTTCCATCAAGGAAAAGTCATTCAAGGAGTTCTGGTTTTCCGACGAAAACCGCGAGCGGGTCTACGCCATCAATCCGTCGCGGGATTGTTCCCACCACTGCGCCGACCATGTGAAAAACTTGGGGATGATGGACTATCTCGCCATTGATCCCGAACATGGCCAGTTCGTTTAACGGTGGTTTGTGGTGCAAAATCGCCGGCTAAACCATTGTTATCATACCGCAAGAATATAAAGACGACGGGGAGCTCACAGGCTGCTACCGATGACAATCGAAATTAGTTTTGCTGATCTCAGCCACACCGGAAAAACGGTGGACGCCAACTTTTTCCCCCTTGGGAGTGGTTTCGTTGCCGCCTATGCTCAGGAATATCTTGGCGATGAGATCGCCGTGCAATTGTTCAAATATCCAACGGATTTTGCCGACTATCTGGACAAGACCATTCCAAGGATAGCGTGTTTCACTAATTATTCCTGGAACCTGAATCTGAACTATGAATTTGCGCGCCGTCTCAAACAGCGGCACCCCGGCGTGGTTATCGTGTTCG
>JADHSZ010000059.1 GCA_016776635.1 Alphaproteobacteria bacterium
TCGCAATGGTTCGCGGGTTTTCAGTTCGCGTACCCTTGCGAATTTCCACGCTTCCTTCGCTGATCATATAGGCCGCATCGGGCATATCCCCTTCGTCGAAGACCATCTTGTTGGCCTCGAGGGTGATTTTCTTGAATGCTTCCGAATGCGGCAACGGTACCCCCCAGTCGTCTCCGTATTAGAGGGGTATAATTCTTAAGAATCACTTACCAGAATCAGCCGAAGACCGCGGCGCCAGTTGCCGCAACCGCGGGATTTTTTCGTTGTTGAAAGCAACCCACTGGCGTGATGGTGGCCTAGTCGCCCGCGCCGCCCCCATCCGCGTCCTTGTCCGCCTTCTCCAAATCCTCACGCAGGACGGCGAAGGTGTAATGGTCGCGCCAGCGGCCGTCGATACGCAGATATTTGAGGGCCAGGCCTTCACGCCGGAAGCCGGTTTTTTCCAGAACCCGGCGCGAGGCGTCATTGTCGGTGACGCAGGCGGCTTCGATGCGGTGCAGGTTGAGATGGTCGAAGCCGTAGCGCAACACCGCCTGCATGGCCTCGGTCATATGTCCCTGCCCGGCATAGGGCTGGCCGATCCAGTAGCCCAGGCTCGCCGTCTGGACGATGCCGCGGCGCAGGTTGTTGAAGGTGATGCCGCCGAGAAGGCCATCGTTTTCGGCATGGAAGATGAAGAAGGCGTAGCTGCGGTCATCGTTCCAGTCGCGGCCCCAACCACGCAAGCGGCGGCGGAAGGCGGTGCGCGAGAGGACGTCGCGGCTCCAGCTGGGCTCCCAGGGTTTCAGGAATTCGCGCGAATTCGCGCGCAGGGACGACCATTCCCGCCAGTCGCCATCCACCGGCGGGCGCAGCACCACCTGGCCGTAAGCGAGACGCACCGGAGGCATGCCGCCGATCCTGGGTTGCAGGAAACGGACGATGGAAAAAGGCTTGCGGCGCGTAGTCTTTTTTTCGGCCATGACCCCCCCTGAAGCACCCCGTCACGGAAAACGGCGGAAAGGGCGCTCAGCTTAGCAGAGTGGTCACGTCTGCGGGAAGGTCCATGCCGCTGGGGCCCAGCGTCACGAAGGTGGGGGCGCTGGCGAGAAGGCGCGCGGCCATGCGCGACACCGCCTCGCGGTCCACGGCGTCGATACGCGCCGTAATCTCGTCGAGGGGAATGGGGCGGCCATAGACCAGCATCTGGGTGCCGAGCTGTTCGCAGCGCGAAGGCACGCTTTCCTGGGACATGAGCAGACCGGCACGGGCCTGGGCGCGGGCGCGGGACAGTTCATCCCCGGTGACGTTTCCGCCCAGCGCCTTGATCTCGTCGCAGATCACGGGCAGCAGTTCGCCGCCCTTGTCGGCGGCGGCGCCGGCATAGACCCCGAGCAGGCCGCTGTCGGCGTAGGAGGAGGTAAAGGAGGCGATGGTATAGACCAGCCCCCGTTTCTCGCGCACTTCCTGGAACAGCCGCGAGGACATGCCGCCGCCCAGTATTCCGGAGAATACCGACAGCGCATAGTAATCGGGATCCACGGCGGGAACCCCTTCGAAGCCCAAGACCAGATGCAGCTGTTCCAGGGGCTTTTCACTGTGCATGTGGCCCCCGGCATAGCGCGCCTGTTCCGGCGCCGGGGCCTCCCCCGGGCCAAGGGAATCGAAGGCCGCAGCCACCAGCGCCGCGAACTCGCCATGATCCACATCACCCGCCGCCACCACCACCATGCGCCCGGGCGCGTAGTTCTCGGCCATATAGGAACCCAGGGAATCCCGCGAAAAGGCGCTTACCAGATGAGGCAGACCGAGAATGGGACGGCCCATGGCCTGGTCGGGATAAGCGCGGGCCTGAAAATGATCGAAGATGATGTCGTCGGGGGTGTCGTTGCACTGGCCGATTTCCTGGAGCACCACATTGCGTTCCAGTTCCAGTTCCGATTCGTCGAATACCGAGTGCTGGAGGATATCGCCGAGAATATCCAGCGCCAGGGAGGTGTTCTCCTTCAGCACGCGGGCCACGTAGACCGTGCTTTCGCGCGAGGTATAGGCGTTGAGATGGCCGCCCACCGTCTCGATCTCTTCGGCGATGGCGCGCGCCGAGCGCCGCCGCGTGCCCTTGAAGGCCATGTGTTCGAGAAGATGGGAGACGCCGTTGATTTCCGGCCTCTCGTTACGGGTGCCCGCGCCCACGAAAACTCCCAGCGATACCGAGCGCGCGTCTTCCATGGCGTCGGTGGCCACCCGCAGGCCGTTATCCAGCGTGGTGACGGTAATGGTCACGGGGCGCCTTCCGCGCTTTGGCCGCTCTCTTTTCCGCTGCTCTTTTCCGTTTCTTTCACTGTTTCTTCCCCTGTTTCCTCTTCTGGGCCGCCGTTCATAACGGTGGCGTGTTCACGCATATAGGCGGCCACGGTGTTCACGTCGGCGGGGAGCGTTTCGAAGCGTTCGGGAAGGTCCGCCAGACCGGCTAGCGGCGCCGGGGCCGGGGGAATCACGCCGCAGGCCTCTTCCACGGCCTGCGGAAACTTAGCCGGGTGGGCCGTGGCCAGCGCCACCACCGGATTTGCCTTACTGGCATGCCCAAGCTGGCGCGCGGCATGAACGCCGATGGCGCTGTGGGGATCGAGCAGGGTTCCGGTGCTTTCATATTCCCGGGCGATGGCCGCCAGAGTACCCTCGTCGTCGAGGCGGCAGGCGGCGAACAGTTCACAGGCGCTGCGGTAGAGTTTTTCCTCCAGCTTGAGCCGCCCGCTTTTGCGGAACTTCTTCATGGCGGATGCCACCCGCGCGCCATCGCGGTCAAAGAGGTCGAACAGCAGGCGTTCAAAATTGCTCGAGACCTGGATATCCATGCTCGGGCTCAGGGAGGGCGTGACCTCGTGGACTTCCATGGCCCCGGACTCGAAGAACCGGGTGAGAATATCGTTGCGGTTTGAGCCGATGACGAGGCGCTTGATGGGAAGCCCCATGCAGCGCGCAGCATAGCCCGCATAGACGTTGCCGAAATTGCCCGTGGGCACGGCAAACGACACCCCTTTGTCCGGCGCGCCCAATTCCAGGGCGGCGGAAAAATAATAGACGGTCTGGGCCATGATGCGCGCCCAGTTGATGGAATTGGCCGCCGAGAGGTGTAAGTCCTGGCGGAAGGCGGTGTCCTTGAACAGGGTTTTCACCATGTCCTGGCAGTCGTCGAAATCGCCTTCGATGGCGATATTGAACACATTGGGCGCGGCCACCGTGGTCATCTGGCAGCGCTGGACATCGGAAATCCGGCCCTTGGGGTGGAGCATGAACACATCCACCGAAGGGCAGGCCGCGCAGCCGGCAATGGCCGCCGAACCGGTATCGCCCGAAGTGGCGCCGAGGATGGTGACGCGCTCGCCGCGGTTTGTCAGAACGTGATCGAAGAGCTGTCCCACCAGTTGCAGGGCGTAGTCCTTGAAGGCCAAAGTAGGACCGTGGAAAAGCTCCATCAGATGGACGCCGTCGCCGAGGTCGCGCAGGGGCGCGATGGGATCGTGATCGAATCCGGCGTAGGATTTGGCCACCAGATCGCCATAGGTGCTCTCGGGGATGGCCTCGCCGATGAAGGGATGGGTCAGGCGCACCGCCAGTTCCACATAGGAAAGCGAGGCCATGTCACGGAGTGCGGCGGCGTCGAACTGGGGCCAGCTTTCGGGCACATAAAGGCCGCCGTCCCGGGCCAGCCCGGTCAGCAATACCTCATCGAAGGAAAGTGCCGGAGCATCTCCCCGGCTGCTGATATAGCGCACGCGGCCCCTCCCAAAGCACTGTGGATAAAAAGCGCGCCTAACCTATCCCGCGAGCGGGGACCAAGCAAGCCAGGGGGGGTAAGGAGCAGAAAAAGCGCCGAAATCAGGCGTTTTCGCCGGGGGTGTCTTCGCGGCTGGTGGAGTAGACGAGATAGATCACCAACAGCGCCAGGGCCAGGAGATACCAGGTAATGGCGTAGTGCAGATGGTCGTTGGGCAGGTCCACCCTGGACTGGCCGCCCACCGGAAAACCGCCGGGATTGGCCTCCGCGTCGGCCTCCACATACCAGCTGGCGAAGGGATCGAGTCCGGCATAGGCGGCCATGGCGGGAAGGTCCACATAGAACCAGAAATTATCCTGGGGCACGTTATCGGGGGTAAAGCGGCTCTTGCGGCCGGGGACGCGGATCACGCCCTGCAGCGAGACCGGGCCTTCGAATTGAGCCGCCGCGCGCGGGGCGGGATCCTTGTAGTCCAGCGGCACCCAGCCGCGATCCACCAGAACCAGGCTGTCATCGTCACGGCGTAGCGGTGTGATCACGTGATAACCCACATGGCCCATGAGCGAGCGGGAGCCCAGATACATCTCGTGATCGTGGAGAAAGACGCCCGTAAGCCGCACCCGGTTGAATTCGAACTGGTCTATGGCGGCGGCGGCGGCAGTGGCCGGAGGCGGCGCAATCACGGTGGCAAAGCGGGCCTGGCGGGTGTTGATCAGGTCTTCCTTCCACAACAGGCGCTGTACCTGCCAGCCGCCGAGGAACAGCATGAAGGCCACGCCCACAATGGTGAACAGGGTGGGAACCAGCGCCGGGCGGAACACATAGCCGTGACAGTGGAAGCCGCTTTTATTATCAGCCATGATCGTCCTTTCCGTCACTGTCCCCGTAGTCTTCCGAATAGTCTTCCGATCTGTGGCGGAACTGTAGCGCCACCAGCGTCGCCTTGAGCCAGCGCGTGACCAGAAGCGAGCCGCCGAGGATAAGCGGCAGTAACACCACCCAATGCACCCACAGCGGCGGCGCGAAGACGGTTTCCATCCACAAGGCCACAGCCACGGCGATGCCGCCCATGATCATGGTGACGAAGGCCACGGCGCCGTCGCCGCTGTCCTCGGCACTTAAATTAAGATCGCAGACCGTGCACCGATCCGCGATCTTTAACAAGCCATCATAGAGTTTGCCCCTTCCACAACGGGGGCAGCGCATGGCCGCCCCCGCGAGGAAAGGTGATACCGGTGGGGTCATCCGTTTATCTTACGTCTCCGATGTCCCCCCGGTTAGCGAAAAGTTCAACCGACTCAGGCCGGCGGGCCCGCCCACCAGTATATGCAGGTGAACAGGAACAGCCACACCACGTCCACAAAATGCCAGTACCAGGCGGCGGCCTCGAAGCCGAAGTGATGGTCGGGTTTGAAGTGTCCGGCCATCCCGCGCAGGAAACAGACGATGAGGAAGATGGTGCCCATGATCACATGGGCACCGTGAAAGCCGGTGGCCATGAAGAAGGTGGAGGGATAAATGCCCTCGGTGAAGGAGAAGGCGGCGATATCGTATTCATGGACCTGAAGGCTGGTGAAGGTGATGCCCAAGATGATGGTCAGCGCCAGACCAAGCATGAAATGCTTGCGGTTGTCCTCGCGCAGGGCATGGTGAGCCCAGGTCACGGTGACGCCGGAGCTGAGCAGGATGACGGTGTTAAGGAAGGGAATGCCCCAGGGATCGAAGAGCCGCCCTTGCATATCCACCGGCGGCCATACCCCGCCCAGAACCTCTTGCCGGGTTACCAGTTCGGGGCTGTTGGCGCCGGGAAAGAAGGCGACGTCGAAGAAAGCCCAGAACCAGGCCACGAAAAACATCACTTCCGAGGCGATGAACAGCGCCATGCCGTAACGCAGGCCGATCTGGACGACCGGCGAGTGATGACCTTCATGTTCGCCCTCGCGGATCACGTCACGCCACCAGGCGGCCACCGTCAACAGCAGCAGGACGGAACCCACATAGAACAGGGTGTTGCCCTCGCCATGCATGAGACTGATGAGACCAAAGGCCGTAATCAGTGCCGTAACACCGGTGACGAAAGGCCACGGGCTGGGATCAACCAGATGATACGAATGTTTTACAGAGCTCATTCTTCTTACTCTCTTTTGCTAATAAAAATAAAAAACAAGGCCTCTTACCCCCCGCTTGAATCCCCCAGCAAGGCGGTGCTTTCCTCCTCCCCGCTGTCGCTGCGGAAGAAGGTATAGGAAAGGGTGATGGTCTTGACCTCACCCATGTTGTTGTCGTCCATGATCGCCGGATCGACGAAGAAACTCACCGGCATGTCCACCTGTTGCCCCGGAGCCAGGGTCTGTTCGGTGAAGCAGAAACAGTCGATCTTGTTGAAATACTTGCCCACCTTGAGCGGCGTCACGTTGAACACGGCGCTGCCGGTGACGGGCGTGGCGGAAAGGTTGCGCGCGGTGAAAAAGGCCAGCGCCGATTCCCCCACCTTGACGTCCACCGCCCTCTGCGCCGGGGCAAAACGCCACGGCAGGGTGGAGGAAACGCTGGAATCGAAGCGCACCGTCATCATTCGCGGAGGCAGGGAGCCTCCAGAGTCCGTAAATTCCGGCGCGCCGGGCGCGGCAGCCGCCTGTTGCGTGGTGCCGCCATAGCCGGTGACTTGGCAGAAGAGGCGGTAGAGCGGCGCGGAAGCATAGGCCAGCCCCACCATGCCGAACACCACCACGGTGAGAATACTTAAGAGCCTGCGGTTGCGGCGCCGCAGATCACCCCCCTGCACAGGCGTGGACGCGGTGGTCATGACTGCCCTCCCATGCGCACGATGGTGATGAGATAGAACAGCGCCACCAGGGCAAGCAGCACGCCGCCCAGGGCCAGATTGCGGCTGCGCTGGCGCTTGTGCAGGGCGTCCATGCCGGAATCCTCGTTCATAACGTTGTCCTTGGTCATGCCGCCATCCCCATGCCGGCGGCCGCGTCGGCGAGCATGGCGGCGAACAGCAGGAACAGGTAGAGGATGGAATAGCCGAACAGGGCCTTGGCGGCGGAGTCGGACTTGGCGGCCCAGAGCCGCAGCGCCAGCCCCAGGAACCCTCCTCCCAGAACCAGTGCAACGATCGCATAGGCCATCCCCACCACGCCCAGCCAGCACGGGGCCAGGGTCACGGGAATCAGCAGAACCGTGTAGAGCAGGATCAGCTTGCGGGTTTCGCGCGCGCCCGCCACCACCGGCATCATGGGCACGCCGACGCGGGCATAATCGCCGCAACGATACAGCGAGAGCGCCCAGAAATGGGCCGGCGTCCACATGAAGATAATGGCGAACAGGGCCAGCGAGGCCAGCGACACGTCGCCGCTGACGGCGGCCCAGCCGATCATCGGCGGAAACGCCCCCGACGCGCCGCCGATGACGATGTTCTGCGGCGTCCGGCGTTTCAGCCAGATGGTATAGACGAATACGTAGAAACAGATGGTCAGCGCCAACAGCGCGGCAGCCACATAGTTCACCGCCAGACCCATCACGCTCACCGCCGCCACCGACAGCACCACCCCGAAACCCAGAGCATCCGCCGGGTCCATGCGGCCCGCCGGCAACGGCCGGTTGCGGGTACGCTTCATGCCGGCGTCGATATCGCGGTCGTACCACATGTTGATGGCGCCCGAGGCTCCCGCCGCCACTGCGATACACAAGATAGCCACCGCCGCCAGCAGAGGATGGAGATGGCCCGGCGCCAGCATCATGCCGGCGAATCCGGTAAACACCACCAGCGACATCACCCGCGGTTTCAACAGGGCGATGAAGTCCGCCACCGCGGGACTGGCGGAACCGTCACCCGAAACATCAGACGGCACAGCCCCCGAAGAGACGTGATTGAGGTCAATGGAGGTAGAAGCCATTTATAGCCTCCATCCGTTACGCATAAATCCCACCCTCCTGAAAAACTACACTTTCGGCAATTCTTCGTAAGTGTGGAAGGGTGGCGGTGAACTGAGCTTCCATTCCAGGGTGTCGGCACCCACGCCCCACGGATTATCCGCCGCTTTCTCGCCCGACGCAAAGGTCTTGTAGACGATGTAGAGGAAGAGAACCGCACCCAGGATCGAGAGATAGGATCCGTAGGTGGAAATCTCGTTCCAGCCAACATAGGCGTCCGGATAGTCGGGAATACGCCGCGGCATGCCGGCAAGACCCGAGAAATGCATGGGGAAGAAGGTGAGGTTGACACCGACGAACATGATCCAGAACTGGAGCTTGCCCAGGCCTTCCGAATACTGACGTCCCGACATCTTGCCGATCCAGTAGAAAAAGCCCGCGAACATGGCGAACAGAGCGCCCATGGACATGGTGTAGTGGAAGTGGCCGACCACGTAATAGGTGTCTTGAAGCGCCACGTCCACCCCGGCATTGGCCAGCACCACGCCGGTGACGCCGCCCAGCGTAAACAGGAAGATCATCCCCAGCGCGAACAGCATGGGCGTGGGGAAGGTCAGAGACCCGCCCCACATGGTGGCGATCCAGCTGAATATCTTGATCCCCGTGGGCACCGCGATGACCATGGTGGCGGCCACGAAATAGGCCCGCGTATCCACGTCCATCCCCACCGTATACATGTGGTGGGCCCAGACGATGAAACCGACGAAGCCGATGGCCACCATGGCGTAGGCCATGCCGAGATAGCCGAAGACCGGTTTCTTCGAGAAGGTGGAGATCACCTGGCTGACGATACCGAAACCCGGGATGATCAGGATATAGACCTCGGGGTGGGCGAAGAACCAGAACAGATGCTGCCACAGAAGAGGATCGCCGCCGCCTTCGGGTGAATAGAAGGTGGTGCCGAAATTACGGTCGGTGAGCAGCATGGTGATGCCACCCGCCAGAACCGGCAGGGAGAGCAGCAGCAGGAACGAGGTCACCAGAACCGCCCAGCAGAACAGCGGCATCTTGTGCAGGGTCATGCCCGGCGCCCGCATGTTGAAGATGGTGGCGATGAAGTTGATGGCGCCCAGGATAGACGAGGCGCCCGCCAGATGCAGGGACAGGATCGCCAGGTCAACCGCCTTGCCGGGGTGTCCGTAGGTGCTCAAAGGGGCGTAAACGGTCCAGCCCGTGCCGGCGCCGCCATCGGTAAAGGCCGAGGTCACCAGCAGAATAAGCGCCGGCGGCAGCAGCCAGAAGCTGACATTGTTCATGCGCGGGAAGGCCATGTCCGGCGCCCCGATCATCAACGGCACCATCCAGTTGCCGAAACCACCCATCATCGCCGGCATAACCATGAAGAACACCATGACGAAGCCATGGGCCGTCACCACCACGTTGAAGAACTGGTAGTCGTCGCCGAAGACCTGCATGCCGGGCTCGGCGAGTTCCATGCGAAGAAGCAGGGAGAAGACCGCGCCAACAACACCGCCGATAACGGCGAGAATAAGGTACATCGTGCCGATGTCCTTGTGGTTGGTGGAATAGAGCCACCGCTTTATGCCGGTGGGATTATCGTGAGTGCTCATAATTTAAAACTCTCGCTTTGGCCTATTGCTGGGCTTGGTTTTGTACAACATTCTGGGCAACGCGGACGGACCCGTTGCCGTCATTGTCGTCATTGCGCGCGAATTCTTCCTGGGCGGTCGTGACCCAGGCGGCGAAGGCTTCCTTCGAGACCGCCTTGATAGCGATGGGCATGAAGGCGTGACCGGTGCCGCAAAGCTCCGAACACTGGCCGTAGTACCAGCCCTCTTGCGTGATCTTGAGCCAGGTCTCGTTGAGACGGCCGGGAATGGCGTCGGTCTTGACGCCGAGCGCGGGCATGGCCCAGCTGTGAATGACCCCGGCGGGAGGCGCGGCCAGAAGCACGCGCACGGTGGTGTCCACCGGCAGCACCACGGGATTGTCCACGCCGAGCAAGCGGGGATGCCCGTCCAGCTCGTCCTCTTCGAGCATGATGCTGTCGAAGGTAAAGTTGCCGTTATCGGGATATTCGTAGGTCCAGTACCACTGTTCGCCGATGGCCTTGATGGTCATCTCGGCGTCGGCCGCGCGGTCCTCGAAATAAAGCAGCTTGAAGGAGGGAATGGCGATCGTCACCAGGATGAGAATGGGAACCACCGTCCACGCCACCTCAAGAGCGGTATTGTGCGTCACCCTCGAGGGTACCGGGTTGCTCGATTCCTTGAAGCGCGTGATCACGTAGAGCAGCAGCACGGTGACGAAAATGGTGATGACGGTGATGATGACGAGAAGCATGTTGTGGAAATCGGTAATGCCCTCCATCACCGGAGAGGCCGCGGCCTGAAAGCCCATCTGCCAATCCACCGGCTGGCCGGTGTGAACGGCGCCTGCGTGTTCGGCCAGGGCGGAAAAGGCGCTTATGCCCGTGAAGAAAACGGCCGCCATGGCGGCGCATACAGCATTCAGAAACATTGTGTCCTGTCCTGTCTCGAAACCAGAAAAATATATGGAGTGACAAAAATAGCCAACCCCCCCATTGCGCCCGGTCCGTTAGCCCCAAGATATACCTTAACCAAGGGATGGTCACATTCAAATCCCAGGGCTTGATGGGGGCTTGTTGAAAGCCTCCAGCGGCGGAACAAGAACACGGCCAAAGAGCAGACGCGTCGGGCACAATACACAGTGCGGCGGTGTGGCTCAAGCCTAAGAATCACTCCGTCGCCGACTTTAAAAATTTGATTTGGAGAGGCTGAAAAAGGCGGAAAACTCACGTTTTTAATTTATAAATTTTATAAAAAAAAGAAGCGCTGTAACCATGGTGTAACTAAAGGATAAGCACGGATGTCACCAAAGCGTAACTTACATTCAAGGTGATTTTTTTACCCTGCACCGGGACCGGAGCCGCCCTCTTTTTTTTGCTATGTGCAATGGCCGCCCCTCCCCATTTTGAAGAAAGGCGCGGAACGCGCTACCCCTCACGGGATGTTTTCCCGTGCCACCATTCACCTATGAGAGAGGAGCGATTCTCTCATAGCGTCTCCCTCGTTAGAGCGGTTCAGCCCCTCGCTTGATCCATGAACACTACGATCCCGTCGCGAAAAACATCTCCCGCGTGAAGAATACGTAATCCGCCTGGAACGTCATGAGAAAAACGAACACCATCACCAACAGCGGCGGGACCAAAATGGCATATACCAGGGCCAACCGCTCCCACATCATATGCATGAAGACACTGATGATCAGCCCCGCCTTCAATATCATGAAGATGAGGATCAGAGACCATCTGAGGTAGCCCTCAACGTGGTAGTAGTCGACGAGGTAAGAAAAGGTGCTGAGAACAAACAGCAGGAACCAGATCTTTAAATAAATGCCGATCGGATGCTGTTGACCCTCTGCGTGTGCTTTAGCGTCTGACATGTTTCCGCCCTACCAAAGATAAAAGAATGCGAAGATGAAGACCCAGACCAGATCCACGAAGTGCCAGTAGAGACCCATAACCTCAACGGTCCCGTAGCTGCCCTTGCGGCTGGTGAAAAAGCCCGGCGTGCCTTCGTCGTATTCCCCGATCCAGACTTTGCGGGCAGTGATAAGCAGGAAAATCACACCCACCGATACGTGAAAACCGTGGAAGCCGGTGATCATGAAGAAGATGGCGCCGAACTGGGGTGCGCCGAAGGGGTTGCTCCAGGGACGAACGCCTTCTTCGACGATCAGCTTGGTCCACTCGAAGGCCTGCATGCCGACGAAAGAGGCGCCAAAGGCCGCCGTCACCAAAATCAACAACGTGGTGTTAACGCGATCACGTTGATAGCCGGATCTGACGGCCATGGCCATGGTCCCGCTGCTGCTGATCAGGATGAAGGTCATGATGGCGATCAGGATGAGGGGAATAGGCTCGCCGCCGAACGACAGAGCGAAAATCTCGCTGGGGTTGGGCCAAGGCACCGTGGTGGACATTCGCACCGTCATGTACGAGAGCAAAAAACAGGCGAAGATGAAGGTGTCGCTGAGGAGGAAGACCCACATCATCGCCTTGCCCCAGGGGACATTCTTGAACGCCCGCTGGTCCGAGGACCAGTCGGCAACGATGCCTTGCAAGCCTTCAGGCGGCGCTAAGGCCTCTCCTATATTTGATTGTGTCATTTTCTCTTAGTCCCCTACGTAAGTAACAGCAGGCCGAATAAAACCAACCAAACCGCGAGCAGAAAGTGCCAGTAGGCGGTGCACAATTCCACGCTCAGGCGCACACGCGCCATATCAAAACCATCCCTTCGCACCTTGGCGGTGGTCCTGCCCAGGGCCACCAGGCCGCCAAACAGGTGCAGCCCGTGCACCCCGGTGAACAGGTAAAAGAAGGCGTTGGCCGGATTTGCCGCCGAGAAAAAACCCAGGGCGACCAGTTGTTGCCACACCAAAAGCTGGCCGGCCAGGAAGGCGATGGCGAAACCGCCCCCCCAAAATAGGCCGATTTTCACCTGGTCTATCCGTTCCCGGCGCGCGTTAACCCGCGCCCATTGCAACGCCACACTGCTCAAGATCAGTATGGCCGTGTTCAGCCACAACAGCCCCGGTTCGGGCAAGGGGCGCCAGTCCGCGAGCGACATCCGCATGGAGTAAGAGGCGATGAAGAGCAAAAACAGGGACGTGATCACGGCGCAAAACACCCACAGACCGACCTTTGCCGCAGGCAGGGAAAACTCGGCCCCGCCGTGAAGGTCCGAGATGCTCTCCTCCACCGTCACCCAGGGCTTTTGCACTATCTGCCGGAAGAAAAACATCTAGCTGACACTGCCGTCGGTGGGCACCTGATCGGGCGGAAGGTTCTGCGGTATGAAGTCATCCCTGGCGCCCGGCACACTGAAGGCGTAGGCCCAGCGATAGACCACCGGCAGCGTCTCGCCGAAATTGCCGTGTCCCGGCGGGACTTCGGCCGTTTGCCATTCCAGCGTGGTCGCCCGCCAAGGGTTGCGACCGGCAGGTTCGCCTTTGGTGCGGCTGACTATCAGATTGTAGATAAACACCAGCTGGGCAAAGCCCACGATCAGGGCGACTACGGTGACAAAAGCACTCAGCGTCTGAACCGAATCCGGGATGAAGCTGATATCCGTCAATTCAAAATAGCGGCGCGGCACGCCTAAAAGGCCCAGATAGTGGATCGGCAGGAACACCGCATAGGCTCCGAGGAAGGTGACCCAGAAGTGAAACTGGCCCATGGTCTCGTCAAGCATGCGTCCGGTCATCAGGGGATACCAATGGTATATGGCCCCGAAGACGACGAGGAGCGGCGCCACACCCATCACCATATGGAAATGGGCGACCACGAACATGGTGTCCGAAAGCGGAACATCGGCGGTGACATTGCCGAGGAACAGGCCCGTGATCCCCCCGTTCACAAAGGTGACAATGAAGGCGAGAGCGAACAGCATCGGGATCGTCAGGTGAATGTTGCCTTGCCACAGGGTCAGCGTCCAGTTGTAGACCTTGATCGCCGTTGGCACCGCGATGATGAGCGTGGTGGTGGCGAAGAAGAACCCGAAATACGGGTTCATGCCGCTGACATACATGTGATGCGCCCAGACGATGAAGCTGAGGCCGCCGATCACCACAATCGCCCATACCATCATCCGATAGCCGAAGATGTTTTTCCTCGCATGGACGCTAAGCAGGTCGGAAACCATGCCGAAGGCCGGCAGGGCGACGATATAGACTTCCGGATGCCCGAAAAACCAGAACATGTGTTGGAAGAACACCGGGCTGCCGCCCTCGTAATCGAGCAGTTCCCCGAACTCGACAATGGCCGGCATGAAGAAGCTGGAGCCCAGGAGGCTGTCAAAGGTCATCATCACAGCGCCGACGAACAAGGCGGGGAAGGCCAACAGCGCCAGGCAGGTGGCCACGAAGATGCCCCAGATCGTCAGAGGCATGCGCATCAGCGTCATCCCCCGCGTACGGGCCTGTAACACCGTCACCACGTAGTTCAGCCCGCCCATGGTGAATCCGATAATGAAGAGAGCGAGCGAAATGAGCATCAAAAGGATGCCGCCCTCCGCCCCCGGAGTGCCCGACAGGATGGCCTGGGGTGGGTAGAGGGTCCAGCCGGCGCCGGTGGGGCCGCCCGGCACGAACCAACTCGCCACCAGCACCAGTACGGCGACCAGATATATCCAGTAACTCAGCATGTTTACGTAGGGGAAAACCATATCCCGGGCGCCCACCATCAGCGGGATGAGGTAATTGCCAAAGCCCCCCAGAAACAGCGCGGTGAGCAGGTAGATGACCATGATCATGCCGTGCATGGTGATGAACTGGTAGTAGTCGGCGGGGGTGATAAAGTCGAAGACTTCCGGGAACCCCAGCTGCAACCGTATCAACCACGACAACACCAGACCCAACATCCCAATCGCGATCGCCGTAACCGAATACTGGATGGCGATGACCTTGGCGTCCTGGCTGAAAACGTATTTCGTTACCCAGCTTTTCGCGTGGTAAAGCTCCATCTCCCCGACTTCCGCAAGGGGGACAGATTGAGCGTCATCATGTGTCACATAGGCCATTAAAACATCCTCTGCGCATTTTCTTCCTTAAGCTCATGGGTGTTGGGATTCGGGGGTGCGAGCCTCGTCATGTCCATCATCTCGCGGTGGAACCAGCCTCCGCCTCGCCCAAGACCAGTTTTAAATTCTCCCGCGAGTCGTCCTCTGCGCCGTTCCTGGCTTCAGTCATCGATTGCGCGAAGGTGGGTTGCTCTTGCAGCCACGCCCGATAGGCGCTCTCTTCCTCGACCACCACCGTGCCGCGCATGGTATGGTGCCCGACTCCGCATAATTCAAAACAGAGGATGTCGAATGTCCCGGCTCTGGTGGGGGTGGCCCAGAAGAAAGTGACCATGCCCGGCACCAGATCCATCTTCGCCCGGAACTGGGGCACATAAAAATCGTGCAGGACGTCTATGGAGCGGAGCAAAAACTTGGCCGGCTTATGGAGCGGGAGGTGCACCTCATCGTCTTCTATGAGGATATCGTCCTGACTGTTGGGATCGTCCGGATTGAGACCAAACGGGTTGTCATCGCTGATGTTCTGGGGCGCGGAGGTGCCCAGCACCCCGTCGGCGCCGGGGAAGCGGTAGCTCCACTGCCACTGTTGGCCCACGACCTCAAACTCATGCGCTTCTTCCGGGACAGTGACGTATTGATTCCATACAAACAGGCCTGGAGCCAGCAGACCGACAACGCCCGCCGTGGTTAATCCGGTGAGCCACCACTCCAACTTCTTGTTCTCCGGTGTGTAGTCAGCCCTTCTTCCCTCCCGGTAACGGTAACGGAACACGCAATAGGCCATAAACAAAACGATGGCGACGAAGACGACCCCGGTAATCCAGAATGTGAGGGTGACCGTATCATCGATGCTCCCCCAATTCGAAGCTATGGGCGTCCACCACCACGGACTCAGAAAGTGAAATACGACAGTGCCGACAGCCACCAAGACCAACATGATCGCAACAAACATGGACGACCTCCCAACGAACCTATGAACCTATGAACCCCTGAGCTATTGAGTATTTTAATTATTAAAATAAACAACGGTAATCATTGTTAACGTGGAATTAAACCTTTTTTTTGGGAAACGTAGGGTGACGCGTTTTTTGGAAAACAAAGGGTACGCGCATGATGGAAACCCTGACTCAGTTGGAATCATGGATCCGAATCCCACCACCCGTCCCATCTTTGCCATGGCTTAAATCGAAACACCTTCTCTCCGCTGGCTCTCCACTGGCGCGTTTTTGGCGCCTCACCCAATGACATATCCGTCGATTGCCATCACCGCCGAGTGGCCACAGCGCCGGCTCGACTCTTTTTCGTAGCCCAGGACCGTTAGCTGCGGTTTCCTCAGCTTCCTCACAAGAACAGCGTATCCGGCACAGCCGTCGCCCTGCCCCGCCCCGGCTCCGACTGTGCCAGAATCAGAGCCAGAATCCGGGACCGTTTTCAAAGGTTAAGGGTGATAAAGGCGAGGTTGATAAGGCCCAGCCGGCAGTATACTATGGAATGATTGCAACTCGCATCTATATGCGGCCAGCGGCCAAAATGGGCGTTCCGCCTTATCTTTGGAGTCGCGACCACTTAGGCCGGTGGTTTCAGGAGGTATGGCCATGGCACATGGAAAAGTGTTCACCGAGGGTGGCGTATATGAGCCCGCGCAACCGGCTGTCTACACGATCGGCCCGGGAGATCTCAAAGATGCTTTAGCCAGAGGCATCTCCGACTTTAATGCGATGCCAACCCACCTGGCTTTCCTTTGTGTGATATATCCCCTGGTCACTCTTGTCTTCGCCAGGACCTACGCCGGACTGGATGTGTTGCCGTTGGTCTTTCCGCTGCTCTCCGGATACACCCTGGTCGGCCCGCTGGTCGCGCTCGGCATGTACGAGCTGAGCCGGCGCCACGAGCTGGGTCTCGATATCTCCAGGCAGCATGCCTTCGACGTCTTCAAAAACCCGTCCATCATCAACATCGCGGCGCTTGGCCTGATGCTGATGGTGATCTACTTCGTGTGGATAGGCACAGCGAAGGCCATCTACGTGCAAAACTTCGGCGACGTGGTGCCGCAGTCGGTTGCGGAATTCGTCCACCAGGTCTTCGCCACGCAGGCTGGCTTGATGCTCATCATCGTCGGCAGCGGCGCCGGCTTTATCTTCTCCGTGGTGGTGTTCACCCTTTCCGTGGTGTCTTTTCCGATGCTTCTGGATCGGGAGGTCAGCATCATGACGGCGGTTCGAACGTCAGTGAGAGTGGTTTTCAAAAACCCAATAACCATGGCCATATGGGGCTTCATCATCGCCAGCTCCTTGTTGCTCGGCGCCTTGCCCTTTTTCGTCGGTCTCGCCGTCGTGTTGCCGGTGCTCGGACATGCGAGCTGGCATCTTTATCGCCGAGTCGTGGGGCAAGAAGGGATTCAGAAC
>JADHSZ010000060.1 GCA_016776635.1 Alphaproteobacteria bacterium
CGATCTGGGAACCGATCTCGTCGGTGGCCTTGGCGGTCTGGTTGGCCAGGGACTTGACCTCGTTGGCGACTACCGCGAAGCCCTTGCCGGCATCGCCGGCGCGCGCCGCCTCGATGGTGGCGTTAAGTGCCAGCAGATTGGTCTGGGAAGCGATGTCATTGATCAGCTCCACCACCTCGCCGATCTTGTTAGCCGCCACAGCCAGCCCCTCAACGGATGCATTGGTTTTGGCCGCCTCTTCCACCGCCGACTTGGCGATATCGGCGGAATCGGTGACCTGGCGGCCCACCTCATCAATCGAGCTGGAGAGCTCCTCGGCCGCGCTGGCCACCGTCTGCACGTTGGTGGAGGCCTCTTCGGAGGCCGCCGCCACGGCGGTGGACTGTTCGCTGGTGCGCTCGGCGGTGGCGGCCATGGACTTCGCCGTGTTCTGGAGCTCGGTGGAAGCCGAGGCCACGATCTGGGTCACGTTCTTGACGTTTTCGGCCATCGCTACCTGGGCCGAGATCACGCTCCAGCTGACCATGGGCCCGATGTAAAAGCCGCTGTCGTCGACGATGGCGGCCACATTGAGGGACAGGGTCTCGTCGCCGAGTTTGATATTGGCCTTGTGGGGCAGGTTGGAGGGGTCTTTGAGCAATTGGCGCTGGTGTTCGGGATTCTTGTGGAAGATATCGATGCAGGTTCCCAGGGCGTCCTCGGCCTTGATGGGAATCAGATGCTCCACCGATTTCAGCGTGTCGATGCTGGTCTGGTTGATATAGCTGATCTCCAGGGTATTGGGATCACACATCATGATATTGATGGGCATGACCTCCAGCATGCGCCTTAAGCGCTCGCGCTCGGTGACCACGCTCCACCCCAGAAGCAGGGTGCCGTCATCCAGGGCCGCCACGTTGAGCTCGAGCTGTTCGGGACCGAGACGGATGATGGTGTGGTACGGCAGATTGGAGGGGTCGGCCAGAAGCCGGCGTTGATGTGACGGATTCTTGTGGAAGACATCGATGCACTGGCCGATGATATTGTCGCCGTTGACGCCGTCGGGCAAAAGATCGCTGACGGTGTTGAGCGTATCCTGGCTGGTCTGGTTGGCATAGGTGATGACGAAGGTGTCGGGGTCACAGAGCATGACGTTGATCGGCAACAGCTCCAGCATCTGTTGCATGTTGCCGGCGGAGATATTGCTGTTGGCGACGGCGCCCGCGCTATCCCCGGATTGAAGTGCAAAAAGTCCCATCTTTTTTTTCCCTCTTTCGTTGATGACGGGCCGAAGGCCCGGTGGTCGGTTCCCGTGTCGGTGCCGTTTTCTGGCGGTGGTTATCGTTAAAATAAAAACGCAACCCTCCACATGTTCATCCCGCGGACCAAAAACAACTCCTTCGCATGCCACTCGTGACCGGCATAGAGCTTTTTTAAAATAATTCTTATTATCCTGACAATGGGGTGGAAATTATGAAAATTTCGATAACGTAATGTTAAATTTTGGTAACTTTTAACACAGCAAAAGCCGTGAATACGCACCGCTTGTCAGGGGCCGGGCTTTGCGACGATAATCGGAGTCCCGGCTTGTGCTGCCGGCTTGTCCGTCACGCCGTTCGCACGCCATTCGGGGCGATGAAACGGATCGTGATGACATAAAGAATTTTGGGAGGGGTCTGCACTATGTCAGAACACAAGACCTATGCGGTCACGGAATCACTGAAGGCGTCCGCCTGGATCGACGAGGAAACCTATTTCAAGGAATACCAGCGCTCCCTTGATGACGCGGAAGGTTTCTGGACCGAACACGGCAACCGCCTTGACTGGATGCGGCCCTTTACGCGGGTCAAAGATGTGTCCTTCTGCGGCGACGTTCACATCAAATGGTTCGACGACGGCACCCTCAACGCCAGCCAGAACTGTCTCGACCGCCATCTCGAGACACGTGGCGACCAGACCGCCATCATCTGGGAAGGCGACGACCCCAATGAAAGCAAGCACATTACCTATAGGGAGTTGCATGGCGAGGTATGCCGTTTCGCCAATGCCCTGAAATCCGTGGGCGCCAAAAAAGGCGACCGCATTACCCTTTATATGCCCATGATTCCCGAAGCCGCGGTGGCCATGCTGGCCTGTGCCCGTATCGGTGCGGTACATTCGGTGGTGTTTGGCGGATTCTCGCCCGACGCCCTGGCCGGACGCATCCAGGGCTGTGATTCCAATATCGTCATCACCGCCGATGAGGGGCTGCGCGGCGGCCGCAAGGTTCCGCTCAAAGCCAATGTGGACAAGGCCCTGGAAAACTGCCCCAGCATCAAGACATCAGTGGTGGTGCGCCGTACCGGCGAAGCGGTGGCCATGAAGGACGGCCGCGACGTCTGGTATCACGAAATCTGTGAAAGCGCGGACGAGACCTGCGAACCAGAAGAAATGAACGCCGAGGATCCGCTGTTCATCCTCTATACTTCGGGCTCCACGGGAAAACCCAAGGGCGTGTTGCATACCACCGGCGGTTATATGGTCTATGCCTCGCTCACCCACCAGCTGGTCTTCGATTATCACGACGGCGATGTCTATTGGTGTACCGCCGACGTGGGCTGGGTCACCGGTCACAGCTATATCGTCTATGGACCGCTGGCCAACGGCGCCATCACGCTGATGTTCGAAGGGGTGCCCAATTATCCGGATGCCTCGCGCTTCTGGCAGGTGGTGGACAAACACAAGGTCAACATTTTCTACACCGCGCCCACGGCAATCCGCGCCCTGATGCGCGAAGGCGACGAGCCGGTGAAGAAGGCGTCACGTTCGTCATTGCGGATTCTGGCTTCGGTGGGCGAGCCCATTAACCCCGAGGCCTGGGACTGGTATTACCATGTGGTGGGAGAGGAAAGATGCCCCGTCATCGACACCTGGTGGCAGACCGAAACCGGCGGCATCCTCATCACCCCCCTGCCCGGCGCCACGCCGTTGAAACCGGGCGCGGCGACGCGGCCCTTCTTCGGCGTCAAACCAGTCATCGTCGATAATGACGGCAACGTGCTGGACGGCCCCTGCGAAGGGAACCTGTGCATGGCCGATGCATGGCCGGGCATGATGCGCACCGTATTCCAGGATCATCCCCGTTTCATCCAGACTTATTTTTCCACCTATGAAGGCTATTACTTCACCGGTGACGGCTGTCGCCGCGACGAGGACGGCTATTACTGGATCACCGGACGGGTGGACGACGTGATCAACGTGTCGGGCCACCGCATGGGCACGGCGGAAGTGGAAAGCGCGCTGGTGGCCCATAAGAAAGTGGCCGAGGCCGCGGTGGTGGGATTCCCCCATGACATCAAGGGCCAGGGCATTTTCGCCTATGTGACCCTGATGGAAGGCGATGAGCCGTCCGACGAGCTGCGCAAGGAGCTGGTAAAATGGGTGCGCAACGAAATCGGCCCCATCGCCACGCCCGACATCATCCAGTGGGCGCCGGGCCTGCCCAAGACCCGCTCGGGCAAGATCATGCGCCGCATCCTGCGTAAGATCGCCGCCAACGAATACGATAATCTCGGCGACACCTCGACGCTGGCCGATCCCGGCGTGGTGGATAACCTGATCGAGAGCCGCAAGGAACTGGGCTGAGAGGCGCGTCTTTCCGGTTTTTTATGGGGCCGGTTTTTAAGGAGCGGCGTCCGGCGGCGACGCCTTATTTTCCGCGCCGGGTTTTTTCGTTTGCTGTCTCCATACGGCTTTCAGGTAAGACAGCACGGTCCTGATTTCCCGGTCGCTCAACACCTGTTTGAAGGACGGCATGAAGAAGGGTGACGACGGTGATGGGTGGGCTTTCTCGCCGAATTTGATGATCCGGAACACCCGCTTTTCCAGCGATTTCCAGGGCCAGTGCGGCAAGGTAAGAGGAGGAATGCGCACAAGTGTTTCTTCTCCGCCCAGCTTCGCCTTATGGGTTTTCCCTTCCAGATCATGGCCGTGACAGATAGCGCAGCGGCGGGCGAAAATCTCTGCTCCTCTTTCGTTGTTATTGCGGCCGGAGGTCCGCGCCATCATCCGGGAAACCTCTTGCTGGCTTTCGCGGATATTTTGCGGCCAGCGGTTTTTCACGAAAACAATGACTTGGTAAATCTGCTGGTCCGAGAGACGGTCCCCGAAAACCGGCATGGTTACGGTCTCGGCGGGGGCCTCGAGGGTATGGCCGCCCTTTTTGACGATGCCGAAAATCTGCGGGTCGGAGAAATGCCACACCTGGCCCGGCATGTCCGGCGTCGGCACCAGGGCGGGAATGGCGGTTTCAGAATCAATCCGCTTTCCTTCCAGCGCCACGCCGTGACAGCGGGCGCAGTTGAAGGAGTAGAGGCCCCGCCCCTGTTCCGCCGCGCCGCCGCCGGCCAGAGCGGCGGCGGGAACGGCAAGCAACACGGCGCACGAAAAAAGGAGGCGCAGGAAAGGGGCGCGACCGTTTCTGGTGCGATTTCCGGCGCGGTTTTCAGCATGGGCCCTTGCCGCCATCGTCTCCTCCCGCTCCCCCGGCTCCGGCTATGAGAATAAACCGTGCGGCCCGCGCGGTCTAATGCTCAGGGTCGGGGGAGCATGGCGGGTGTTCCGTTACGAAGGGCACCAGGATTGGCGTTCGCCGCCGTTATAGTCGCGGGCCAAACCGGCCCCCAGCAGGAGGGTATTGAGGTCTTCGCCGTGGGAAGTTTCGACCCGGGCGAGAACGCGGCCGGCATATTTTCCGTAATGGATATGGCGCAATAACACCCTGCTGTCCTCCACGGCGGCGCTCACCAGCGCCAGGGCGCGCGCGGCCATTTCCTTTTCCCGCGCGCATTTGCCCTTAATCTCCGGGGCATCCACGCCGTCGAGACGGACCCAGATCAGCAAATCCTGGTCGAGCCAGATACGGGCGCGCACACGCAGGGTATCACCGTCGGAAACCTCTACCACCTGGGCCGGCACCGGACCGGCAACCGTATCGCGCGCCGCCACGGACTGGCGCATAAAAAACGCCGCCAACAACAGGGCGCAGACAAAAAACAGGAATCCCGATTCCGCAATTCGCATCATCACCGGACGTCATCATGCCACAGCCCGCGCGGACGAACGGCATACGGGCGTATGACGGGTTACACCATTCCCCCAATAGGATAGGAACAATAATAGAACTTTTCAAGAACAAAAGAGGGGGTCATGGCACGGCAACTGCGCCAAGAACATAACGACGGCATTGGCAACGCGGCGGCGGCCTAAAAATCCACGCAGCGTCCCTTGCGCTCCCAATCGCCGTAACGGGTGGGTTCGGGGCCGTCGGGGCCACCGGTCTCGGCTTGGGGCGCGCCTCCCGGTAACCGGCTTCCCTTTTTCTCTTTAGGCGACTGCGTGGCCGTTTTCGCGGCGCCCGGTTTGCGGGGAAGGAGCCTGTGTTCGCGGTAGAGGGGGTTTTTCTTGCGCCCCTGTTCCGGAGAATCGTTGTGGTTCCCTTTTGCGGCCATGTCCAGCTGGCTCTCTCTTGGTGTTTTGCAATGAATCTCTTGTTTTTCAGCCTATCCCCGGAGCACACTCCGGCCAACTGAAAACACGTTCATGAGGCCCCCCCATAAAACCGGAAAAATCACAGGATAGCGCAAAGACCGCCGTCTCCGCGCGCGGCGTGGCGCTGGACATCGTTACCGCCGTGCTGAGGAAAGGGCGGTTGCTCGACGAGGCCTTGGCCTCCGGCGGGGATTCGGCCGGGAACTCGGGAGAGAACGCCCTGGACAGCCTTGCCTCCCGCGACCGCGCCTTCGTCCGCCTGCTCGTGGCCACCGTGCTGCGGCGGCTGGGCCAGGTGGATGCGGCACTCGGCCACTGTCTGGAACGCCCCCTGCCCCACAAGGCGACATCGGTTCACGATATTCTCCGCCTTGGCGCGACCCAGCTTTTATTTCTCGAAACGCCGCCCCATGCCGCCGTGGATACCTCCGTGGAGCTGGCGCGGTCGCGCGGCTTCGCCCCCCACCTCAAGCTGATTAACGCCATATTGCGGCGGATTTCCCGCGAGGGCGCGGCGCTGATCACGGCCCAGGACGCACCCCGTCTCAACACGCCAGACTGGCTGTGGGAAAGCTGGGTGGCGGCCTATGGCGAGGACCAGGCACGAGCCATCGCAACCGCCCACATGGCCGAGCCGCCCCTGGACCTTTCCGTCACCGGCGACCCGGGAACCTGGGCGGAGAAGCTGGGCGGCACGGTACTGGCCACCGGTACGGTACGCCTGGCCAAGACCGCCCGGGTCACGGAGATGGAGGGATTCGCCGAGGGTAAATGGTGGGTCCAGGATGCGGCCAGCGCCCTGCCGGTGCGCCTGTTGGGGGATGTGGCGGGTAAGAACGTGCTCGACCTCTGCGCCGCGCCCGGCGGCAAGACCCTGCAACTGGCCTCCGCGGGGGCTCATGTGACGGCCCTCGACCGCTCGCGTCCGCGGCTGGCGCGTCTCGAGGAAAATCTTGGCAGACTTCATCTCGAAGCCGAAATGATTTGCGCCGATGCCGTCACCTGGCGCCCCCAAACCCTGGCCGGGGCTGTTCTTCTCGACGCGCCCTGCACCGCCACCGGAGGGCTGCGCCGTCATCCCGACGTGGCCCGGCTGAAAACGCCCGAGGACGTGGCGCGGCTGGCGGCGCTGGCCGACCGGCTGCTCGATGCGGCGCTGGACATGCTGGAGCCGGGCGGGCGGCTGGTTTTCTGTACCTGTTCGCTGGAGCCGCAAGAAGGACCGGAGCGGACGGCAGCGTTTCTGCAACGCGCGGACGGGGTGAAACTCGTGCCCATCACTCCCGAAGAGATCGGGGGCTTAACCGAGGCCGTCACCGGGGAAGGCTATCTGCGAACCCTGCCTTGTCATTTCTCCGGGCAAGGCGGCATGGACGGCTTTTTCGCCGCCCGCTTTGAAAAGGCCCGGAAATGAAAACCCGGCGCCTGGGGAAAAGGGGCGTCAGGCCGCTTCCGTGTCTTCGTGGTGCGCCGGCAGGGCAATGGTGAAACAGGCGCCGTCGGGCGTGTTTTCCGCCATAATGGCGCCGTCCATATCGGTGATGATGCCGTAACTGATGGAAAGCCCCAGCCCGGTGCCCTTACCCACTTCTTTGGTGGTATAGAAGGGCTCGAAGACGCGCGGCAGAACCTCGGGCGCCATGCCCCCGCCGTTGTCGCTCACCGATAGCGTGACGGTGTCGGAGGTGCTGTTTTCGATGGTGACGAGGATTCTGGGGTTTTCCACGTTCCTTTCCTGGAGCGTGTCGCGGGCGTTGGAAATCAGGTTCAGGAGCACCTGTTCGAGCTGTACCTGATGCCCGATTACGGGTCTGGTTTCATCCTCGTTCACCACGTCCAAAGCGATATTGGAGAGCTTCAGCTGTTGGCCGACCATGCCGATGACCCCGGTGACGGAGTCGGCGAGAGACAGAACTGTCTTGGCGGAGGTTCTGCGTCCGAAAATACGCATGTGGTCGATGATCTCCGACGCCCGGCTCACCTGGCCGCATATCTTGTCGAGTTTTCCCGTGATGTAATCAGTATCCTGGCCGAACTTCGCCGCCTTACGCTTGATGTTGTGGGCGGCAAGCTGGATCACGTTTAAGGGCTGGTTCAGCTCGTGGGCGACGCCGGTGGCCATCTCGCCGAGCGTCGCCATTTTCGAGGACTGGATCAATTGTTCCTGTATGGCGCGCTGTTCGCTGATATCACGAAAGACCACCACGGCGCCCATGATCTCACCGTCTTCGTAGATGGGGGTCGAGGTGTATTCGACGGGAAAACTGGTTTCGTCCTTGCGCCAGAACACCTCGTCGGAAACGGTATGGACATGGCCGTCCATGAATGTCCTATAGATGGGGCTTTCGGTTCTGGGGCAATGGGTGCCGTCGGGATGGGTGTGGTGCATGAGGTCGTGATTCGACTTGCCTATAATCTCATCGGCTTCCCAGCCGAGAAGTTCAGATGCGGCCGGATTTACAAAAGTACCGAGGCCGTCGAGATCGACGCCGTAGATGCCTTCGCCGGCGGCGTCCAGGATTAAATCGCGTTGGCGAATGGTTTGTTCGATCTCTTTTGTGCGCTCCAGAACGCGGTTTTCGAGATCTTCATTCAGGGTGCGAATGTTCTCTTCGGCAAGCCTGCGCTCAGCGAGAGAGCGGTTGACCAGGTGAACCAGCCGCTGGACGATGAAAGCGCCGATCAACAAAACCGCCAACAGAATAAGCGACAATCGGACAGGGTTCCTGGAGCGATACTTCGAGATAGCGGCCTTGATTTCATCCACATCTCGGATATGAAGACGCTTCAGTTGAGCCATGCCTATGGTCAGGAGGTTCTGTGCGGCCGCACGTTCCTCATCGTGGGATAAAAAATATTCCTGGCCCACATTGCGGGGGGATTTCGATTCCAGCAGAGTGTAGCCGCCGGTTAAATTATCCAGCGCCACTTCGTGCTTGCGGTGGTGGAATAGAACGTGAAGTTCTCGAAGAGTCCCAATATCTTCCCGGATTTTATCGATAAGGTTGAGATAGTTGAGAAGCGGAGATTCCACGGGATTCGCCAAATCCCCGAATCCGGGAAGATCTTTCTGTCCCGCCGCCGGAAGATTTCTTTGCGCCATGCTCCGTATCAGCTCGTACCTTATGTCGGCAATCCCTTCGCCAATTTCGGCCAGGGCGATGAGAGCGGGCTCATGAAATTCAGCGAGCTTTATTTCGAGTTCTTCCGCTTCGTAGTGAGTGTAGATAGGAATCGCAAGAAGGGACAAGGTGGTGAGAACACTGACCACAAGCAGGAGATAGATGTACTTTTTGACCGGCTCGGTATTTTTGAAAAAACCTGGAGAAAAAACCCTCATTCCCCCGGCTCCAGAAGAGAAAGACGGGTTGCGATCTCGAGCAATCTGGCGAAATCACTTTTGCTTGCCGGAAGGAAGCCCCGGGCGCCGGATTTTTCGAGGATGACCGCGTGATCGGGATTAATAACGGAAAGGGAAAGGAAGGCGTGCTCCAATCGGCGTATGAAAGCTTCCGATAGGCTGTTGGAAACGGCCCAAACATAGTCCGGATAGGGCGGCGTTTTCCAGAGGACCCGGACCTGGTCCGGGGAGATTTCTCCGGAGCCATACATACTTTCCACGATTGAAGTGTTTGCGACACCGACATCCGCGACACCGTCACGCACCCATTTTACTGTTCTGTCGTGGGCCCCTGAATATGTGACCTCGTCGAAGAACTCCTCCGGCGTGATACCTTCGGCGTTAAGGTAGTGCCGCGGCATCAGATGTCCGGAAGTGGAATAACGGCTTCCGAAAACGATTCTTTCGCCTTTCAGATCGGCGATCCCCCTCGCCTGGCTCTCCTCGCGGACCAGGAAAGACGACGTGAAGCTGGCGTCAATGTCGCGCATTGCCACGGGCTGTGCACCAACCGCTGCGTCGGCCTGAAGGAACGTCACGGCGCCGAAAAAAGCCAGGTCGATCTCGCCCTTGCGGAATATTCGGACCAAATCCGCGTAATTGGCGGGAACGGTTATCTCGTAGCCAATTCCCATGGCTTCCGCCACATATTCGACGAGCGGCAGGTGCCGTTTCAATAATTGTTCACGCCCTTCATCCGGCAATACGGCGACACGGAGAACTTCAGGGTTTTTACCCGCTTTCTCTTCGGAACAGGCCCCCAGGACCAGGACCATCAAAAAAAGACACAAGGCTCCCCGCCAGAGGAAGGAGAGAGCTTTCGGTGCGGAACGGAGGACCGGTTCCGTTCGAACCGCCGTGTTGTTCCAGGGCGGCATGGCCTTCGCCGGTTTGCAGGGGGAATATAATAGCTTCATGGCGCTTGGTCCTCTTGTCGCTTTCTCCCCTCGCCCCCCGGCAAGATTCTTCAGAAATCCTCCGCAGAGCAGGGGTTTCCAGGAAATGTGGTTAGGGAACATATCCGGGAGCGGAATAACGGCCTGGCCCCGTCACTCGCTTCTCAACGGCAGAATAATCTCCACGCAGCTGCCCCTTCCGGGCGTGCTGTTGATCTCGATCCGTCCCCCATGCAGCTCGGCGATTCCCTTGGCGATGGGCAGCCCCAGGCCCATACCCTCGACTTTCCGCCGTCTCGACCCATCCAGCTGGCGCAAGGGCTCCAAAGCGGATTGAATATGTCCCACCGGAATTCCGGGGCCGTTGTCCGAGACACTTACGCATACACGGTCTTCCTCCTGACGTACGGCCAGGGTGATCACTCCTTCTGCGGAACTAAACTTGGCGGCGTTCCCAATCAGGTGCCAGACGGCGGCCTGGAGTTTCTGGAAATCTCCGTCGATTGAAATCGGCTGTTGCGGATATGCATGCCACAACGAAGCCTGGAACTGTTCCACGGCCGGACCATACTCCGCGATAACGGTGTCGATGAAATCCTGGGCCGAGAATCTGGAATATGTCAGGGGAAGGGTGCCCCCTGAAATTTCCGCCAGCGTAAGGATGTTCTCAACGTTTTCCTTGAGACGGTTTCCGGACAGGAGGATGTGATCAGCCATTTCCTCGGCTTCTTTTTCACCCGATTCCTGTGCCTCTATCTTCAGCAATTCCGCAAAACCCCTGATGGCGTGAAGAGGCGTGTTCAATTCGTGGCTGATCATGTTCAGGAAGTTACCTTTCAGATTGTTAAGGACGGCCAGCTCTTCGTTTTTCGTTTCCAGATCACGATTGCGGATTTCCAGTTCAGAGGCCAGATGGTGAACTTCGGCCGTCTTTTTTTTCACCTCCCGTTTCAGCCGGGCCTGGAAAAAACGCTCCACCGAACGCATCTTGATCATTTCCGTGGCCCGGTGCACCGAATGGAGAAGGTGCTCGGGGGAGATGGGCTTGGTCAGGAAATCATCCGCCCCCAGCCGCAGGGATTCTATGGCTTCCGCCATCCCCGCATGGCCGGTGACCACGATCACCACCATGTCGCGTGACGAGCCATAGCGGTTTTGCATCTCCTGCACCATTTCCAGGCCGTCCATTTGCGGCATGCGGATGTCAGTGACGATAATCCCTATGTCGTGATCGGATTCGAGCGCCGCGAAAGCCGCCACCGCGCTGGTGGCCGACAGGCATTCCAGGTTTTCGTCCTCGAGGCACTCGACCACCTCCTCAATGATCTGAGGTTCGTCATCGACCACCAGGATCTTGGTCGGCGTAGTGCCGACGTCGGGGGTGAGGTCCGCTTGATCCGGCCCGCCAGCCTGGTTGGCTCCCGCCCCGTGCTGAGAAATGAAATCTGCTAAACGCCCCATAACTTTTTTTCCCTTGATGTTTGACCCAACCGGATTTCCGGGGCGCTTTTTTCCTTTCCGGTGGCGATGGGACTGCGCTTCCTGTAACGGCCCCGGCGATAACCATGGAGCAAAAACCCTGGAACATCCGGAATCACCATCCCATATCCATATTGCTCCGGTATGGCCGTAATGTTGCTGGAGTATTGCTGGAGATTGCCGCGAGACCAGTGCCTATGACATCGACTTCCAGTCACCGGAAAACGTTTCGGATTCTCATCGTCGAAGATGATGAAATGATGCAGGCCCTGTTGACGGGATACCTCAAGCACGAGGGATATGAGGTCGACAGCACCCTTAGCGGGAAGGAAATGCACGCCATCCTCAACCGCCGCCTGCCCGACCTTATCCTGCTGGATCTCAATCTTCCCGATGAGGATGGTCTGGTTCTGGCCCGCCAGATTCGTGCGCGCTCGAAAATGCCCCTCATCATCATGACGGCCCGGCGGGGCGTGGACGACAGGTTGGCTGGCCTGCAGATAGGGGCGGATGATTACCTGACCAAGCCTTTCGATCCCCGCGAACTCGTACTGCGGGTGCACAATGTTCTTGCGCGGACGGCCGGCGGCGGAGAGGAAGCGAGTCTCGTCCTTGAATTCGGGGGGTGGACCCAGGATTTGCCCGCACACACGCTCACCGCTCCTGATGGCCGGGACATCTCCCTGACAAAGAGCGAATTCAACCTGCTGGCGGCGATGGCTAAATTCCCAGGCCGGGTTCTCTCCAGGGATTTTCTTCTCGATGCCGTCAGCGGGAACAGCGAGCCCCCTTCGGACCGGATGATCGACGTTTTCGTCAGCCGCCTGCGCAAAAAAATCGAAACCGACTCGAGAAAACCGGAACTCATCCTCACCGTTCCCGGACTCGGCTACAAGCTCGCAGGCAATTTGTCGTGAATGGTGGCGTTGGAGGAACACGGTAAATGGTGGAATCTCAGACGTCGAATACCTGGCCCCTACCCATAAGCCGAAACCGGCCCAAAGCTGAAATTCCGTTCCCCAAGGGCTTAAATCTGTGGCTTTCGCGCCTCTTTCCTTGCCTCATTTCCGGCAAGCTGGTAGGAGAGAATCCATGCAGACACAGGTCCGCATGGCGCCCCCCGAAACCGGGAGGAAAAAAACCGCCCAAGGGAAGGAAGCGACAAGGCCCCGGGGTCGCTTCAGATCCCTTATCGGTCGTCGCACCCGGCTTCGGCTCCCTAGTCTTGCATCCCTGATCGAAACGTTTTTAAGGCGGCTGGTCTATGGCACGCCGCTCTATTCCCTTTCGTTGATAGGCCGCGGCCCGGCGGTCATAGCCGTCACCCCGCCCGACCCCTGGCCCGGAGACGCAGGCCAGGGGCGGGCCCTTCTTGAAAGCGAGTTCACCTTCGCCGGAGAATCCGTCTTCGGCGATGAGTCCCTGTGGTCGCCGCCCGACGTCAGTCCTGTCTGGATGGAGGAACTACACGGATTTTCCTGGATCAGCGACCTTCATATGGTGGGGTCCGATGCCGCGCGGCTGCGCGCCCGCGCCCTGGTCGCCGACTGGATCGCCCATCATAACCGCTGGAGTCCCGTGGCCTGGCGCAGCGACGTTCTCGGCACCCGCATCGCCGCATGGCTGGGGCGCTATGATTTTTTCTGCGCCAGCGCCGACGAGCTGTTCCGGGAAAAATTTTTCGCCAGTCTCAACCGGCAGGTAAAACACCTGGCCCGCACCGCCACCAGGGAAGTCGATGGCGCGCGCCGGTTTTTCGCCATTAAGGGACTGGTCTATGCCGGGGTCTGTCTGCCCAACGGCAAAGGGACACTGGCCAGGGGATTACGGCTTCTCGAACAGGAAATCGGGCGCCAGATTCTGGCCGACGGCTGTCATTACGAACGCAGCCCGCGGCTTCAGCTTGTGCTGTTGCGGTTGTTCATCGATATCCGCGCCACCCTGATCGCGGGCAAACAGGAAGTTCCCACCACCCTGCAATCGGCCATCGACCGCATGGCGCCCATGCTGCGTTTTTTCCGTCACGGCGATGGCGGGCTCGCCCTGTTCAACGATTCTCACGAAAGCGAAAGCTGGCTCGTGGACATGGTGCTGACGCGCGCCGACGCCAAGGGCAAGCCCCTGTCCACCGCGCCCCACAGCGGATTCCAGCGCCTCCATCTCAACCGCTCGCTGGTGATTCTCGACGCCGGCCCGCCCACCCTTTCGGCCTCCGACGAGCACGCCCATGCCGGCACGCTGAGTTTCGAAATGAGCATCGGCAAAGAGAGACTGATCGTCAATTGCGGAGCCCATACCGGAGGTAACGAGAACTGGCGTTATTCCTGTCGCACCTCGGCCGCCCATTCCACCCTGATTCTGGAAGACACCAATTCCACGGAGATTCTCACCAACGGCCATTTGAACGTGGACGACATGACGGTGACCAGCCGCCGCGACGACGAAGACGGCAACACCTGGATCGAGGCCAGCCATGACGGCTATGAGCATCTTTATGGAACGATCCACCGGCGCCGTCTTTATCTCGCCAGCGGCGGTGAGGATTTCCGCGGCGAGGATTCGCTGATCCGCACCTCGCCGCGCCATGACAGCGAACCGGAAAACCGGTTTTTCATTCTGCGCTTTCATCTTCACCCCCAGGTCCGCGCCTCGCTTCTTCATAACCGGGCCACGGTTCTCATGCGCCTGCCCTCGGGACAGGGATGGCGGCTGCGCGCCAACGGCGGCATGATCGGGATCAATGAGAGCGTTTATCTGGGGGCTGCTGGAGAAATTAAACGCTGTGAACAGATCACCATCAGCAGCCAGATGGCGGGCGGCGATGACGGCGCCGAAGCCACCGTCAAATGGGCCCTGTCACGGGTCAGCGACCATTAAGAAAAATTCCGGGAGAAACCCGCCGCAAACCGGGAAAAAAGCAGTCGTTACGAAGCCGGAAAGACTCTAGAGATCCCAGCGCCGCACCCCTTGGGGCAGGTCAATATGGCGCCACAGGCCCTTGATGTCGGCCACCAGCCCGCCGGGAGCCACCATTTGCGCGAAGCTCTCGGCGGTAAAGCGGCCATAAAGGTCGTGGGCCACCGCCCCCACCACACAGTCATAGGCGCCGCCCCCAACCTTGAAGCCGCCAGTAATGGACACATCCTCTTCGGCGTGTAGGTCCACGCCATAGAGCGCCTTGGCTTCGTCGGCATCGGCCAGGGGGTCGTGAACGGTCACCTCATGGCCCAGCTCACGCAAACGGGCGATCACGTCGATGACCTTGGAATTACGCAAATCGGGCACGTTTTCCTTGAAAGTGAGGCCGAGCACCAGAATGCGCGCGGCTTTGCCTTCAGACCCGAGAGAGTCGTGGATGCGTTCCGCGATGAAACCGCCCATGCCGTCATTGATGCGGCGTCCGGCGAGAATGATTTCGGGATGATGCCCGGCCTCTTTGGCGCAATGGGCAAGATAGAAGGGATCAACGCCGATACAGTGCCCGCCCACCAGGCCCGGCCTGAAGGGCAGGAAATTCCATTTGGTCATGGCCGCGTCGAGCACGTCCTGGACCGAAAGATCGAGGCTCTGGAAAATCTGGGTGACTTCGTTGATGAAGGCGATGTTGATATCGCGCTGGGCGTTTTCGATGACCTTGGCGGCCTCGGCGGTTTTGATGTCACGGGCGGCAAAAACCCCGCCCCGGGTGACATTGCCGTAGATTTCCTCCAGCTTTGCCGTGATTTCCGGCGTCTGGCCGGCGACGATTTTGGCGATTTCGTCCACCCGGTGTTCCTTGTCGCCGGGATTGACCCGTTCCGGCGAATAGCCGAGGAAGAAATCGCGGCCACAGACGAGGCCCGAGGCGGCGGCCAGTTCGGCGCCGCAGACGTCTTCGGTGACGCCCGGATAGACCGTGCTTTCAAAAACCACGATGGCGCCCTTGCCCATGGCCTTTCCCACCACGGCGCAGGCGGCGCGCAGGGCCGAAAGATCGGGTTCGCTGGCCGCATCCACGGGGGTCGGCACGGTGACGATATAAACGTCCTGGCCCGTCAGGTCGCCGCTATCGCCACTGAGTTCCACAGCGCAGGAATCGAGATCGGAAGAAGACACCTCGCCGGTGCGGTCATGGCCTTCGCGCAGTTCGGTCAGCCGCCCGCTATCCACGTCATAGCCGATGACCTGGTAATGCCGGGACAGAACCACGGCCAACGGCAGCCCCACATAGCCCAGTCCGATAACGCAGATTTTCAATACAGCCTCCCGGTTTTCTTATCTCTCAGGTAGCTTTCTCGCCGGATTTTGTCAATTCGCGGGGGAGGCGTTCCGGTTTTCGGACCCTCGTTGTTTGCTGCTTTGGCTTTTTCACTATCGTCCATCGCCACCTTCGTCCATCGGGAGTATAACTCTAGAGCGGGTCAGGATTGATAGGGATCACTTTGATGGCAGCGAATCGGTTCATTCGGGTAGGCGCGGCGCGCAGCGCGATGTGGGGGCATCGGGCAAGCGCCGCAACAACTCCGAGGGGCCGATCCGCCCCACCTTCGGCCGGGTTCTTTGGTCCCATGGCATCGTTACGCCTCTCATCCGATGCGCGGGCATCGCATTTCGAAACGCGCCTTGCCACGGGACAAAATAATCCCGGTCAAATGATTCCTATCAATCCTGAACCGCTCTAGTTCATGAACTGGGCTTCTGTTCCATTTATCTCCCTGGCCGTTTTTGCCATTGTTTTCGCAGCCGCCTTCGCCGGCAGCGGTGCGCTGGTGGATGTTCTGCGGCGGCGCGAGCTTCTCGACCACCCCAATGAACGCAGCAGCCATCTGGTGCCCACACCGCGCGGTGGCGGCATCGCGGTGGTGGGAGTGTTGCTCGCGGTATGGGCGGGCATCGCCTTTCTCGCGCCGGGAGTTTTCGCCCATCCGCCTTCGGTTGCTTTTTCCGCCGTGATCCTGGTGCTTTTCTGTGCTCTGGGCCTGGCGCTGTTGTCCTGGTTCGATGACTTGAAGGGGCTGACGCCCCTGTTCCGGCTCATCCTTCAGTTCGCCGCCGTAATCGTGGGTCTCGATACCCTGCCGGGAGGGCCAAGCGGTGCGGCGCTGGTCTTTCAGGGGCTTCTTCCCGCCACCGCCGATCATATGGCGGCGGCCCTGGTCTGGGTGTGGTTCCTCAATCTTTTTAATTTCATGGACGGCATTGACGGCATCACCGGCGTCGAGGCGGTCTCGCTGGGGGGCGGGGTCTTCCTGGTGGCCTTGTTTGCCGGCGGTGCGCAGGACTGGGCCTTGTTCGGATTGAGTGCGGCGGCGGCGGCGGCGGGCTTTCTGTGCTGGAACTGGAGCCCGGCCAAGCTTTTCATCGGCGA
>JADHSZ010000061.1 GCA_016776635.1 Alphaproteobacteria bacterium
GCCGTCCGTGACCGCCATAAACGGCGGGGATGCCCTGAAAGTTGATCCCCTTCCCGCCACCATGCCCAACGGCAAGGCCCTCAGTGATATGGACGCCGTGAAAGAAACGGTGCTGGCCTATGCCCCGCCCACGCGGAAGCCCCGCAAACCATTGAACCGCACCGTCAAGGTGGGCAGGGGTGACACCCTGTCCAGCATCCTCATTGATGCAGGCGTTCCCACCTTCGAGGCCCAGGATGCCATCAGCGCCATCAAGGCCGTTTACAATCCGCGCCGCCTCCAGGCCGGACAACAGGTCACCCTCACCTTCGGTCCCAAAAGTAACGGCAAAAGCAATGGCGGCCACAAGGTCCACACCAATGGCGTAAATGGTAATGACGCTTACGAACCCATCTTCCAGAGCCTGAATCTGTCGGCCAGCGTGGACCGCAAGGTGGGCGTGAAGCGCGGCGAGGACGGCATATTTTCCTCCCACGAGGTCAAGCGCGAGCTGAAAAAGAAGATGGTGCGGACCGGGGGCACCATCCATACCAGCCTCGCCCAGGCCACCACCGCCCAGGGCATACCCCGCAATGTGCTGGCGGAGATGGTCGGCGCGTTCAGCTATGACGTGGACTTCCAGCGCGACATCCAGAACAACGACGCCTTCGAGGTCATGTTCGAGGGCCTTTACGACAACAAGGGTGAGTTTGTTCGCAATGGCAAGATCATGTTCGCTACCCTGACGCTGAGCGGCGTGCGCATGCCCGTCTACCGCTACAAAAACTCCAACGGCATGACCGAATTTTACAATGAAAAGGGGCAAAGCGTACAGAAGGCCCTGCTCCGCACCCCCGTGGACGGCGCCCGGCTTTCCTCACGCTATGGCAAGCGCCGTCACCCCATTCTCGGTTATACCAGGATGCACAAGGGCGTGGACTTCGCCGCCAACAAGGGCACCCCTATCAAAGCCGCAGGCAACGGCGTCATCGGCCAGGCCGGCCGTAACGGCGCCTACGGGCATTACATAAAAATCCGCCACAATTCGGAGTATTCCACCGCCTATGCCCATCTCAGCCGCTATAAAAAGGGCGTCCACGCCGGCAAACGCGTGAAACAGGGCGAAATTATCGGCTATGTGGGCTCCACCGGGCGTTCCACCGGATCCCACCTCCACTTCGAGGTGATCCGCCGTGGCAAGATGATTAATCCCCTGAGCGTAAAACTGCCATCGGGAACCAAGCTGGCGGGTAAGGAACTGAAGAAATTCCTGGCCCTGGTGAATGACATCAAGCGTCAATACGCACAGCTTCCGGTGACGACGAAACTGGCCAGCCGCCAATAGCCGGCCGCCGGCAACCTCCCCTTCTCTGCAACTCTTTAAATTTTTCCGGAAATTTTTCCGGGAACGGCGCTACGCCGCCTTGACCTGGGCGCCGTTGATGGTGAGCCCGTCCTTGCCGGCGCTGACGGAGATTTTCTCGCCGTCCGAGATGGTGCCGTCGAGGATAAGGGAGGCCAGCGGGTTCTGCAGTTCGCGCTGGATCACCCGCTTCAGGGGCCGGGCGCCATAGACCGGATCATAGCCCTTCTCGGCCAGCCATCGCCGGGCCGGGGCGTCGAGGATCAGTTCCATGCGGCGGTCCGCCATCAGCGCGCCGAGGCGGGCCAGCTGGATATCCACGATCCCCGCCATCTGTTCGCGGGTGAGGCGGTGGAATAACAGAATCTCGTCGAGACGGTTGAGGAATTCGGGGCGGAAGGCGGCGCGCACGGTTTCCATCACCTGATCCTTGACCTCGACGGAATCATGCCCCTCCTCCAGGCTGGCGAGAATCTCACCACCCAGATTCGAAGTCATGACGATCATGGTGTTGCGGAAATCCACGGTGCGGCCCTGACCGTCGGTGAGACGGCCGTCATCGAGAACCTGAAGCAGCACATTGAACACGTCGGCATGGGCCTTTTCGACCTCGTCGAACAGAATCACCTGATAGGGCCGCCGCCGCACCGCCTCGGTCAGGGCGCCGCCCTCCTCGTAGCCCACATAGCCGGGCGGCGCGCCGATAAGCCGGGCCACCGCGTGTTTCTCCATATATTCCGACATGTCGATACGGACCATGGCGTGTTCGTCGTCGAACAGGAATTGCGCCAGAGCCTTGGTCAATTCGGTCTTGCCCACACCGGTGGGGCCGAGGAACAGGAACGAACCCAGGGGCTGGTCGGGATCCTGTAATCCGGCCCGCGCCCGGCGCACCGCCTCGCTGACGGCGGACACGGCCTCTTCCTGGCCGATCACGCGCGCGCCCAGGGCCTGTTCCATCTTGAGCAGCTTCTCACGCTCTCCTTCCAGCATCTTTTCCACCGGCACCCCGGTCCAGCGCGACACCACCGAGGCGATGTCGGCGTCGGTCACTTCCTCGTTGAGCATGCGGTGAACCGTGCCCTCGCCTGATTTGGCCAGCTTGCCTTCCAGTTCGGGAATGATGCCGTACATGAGTTCCCCGGCGCGGGTGAGGTCGCCTTCACGCTGGGCGATTTCCAGTTCCCCACGGGCCTGGTCGATCTGTTCTTTCAGCTTCTGCGACCCGGCGATGTCGTCTTTTTCCCCCTGCCATACCTTGGTCAGTCCCGCCGAACGCTCTTCCAGCCCCGCCAGCTCCTTGGTCAGACTTTTGAGCCGTTCCTTCGAGGCCTTGTCACTTTCCTTCTTCAGCGCCTCCTGCTCAATCTTGAGCTGAATGATGCGGCGATCCAGTTCATCAATTTCCTCGGGTTTTGAATCCACCTCCATACGCAGGCGCGAGCCGGCCTCGTCCATAAGGTCGATGGCCTTATCGGGAAGAAAACGGTCAGTGATATAGCGATTGGACAGGGTGGCGGCGGCAACGATGGCGCCGTCGGTGATACGCACCCCATGATGCAGCTCGTATTTCTCTTTCAGCCCGCGCAGGATAGAGACGCTTTCCTCCACCGAGGGCTCGATCACCATCACCGGCTGGAAACGGCGCGCCAGTGCCGCGTCCTTTTCCACATGCTTGCGATATTCGTCCAGTGTGGATGCCCCCACACAATGCAGTTCCCCCCGTGCCAGGGCGGGCTTCAGCATATTGGAGGCATCCATGGAACCTTCCGCGGCGCCGGCCCCAATCAGGGTGTGCAATTCGTCAATGAAAAGGATGATCTCACCGGCGGCGGCGGAAACATCCGCGAGCACGGCTTTCAAGCGTTCCTCGAATTCGCCGCGGAATTTGGCCCCAGCCACCAGCGCGCCGAGATCGAGCACCATCAGCTTCTTGTTGCGCAGCCCCTCGGGCACGTCGCCGTTGATGATGCGTTGGGCCAGCCCCTCGACGATGGCGGTCTTGCCCACGCCGGGCTCGCCGATAAGGATGGGGTTGTTCTTGGTGCGCCGGGAAAGCACCTGGATAGTACGGCGGATTTCCTCGTCACGGCCGATAACCGGGTCAATCCGGCCCTCGGCGGCGGCGGCGGTCAGGTCACGGGCATATTTTTCCAGCGCGTCGTAGCTGTCCTCGGCATGGGCCGAATCGGCGTGCTTTCCCCTGCGAAGCTCCTTGATGGCGCGGTTGAGGGCCTGAGGCGTAACTCCGGCCTCCTTCAATATCCGCGCCGCTTCCGTGTCTTGCGCAAGCACCAAAGCCAGCAGGAGGTATTCCACGGTGACGAATTTATCCTTGGCCTTCTTGGAAAGTTCCTGGGCGGCTTCGAACAGGCGAGAGGTATCGGCGGCCAGATAAACCTGACCGTCGCCGCCTTCCACCTTGGGCAGCTTCTCCAGCGCCGCGGTCACACCCGCGATCACCGCCGCCGGATCACCCTCGGCGCTACGGATCAAACCGGCTGCCAGCCCCTCCCTGTCATCAAACAAAACCTTGAGAAGGTGTTCAGGGGTGAATTGCTGGTGGTTGCTGCGCAGGGCCAGGCCCTGTGCCGATTGGATGAATCCCCTCGCGCGGTCGGTAAATTTCTCAAATTCCATATTTTAAATCCGTATTTTCACCATATTCTTATTGACCCCCAATACCGGGCGGGCATACCACGGACCCCGAAGGCATCCGTTTTTATCCGTTCGGGGTTATATGGCGTGATTTTACCCCGTCTCAAGACCCCGTAAGACCCACGGCAAGACCCCACAAAACCCCTGTGAGGCCAGCAAGACATAGAATGACGCTGAAACTGACACATATCTACCGCTATCCGGTCAAGGGGCTGAGTCCCGAACTCCTGACCACCGCCAGCCTCACCCCCGGCGAAGGCCTGGAACACGACCGCCGCTTCGCCATCGCCCACGCCACCACGGCCTTCGACCCGGCGGCGCCACAATGGCTTTCAAAGACCCATTTCCTGATGCTTATGCGCAATGCGGGCCTAGCCCGTCTCGACGCCCGTTTCGACGCCGAAACCGGGGTGCTGACACTGAATCAGGACGACAGCGAGGTAGCCCGGGGCGACCTCACCACGGTGCAGGGCCGGGGAGAGATTGAGTCTTTTTTCGCAACCACCATGGGCGACGAAACCGAGGGCACACCGCATATTCTCGAAGCGCCGGGACACATGTTTTCCGATACCCCGCCCCAGGTGGTGTCAATCATCAGCCTGGCCTCCCTGCGCGATCTGGAAAACGCCCTGGGGACGCCCGTAGATCACCGGCGCTTTCGCGCCAACCTATATTTCGACGGTACTCTTGGCGCCGTGCCGTGGCAGGAACTGGAGTGGGTGGACAAGGAGATCGCCATCGGCGCGGCACGGCTGAGGGTGATCGCGCGCACCGACCGTTGCGCCGCAACCAATGTCAATCCCGACACCGCCGAGCGTGACCTCAATATTCCCAAATCCCTGATGAAGGAATTCGGTCATGTGGATATGGGGGTCTATGCGGAAGTTCTGGAAGGCGGCGTCATCCACAGTGGGGACGAAATCAGCGCCCCAAAATAGACAGGATTCTCCCGCAAAAAATCCGTCAGAATCTATTTAGCGGCAGTGGAATCGCCTTCCCCGTCCGGACCATCCGCCGCCGCCTCTTCGGCGTCATCGGCCTCGGCTCCCTTGGCATCGGGAAAGATGGCCAGGGCTTCGCGGCCGTCCGGCGTTTCTTCCGAATCCGAATCTTCTGCGGGCGCCTCTTTAGAAGCCTTTGCGGTCTTCGTGGGTATCACCTCAGCCTCTGTGGCCTCTGCCGTCTCTGTGGGCTCCGTGGACTCTGTGGCCTCGTTTTCGTCGCGGGAGGCGCCATTACCGCCCTGCCGCCCGCGGCCGTTACCGCCCTGGGAAGAAGACTGGGACGCTTGCTGTCCCTTGCCCTTGCGGCCGCCGGCCTCGCCGCCATTAGCGGCATTAGCGGCATTAGCATTGAGCATGCGGTAATAATGCTCCGCGTGCTGGTAATAGCCTTCAGCCAGGATACGGTCTCCCGACGCGGTGGCGTCACGGGCCAGGGACAGATATTTTTCCCAGACCTGATGCATATTACCCCGGACCTTGGCCTCGGGGCCGTTGCTGTCTATGACCCTGTTTCCGGATGGCGCGCCGCCTTTGCGGGAGCCTCCCCGGCCTCGTGATCGTCTCGAGTACGTACCCTGTTTCATCTCAACTCTGTCGTTCCTAGTGGATGGGTTTCTTCCGAATGCAACGCATTCCCCGCCCGGCTGGCGTCATCGCCAACCCCACACGGCCCACCCGCAGCACATGGCCTTTGCGGTCAACCGTCGGCAGTATTGGAAGAATGCAACGTCCGCCTAAAATTACACTCCAGCGTGCGACGCATCTGAGGACAAACTAGACGTGACGGCGGCACATTCCAAGTTTTTTTTCCACCCTGCGGATGAATTCCTTTGGGTGTTACACAAATCCCCCTTGAGTCGCCGGTTTGTGGGTCGCCAGTTTGGATATTTCCCGTGGCGCTCCCACCTCTCCTCTCCCCCCGCCTTCCTCACTCCCTTAAATAGGATTTTATTCTTGATATAGGGCATATATTCACGCTACGTTCTCCTGTCCTAGATTAATCCCCATTTTAAGGAGGCCCCCATGCCCCCCTTCGGCGCGCCCGCCCGCTCTCCCTTTTCCGAGATTCAGTTGAAGTCGCTGATGAAGGACGATCTTTACTGGAACGGCGCTCATCCCGGCTCCAAGCCTTACCGCGACATGGTGGACCGGGCCTTCGACAACGCCTTTCCCGGCCCCCAGCGCCATGACGCCACCGGACGCGCCATCGCCGCCACACCCGTCAAGGCCGACCCTTCCGGCTTTCATATCGGACGCCTCTCCCTTGCCGCCCCGGTGGGGGAAGGCGGAGCCAACCGGGGCCGCGACCTGGGCCGGGCGAGCCGCGTCTTCGAGACTCTTGGTTTGCTGGATGGGGGTCTTTTGGATGGGAGGTTTTCGGACAGAAAGAAAACCGGCACGGAGCCCGCGACGTTTCCCGAACTTACCTCCGCCATTCGCGGTTTCCAGAATATGTTCGGCCTTAAACCCGACGGGCTCATGAATCCCGGGGGTCCCACCGCGCGTATGCTGGAAACCACCTTCGGCAAGAACACTTCCCCCGCGCCCGCCAGCGCCGCCTCCGGGCGCGACCCAAAGCGCCCCGGCTTTATCAAACCCGCGCAGGACGGAGAGAAAGAAAAGGGAAAATCCTCTCCTCCCACCTCTGCGGGCGACGATCCCCGTCTTCATGTGTTGCGGCGTGGCGAGGGGAAAGACCCGCCTACCCGCATGGTGCTCACCAAGGAAGACCAAGCGCGGCATGACTGGCTCAAGAAACACCGGCCCGATCTGTTCTGGATGGTGGAGGGAAAGACAACCGGCGCGGATTCGGGCGGCAGTGGCGGCGGCGACTCCGCTTCCGGCGGCGAGAACGGCGGATCGGATCAGGACCAGAGCAAGGGTGGCGCGGACCCCTCAGAGAAAGTTGGTCCGCCCACGGACAAACCCGTGGACAGGGACGCCATGTATAAGGAGCTGGGCTTCGATCCCAAGGGACCGGGCAAAGGGGAAGTCGTTTTTGCAGTCAAGAATCCTGTGGCGGCGGCAATCGCCAGAGATCTTGGCAAGGCGTCTTATGATCAAGCCATAGCGGAAGTGAGGAGCGGTAAATTTACTAAAGAAAGTCTTCAGGATGGCCCCGCCGACGCTTTTCGTCATGCCCTGTGGAATTACAAAATGACCCAGAAAATCGGTTCCGACGCAGCCAAGGGAGCCGCGGATGCACATGAAGTTTCTGATCCCAACAATGACGGGGAGCGCCTCATGGACCTTTATAACAATAGGATAGGCCGCGAATTGGCTCTCGATCCGGCAAACAAGGGTCGGCCCGCCGAGGAAGTGATTCACGAGGCCATCCGCAAGGGGAACCTCCAACTCCAACCCTTTAATACCCAGCAGCCCGACCGGGACAGAGCCCCCAGCCCAAGCTATTATCCTCGGCCTAAGCTATACTGATGATCACCTGCCACAAAGTTGAGGGATTCCCGTTATGAACCTTCGTAAGGTTCTCGTCGTCGCCGGATGCGTTGCGGCCCTGTTGATTTATCTTCTCTCCCGGGTGCCGGGATGCGGGCTAACGCCTGCGCTTGTGATCAACGCTTCGGGACAAGACACCGCGCATGTGGAATTCATCAACAATGATACGACGGTATGGAAAGGTGTTCTGGGCCGGGGTTTTTTGCGGCGTCTGGATATTCCCACCCCTTATAGTGGGTCGTTGAAAATACGTGTGGCTCTGACGGACGGCACATCCCTGGAGGCAAGCGACTATGTTAGCAGCATTGATATAGGTTTTCTTTACCTCATCAGGAGGGAAGAGATCATTGTAGATTACTATAATGAACGGCGATTATTCCATGTGGACCCCGACAGCGAATGGTTCATGACCATGGAATTCACCGATATAGTTATTCTCGGTGGAAGCTGTTTTGTGCGGGCTGGGCTGGGCTTCCTCTACCACATTGGCCGCGAGGCAGTGACCTTTCCATTTAACTAAATCCCGGCAGACATAATCTTTTGGGGCCGACGTAATCTGGCCCCACCGCGCGCATGCTGGAGACTACCTTCGGCAGGAAACCGTCCCCCGCGCCGGCACATATCGGGGGCGGAATTATGGAAAGTATTCCAGTGGTGTCAGATTTAAACTAATGCCTTATGGGCCATGACACAGCGCGGGACTTCGGCAAGATCACAAGCCGTGCCCGTTACCGTCAGGCCGTGACCGGCACACAAGCCTTCCACGCCTTGCGCCTGGCCGGCGCCCACCTCCAGGAACAGCCTGCCTGAAGGCTCCAGAAGGCGCGCCGCATCTACTAACAGGGTGCGGTAACAGGCCAGCCCGTCTTCCCCGCCGTCGAGAGCCAGACGCGGTTCATAACGGGCCACTTCGGGCTCGAGGCCGGAAATCTCGGCGCTGGGGATATAGGGTGGGTTGGAGACAATCACGTGAAAGCTTTCCTCAACCTCCTTTCCCCAGTCTCCAACGGTAAAATCCGCCCGCTCCGCGAGTCCCAAAGCCTCTCCATTGCCCCGCGCCACCTCCAGGGCCTCCGCGCTCACATCAACGCCCACGCCTGAGGCATTGGGAAGTTCCGACAACAGCGCCAGCAACAGACAGCCCGTGCCGGTGCCCAGATCGAGTATCCGCAAGGGTGCTTCGCGGTCGGTGACCGTCTCCAGAACCGCCTCGATCAGGGTTTCGGAATCGGGGCGGGGATCGAGGGTTTCCGCAGTGACGCGGAAAGAAAGGCTCCAGAATTCCCGGTTTCCGATAATCTGTGACATGGGGCGGCGCGCGGCGCGTTCGGTCACGCAATTTCTGAATCCCGCCGCCTGTTCTCCGTGGAACAGGCTTTGCGGCTCCCTGAGCACGGCCTCGGGCGTCACCCCCAGCACATGGGCCGCCAACAGCCTGGCCTCGTGGCGGGCCTTGCCGATCCCGGCCTCCCCCAGCTCCCGCGCCGCCTCGGCCAAAGCCCGGTCCAGGGTCAGGCCGTCATTTGTGATGGGGCCGCCGCTCATGACAACGCCGCCAGCCGTTTTGCCTCATCCTCGGCGGTGAGCGCGTCAATGACTTCATCCAGCCCCTCGCCTTCCATGATCTGTTCGATCTTGTGCAGGGTCAAATTGATGCGATGGTCGGAGACGCGGCCCTGAGGAAAATTATATGTCCTGATTCTCTCCGAGCGGTCGCCGCTGCCCACCTGACTCCTGCGCATGTCGGCCCGTTCATCCTCGGCGGCCTGACGTTCGGCCTCGTAAACCCGGGCGCGCAACACCTTCAGAGCCTGGGCTCTGTTCTTGTGTTGTGATTTCTCATCCTGACACTGGGCGACGATGCCGGTGGGAATATGGGTGATTCGCACCGCGCTGTCGGTGGTGTTCACCGACTGCCCCCCCGGCCCGCTGGCGCGATAGACGTCTACACGAATGTCCTTGTCCTCGATGGTGACGTCCACTTCCTCGGCCTCGGGCAGCACCGCCACAGTAGCCGCCGAGGTATGAATGCGGCCCCCCGATTCGGTCTCCGGCACGCGCTGCACGCGATGGGTGCCGGATTCGAATTTCAGCCGCGCGAAGACGCCGCGCCCCGAGATCGAGGCGATGGCTTCCTTGAACCCGCCGATACCGGTTTCGCTGAGATTCATGATCTCGAACTTCCAGCCGTGGTTCTCGGCATAGCGCTGGTACATGCGGAACAGATTGGCCGCGAACAGAGCGGCCTCTTCACCGCCGGTTCCGGCGCGCACCTCGATGATGGCGTTTTTCTCATCGGCCGCGTCCTTGGGCAGCAACAGAACCTGAAGCTCCTGTTCGAGATCGGGGATACGGCCCTTCAGGGCCGCCCCCTCCTCCTTGGCCATGGCGCGCATTTCCTCGTCGCCCTCGGCATCGGCGGCCATTTCCTCCAGATCGGCCATTTCAGCGCGCGCCTTTTTCAGAACCTCGATCTTTTCGGCCACCGGTGTCAGGTCGGAATATTCCTTCGACAGGCGGGCGAACGCCGCGGGATCGTCAGCCGCGCCCTGTGCCGACATCATCTCTCCCAGCTCACGGTGCCGCAGCAGAACCTTCTCCAGGCTTTCGTCGAGGCTCATCGGTCTTTCCTTCCCGTCAGACCGAACAGCCGCCTCAGTGTGGTTTCCATGGACCCGGCGGATTTCTTATCGTCTTCGGCGCGCAACTGTCCGGACACGTGTTTAAGAATCTTCTCCATGAACAGTTCCGTGGTGGGCCCGGCATCGCACCCATCCGACTGCGCCAGTGCTTCCTCCCGCAGTGTTTCCAGATGTTGCCGCAAGGCTTCCACCACGGGAAGCTCCCGGGCGCCGTCCTCTCCCCGCACATAACCCGCCAGCCCGGTTTCCACAATTTCCCAGGCGGCCTCCAGGGCGGCGTTGCTTTCCATCCGGCCCTCCATGACCAGATTCTCAAGATCATTGAGATCGTAAAGAAAGGCCCCTTCCAGAGCGTCCACGGCGCGTTCAATGTCGCCGGGAATGGCGGCGTCGAAAAGAAGAATTTGCCGATGTTTACGTTGCTTGAGCGCGGCCTCGGCGAGCTCCGTGGTAATCAGACGCCCCCGCGTGCCGAGGGAGGAGACAAAGATATCCGCCTGCGCCAGCATCTCGGCGAGATCGTCCATGGGGGTGACGCGGCCGCCCAATTGCTGCGCCAGCTGTTCCTCCCGGGTCGCCGCCTCGCCCACCAGAATGAATTCCGTCAGCCCGAACTTATGAAGATGCCGCGCCAGCAATTCCCCCATATCCCCGGCCCCAAGCATCACACAGATACATCTGGAAAGGTCACCATGCACGTCTCTCGCCAGATGAACCGCGGCGGTGGCCAGCGAAGCGGGACGGCCGGCGATGTCGGATTCCAGCAAAACCCGCTCGCCGGTTTCATCGGCCGCCTCGACCAGAGTATCCAGCTCCGGCGCACTCATGGCCGCCGCAATGGAAAGTTCATGGCCGGCGCGCAGCTGGTCGCGGATATGGGGATCGCCGGGGATAAGACCGTCGAGGGTGGCCATCACGGCAAACACATGGCGCGCGGCTTCTTCGCCCTCAAACACAAAAAGCTGCCCGGCAAGGTCGTTCGGTTCCAGCCCCGCGGCCTCGGCGAAGGCCGCGGTGACGGTCTCGGCCACGGCGGTGGCGGAATCATGCAGGGCCAGCACTTCGAGGCGGTCCCCGGTGGCGATCACCACCGCTTTGCCGATCTCCGCAGCTTTAAGCCTTTCCAGCACATGGGACGTGGTTTTCCCGTCAGCCACCAGCTTCTCGCGGATGATCAGGGAACTTGAGCGGTGGTTGGCGCCCACAATCACCAGCCGTGACAGGGATGAAGGACGGTCGGTCATGGTAAATCTACCGGAAGGCTGAAAGACGGTCGGTCAGGTCATCCAGGGGAATTTCGCTTTGTTCCCCGGAATCGAGATCACGCAGCGTAGCACTGTTACGTTCCAGTTCGTCATCGCCGAGGATCACGGCGGCACAGGCGTTCATGCGGTCGGCCCGTTTCATGCGTTTGGCGAGGTTCCCGGAATATCCCATATCCACCACATATCCGTTCTCGCGCAGGGTATGGGCAATGCCCATGGCCGGACCCTGGGCTCCTTCGCCCACGGGAATCACGGCGATGGGACGGGGCAAGGCAGGCGGCTCCGATAACAGCATGGACAGACGTTCGATCCCCGCAGCCCAGCCAACGCCGGGCGTGGAGGGGCCGCCCATCTGTTCGATCAGTCCGTCATAGCGGCCGCCGGCGATCACCGCCCCCTGGGCGCCCAGGACCTCGGTGGTGAATTCGAACGCCGTATGACAGTAATAGTCGAGGCCCCGCACCAGGCGCGGATTGACGGACATCTCCACACCCAGTGATTCAAGGCCGTCCAAGACCGTATCGAAAAACGCCCGCGACCCCTCATTGAGATAGTCCGACATGTCGGGGGCCTCGGCGATAAGCTCGCGGTCGCCTTTATCCTTGGAATCGAGAATACGCAACGGATTGCGTTCCAGCCGGGCGCGGCTGTCCTCGGACAGGGCGTCGCGGTGCCCGGTGAAATAGGCCACCAGCACATCGCGATACGCAGCCCGGCTTTCGCGGTCGCCCAGCGAATTGATTTCCAGAACCGTCTTATCTCCCACACCCAGTTCGCCCAGCATCTGCGCCCCCAGGGCAATGACTTCGATATCCGCCTGGGGAGTAGGCACACCGAGAATTTCCACCCCCACCTGATGGAACTGCCGCAACCGCCCCTTTTGCGGGCGCTCATAGCGGAACATGGGGCCTTCGTAGAAGAACTTACAGGGCAGGTTCTGGGTCAGACCGTTGGAAATAAACGCCCGCGCGATACCCGCCGTGCCTTCCGGGCGCAGGGTAATCTCGCTGCCGCCGCGGTCCTCGAAGGCGTACATCTCCTTGGTAACGATATCGGAGGCTTCGCCCAGGGTGCGCTTGAAAACCTCGGAGAATTCGAAAATCGGGGTGGCGATTTCGGTAAAACCATAGCGCCGGGCAATGTCGCGGCCCACCGAGGCCACATGGCGGTGGCCACGACATTCTTCGTTCATGATGTCACGGGTGCCGCGGACCGGCTTTAAGGACGTCAAGGAAGAGTCTCCGGTTTTTCAGGGCCGGGGATGCGTTAAACCGACTGCCATACCCCCCGGCGCACCGTTACGTGTAATCAGGCACGCCTTTGGTAGCGCGTCTCCACGTAATCGTCCACGATCTTGTGAAATTCCTCCGCGATATTCGCGCCACGCAGGGTCATGGCTTTCTCGCCGTCGATGAATACGGGCGCGGCGGGGTCTTCCCCGGTGCCGGGAAGGCTGATACCGATATCGGCGTGTTTGCTTTCGCCCGGGCCGTTGACGATACAGCCCATAACCGCGAGGCTCATCTCCTCCACGCCGATATATTTCTTGCCCCATTCGGGCATGCTGTTGCGTACATGGCTTTGAATTTTCTCCGCCAGTTCCTGGAAGAAGGTGCTGGTGGTGCGGCCACAGCCGGGACAGGCAATAACCTGGGGCGTAAAGGCGCGCAAGCCAGTGGTCTGAAGAATTTCCTGGGCCACGATCACCTCCTGGGTTCGATCGCCGCCGGGTTCGGGGGTCAGGGAAATCCTGATGGTGTCGCCGATCCCCTGTTGCAGCAGCACCGCCAGAGCCGCCGTCGAGGAGACGATGCCCTTGCTGCCCATGCCCGCCTCGGTAAGGCCGAGATGGAGGGCATAGTCGCATCGCGCCGCCAAATCGGCATAGACCGCGATCAGGTCCTGAACGTCGCTGACCTTGCAGGAAAGAATGATCTTGTCGCGCCCCATGCCCAGTTCCTCAGCCCTCTGGGCGCTTTCAAGGGCCGAGAGCACCAATGCCTCGCGGGTGACTTCGGCGGCGTCTCTGGGCTCTTTAAGGGCGGCGTTCTCGTCCATCAGGCGCACAACCAGATCCTGGTCGAGGCTGCCCCAATTGACGCCGATACGCACCGGCTTGTCATATTTAAGAGCCACCTCGATCATGGTGGCGAACTGGGCATCCCGCTTGGCGCGGTGGCCCACATTGCCGGGGTTGATACGGTATTTATCCAGCACCTCGGCGCATTCGGGAAAATCGGTGAGCAGTTTATGGCCGATGTAATGGAAATCCCCCACCAGCGGCACGTGGCATCCCTGCTTGTCCAGTATTTCGCGGATACGCGGAACCGCGGCGGCGGCTTCTTTCCTGTCCACGGTGATGCGCACCACCTCGGAGCCGGCGCGGGCCAGCGCCGCCGTCTGTTGCGCCGTGGCTTCCACATCGGCGGTGTCGGTATTGGTCATGGACTGGACCATGATCGGCGCATCGCCGCCCACGGTGACACGGCCAATTTCGACCGGCACGCTTTTGCGCCTGGAGATGGGGAAATTGCTGGTGGACATAGACTCGTTGCTCACATCATCGATGGGAAAAACACGCTGTTTTGGCCCTTGGCGGCCCGCCGGTCAATTCATAATACGTCTGGCCATAATAGGCCCGGCTGATCCACGATTCTCAGGTCTGCCCCTGACCTTTCCTTATGTGCGCATGGTAAGGATCAAGGTCAAGTTTCACCCCGGGAGACGCCCGCCGTTGCGAAACGCCCCTTATTGCGAAACAGCAGTGCCGGCAAGCAGGCTGTCGGGGTCAAGAGCCACATCCCGCCGCACCGAGCCCGGAGGACCGATAGAGGGCGCAAGACTCCCGTCCACGAGGAACTGCAGGGCGCCCGCGTTGCCGGTCATCAGGGTAAGGCCTCCCTCTATGGGCACCCGATAGCTGTCTCCGGGATGAAGGAGCTGGGAAACCAGCAAGGCGCCGGTGGCATCGCGCACCTGAATCCAGCTGTCTTCGGTAACATGAATGACGATCCGCACATCCCCGTACTGCTGACCGAAGACCGCGGGTTCCTGCGACGAAGGAAGGGCCGCCTCCTCATCATCTTCCGATTCCTGCAAAACCGAAGACCCGTCACCATCGAATTCCGCCTCGCCCGCCTCCTGATCGCTTTCTTCTCCCGGCATCACATCCACCCCCACATGATCGGCGAAAGCCGGCGCCAGGGGAGAGTCCCCATATTTGGCCACGTATTCACGGCCATATTCATCGAAATACACAATCCCGGTCTGTTCCGTCATAGCCGCCCCGGAAAAGACCTCCTGGGATGCGGCCACCGGCGATGGCGTTTCCTCCATCGCCATCTCCCGGCTCCCCCCAGAGGCGTCTTCGGAAACATCCTTGTCAGTGGCAAACCGTTCGTCCCGCGCGTCTTCGGCAACGAAGTCTTTTTCCTGATCAAGCAGCGGCTCCTGTGAAGGCGGCGCTTCATCCCAGAGGAGACCAAACAGCCGGTCGGGCACCTCCGAGACAACCTCCACATTCTCCCGGCCCTCCGTGGAAAAACGGTACCAGCTTCCATAAGCCACGGCCGCGAGGAGGATGGAGACAAGAATTATGGCGCCGGTTGGGACACGGGTTTCGGGTTCCGGCACGGGAAATTTCAGATCAATTTTTTCGTCCAGCCCCTCCATCTGAGAGCGGAACTTGGCGACAACGGCCTGTTGGTCGAGTTTCAGAAACTCCGCATAGGCGCGCACGAATCCGATCACATAGGTGGGTCCGGGAAGATCGGCGAATCGGCCTTCCTCTATGGCCTGAAGGTGAATGAGGCGGATATTGAGTTTCGCGGCCACATCCCGCAGATCCACCTTCTGGCGCCGGCGCACATTGCGTAGAAACGCGCTGATATCCTTAACACTATCCGACGGAGCTTCCAGCTCAGTGGCGGCGGCTTTTTTATCTTCCCGCGCCTCGTCGCGAGACTGCTTGTTTTTGGAAGCAGACTTTCCTTTTTTCGGCGCAGCCTCGCCCTTTTCGGCGAATAAATCCCCCGAGTCTTCCTTTTCAGGAATACCTAATTTGAGTTTTTTTCTTCCTGCCATTCCTTGGCTCCGGAGACCCTACCCTTTGTTATGTAACGGAAAGGGCGACAAAGCTGAAATCAAAGATCAAACATAACCGAATCGTAATCAAGGCAGGCAAAACGCCCGCTTGGGAGTTGGCGACGACAATTCAAACAAGAAATTAAAATCCCGAAAAAAATCAGGAAATACAGACCTCCCCCACTTTTACTGTAATAGCAAACAGCGCCATTGAAATGCAACGAAGATGGCGGAATGCTCTAAACGGCTATTCCGTGATCCCTGGCGTAAATCCTCAGTTTATCCCGCGCCGAATGGTCGCTCGACCGGCACAGCATATCCACAAATTCACGCAGGGGTTCACATTCCATCCCAAGAATGGCGTTTTTTACCGGACCTATGGCCGAGGGAGACATGGACAGATTGCGGAAACCAAGCCCCACAAGCGCCATGGC
>JADHSZ010000062.1 GCA_016776635.1 Alphaproteobacteria bacterium
GTACAAGATGCCCCATCTCGAAGGCTGGGCCGAGGCCGGCGGGCTGTTGTTCTTTCCCGCCGTGGGCCATCACGAGGTTTTAATGGTGGCGCGCGACGACTGGCGCGAAGTGGGGCGGATTCCCGTCCACGGCCAGCCCGTCTTCGTCATCGCCCGGCCCGACGGGCGCCAGGTCTGGGTCACCTTCGCCCACCCCTTAAACGATACGGTCCAGGTCATTGACGTGGCCTCGAAACAGATAGTGCATGAACTCAAGCCCGGCCCGGCGGTGCTGCATCTGGAATTCACCCCACGCGGCGAACAGGTCTGGGTTTCGGTGCGCGATGACGATAAGGTTGTGATCTATGACACAGACAATTTCGCCAAATTGGGTGAGATTACGGCGGCAAAACCAAGCGGTATCTTCATGTCGGCCCGTGCCCACAAAATCGGATTGTAAGTCATGACCCCGCCCCTCCCGGACAGCACCGACGCCCCCCGCCTTTCCGAAATGGAAAAGCGCCTTCTCAACGCCTTCCAGGACGGCTTCCCCCTGGTCCCCAACCCTTACGCCGCCATGGCCCGGGAACTGGGAACCGAAGAGGCGGAGATCATGGAAGTTCTGGATAGCTTGAGAGAACGGGGAATCCTCGATCGTATCGGGCCGCTGTTGCGCCCTCATCGCGCGGGATGGAGCACCCTGGCGGCCATGAACGTGCCCTGCGAACGCCTGGAACAGGTGGCGGATATCGTCAGCACCAACCCCCATGTGAACCATAATTACGAACGCGACCATGAATTTAATCTGTGGTTCGTGGTCACCGCGCCCGACAAGGAAGCGGTGGAAGGCGTTCTCCGGAACCTCGCGCAAGAAACCGGGCTCGACGCCCTTAATCTGCCCCTCGAAGAGGCCTATCACATCAATCTCGGATTCCCACTGTCATGATTCTCGACACCTATGACCATCGGCTGATCGCCGCTCTCGAACAGGGCCTGCCTTCCGTTCCCCGCCCCTACCGGGAGATCGGCGAACGGGTGGGTCTGAAGGAAACCCAGGTCATCGAACGCCTGAAGGCCCTGCGCGAGGCCGGGGTTATCAGCCGCTTCGGGATCGTGGTCCGCCATCACAGTCTCGGCTACCACGCCAACGCCATGGTGGTATGGGACGTGCCCGACGAAGAGGCCGCGGCGCTGGGAGAACTGCTTTCGGCGCTGCCCCACGTCACCTTGTGCTATCGCCGCCGCCGCGCCGCGCCGCACTGGCCCTATAACCTGTTCTGCATGATCCATGGCCACGACCGTGACACCGTGGAAGCGCAGATCGAAACCCTGACCCGGGAGTGCGGACTCGCCGCCTTTTCCCGCGCCGTGCTCTTCAGCCACCGCCGCTTCAAACAATGCGGCGCGCGCTACACTCACTCCACACCGGAAAAAGCCGCCCCCAACCGCGATGCGCAAAGGCCAGACCGCGGCCAGCAAGGAAACGTGGCGTGACCGCACTGACACAGGATACCGTGGCTCTTGATGCCGTTGACCGCCTGCTGGTCAATGACCTGCAAGAGGGAATTCCCGTCTGCGAACGGCCTTTCGCGCAAGCAGCCTCCAGGGCCGGGATTGACGAGAAGGAAGTGGTGACGCGGATCGAACGGCTCCTGGAAGGCGGCGTCCTGACCCGATTCGGTCCCCTTTATAACGCCGAACGGCTGGGCGGTGCCCTGACCCTGGCCGCCCTTTCCGCACGAGAGGAAGATTTCGAGACCATCGCCGAAACCGTCAACGGCTTTACCGAGGTGGCCCATAATTACCGCCGCGACCACGATCTCAACATGTGGTTCGTGCTGGCGGTGGAAACTCCCGAACGCATCGCCGAGGTATTGAACGAGATCGAGACCGCCACCGGCTGCAAGGTTCTCGATTTTCCCAAGATCGACGAATATTACATAGGGCTGAAATTCCATGCTTGAGGCTCAGATATCCAAGACCTTCGAGTCATATGAGGCGGCGGCATACGAGCCCGACGAGACCGACCGCCGCATCATTCAGGCCACCCAGGGCGGGCTGCCCTTGGACGCGCGCCCCTATCATGCCGTGGCCGAAGCGCTGAATCTCGACGTGGAAGATGTGATGGCCCGCCTCAAGGCCATGGCGGAAGCTGGCGCGCTGCGCCGTATCGCCGCCCTGCCCAACCACTATGCGCTGGGCTATGGCGCCAACGCCATGACGGTATGGGACATACACGACCATATGTCCGACGAGCTGGGGAGGCGCGTGGCGGCGCTCGATTTCGTCAGCCATTGCTATCTGCGGCCACGCCACCCGCCGCAATGGCCCTACAACCTGTTCGCCATGGTTCATGGCCGCGAAGAGTCCGAAGTCCGCGAAAAAATGGCTGAAATCGCTGATCTTCTCCACTCCCATCTACGCTCTTACGATATACTTCTCAGTACCGGCATCCTCAAAAAGACCGGGATGCGGTTTACCTAGAACCCAGGAGGAAAACCGGGAGCCGCCATGTTCCGCATCAGCAAATTCATGCGCGAGATCGCCAGCCCCGGCGCGGCGCCCGCGCGCGAAGGCACCCCGCCTGGACCTGTGGTGATCTGGAACCTGATCCGGCGCTGTAACCTCACCTGCCGCCATTGCTATTCCATTTCCGCCGACACCGATTTCCCCGACGAGCTCAGCGCGCGGGAAGTGGCCACCGTCATGGACGACTTGAAGGCCTTCGGCGTGCCCGTCCTCATCCTTTCCGGCGGCGAACCCCTGCTGCGCCCCGACATCTTCGAGATTTCCTCCCGCGCCAAGGATATGGGCTTCTATGTGGGACTCTCCAGCAACGGCACCCTCATCACCCCGGACATGATCGGCGCCATCGCCGATGTGGGCTACGACTATGTGGGGATCAGCCTCGACGGCATCGGCGCCACCCATGACCGTTTCCGGCGCAAGGAAGGCGCCTATGACGCCTCGCTGGCGGGCATCCGCCTGTGCCGCGAGGCCGGGATCAAGGTGGGTATCCGCTTCACCATGACCAAGGACAACGCCACCGACCTGCCGCGCCTGCTCGCCCTCATGGACGAAGAGGACATTGATAAATTCTATCTCTCCCATCTCAACTATGCCGGACGCGGCAACCGCAACCGCGGCGACGACGCCTTTTTCGAGACCACGCGACAGGCCATGGACCTGCTCTTCGAGACCGCCTGGCGCGACGTGGAAAGCGGCGGCGGCAAGGAATTCGTCACCGGCAATAACGACGCCGACGGCGTCTATCTTCTGCACTGGGCGCGGGAGCGTTTTCCCGAGGCCGAAAAACGCCTCCATGACGGCCTTATCCGCTGGGGCGGCAATTCGTCGGGCGTCAACGTGGCCAATATCGATAACCAGGGCCATGTGCATCCCGACACCTTCTGGTGGCATTACGATCTCGGCAGCGTGCGCGAACGTCCCTTCTCGGAAATCTGGCAGGATGTTTCCGACCCCATCATGGCGGGGCTCAAACGCCGTCCCCGGCAGATCGGCGGGCGTTGCGGCCAATGCGGTTATTTCGCCATCTGCAACGGCAATACCCGTATCCGCGCCTTGCAGACAACGGACGATCCCTGGGCCGAAGATCCCGGCTGTTACCTCAATGATGGCGAAATCGGACTCACGGAAACACCGGCACAGGCTCCCGCCTCCGCCAAAACCGGCCATGCCGCCGCGATTTAGCCTCCTGCTGGCGGTGCTGGCATGGCTCCTGCCCGCCACCGTTACAGCCACCGTCAAAGCGGAAGTCACGCTCAAGGCCGTTCCCGGCGACGCCTCCGACGTAAAAGCCCTCTACACCACACATTGCGGTGAATGCCATGGCCCCCACAGGCTGGGCGGCGAAGGCCCTGCCCTGCTCCCGGAGAACCTGAAGCGGCTGAAGAAGGACGAAGCCCGCAAAGTGACCGCCGAGGGCCGCATCGCCACCCAGATGCCGGGATTCTCCGGCAAGCTCTCCCCGGACCAAATCGCGGCGTTGACGGAACTGATCTACACACCTCTTCCCCACCTGCCGCAATGGGACTCTGCCGAAATCGCCGCCACTCATGTGGTCCACAACGCCATGATCGGGTTGCCCGACGCCCCGGTTCACGACGCCGACCCCCTCAACCTGTTCACCGTGGTGGAGACCGGCGATCACCACGTCACCATTCTCGACGGCGACAGTTTCGAGCCCCTGTGGCGTTTTCCTTCCCGCTTCGCCCTCCATGGCGGCGCTAAATATTCGCCCGACGGCCGTTTCGTTTATCTCGGCTCGCGCGACGGCTGGGTCAGCAAATACGACCTTTACGGCCTCAAGCCGGTGGCCGAAATCCGCGCCGGCATCAATACCCGCAATATCGCCGTCTCCTCGGACGGGAAATGGGTCATGGTAGGCAACTATCTGCCCCATACCCTGGTGGTCCTCAACGCCGCCGATCTGTCGCTGTTCCGGGTCATCTCCGTGGATGACGGCAAGGGCGCGAGCTCCCGGGTGAGCGCGGTTTACGACGCAGCGCCGCGTAAAAGTTTCATTGCCGCGCTCAAGGACTTCAAGGAAGTATGGGAGCTCTCCTACGATCCTCATGCCGCGCCGGTCTACGGAAACTTCGTCCACAGCTACCGCCGCGGCCAGGTGGAGGGAATCGTCGTCGAGGAACAGCCCTTCGCCCGGCGCCGTATCAAGCTTGAGGATTACCTCGATGACTTTTTCTTCGATCCCGCCTATGCCGAGGTCATCGGCGCCTCCCGCGACGGCAAGGGCGGAGCGGTCTATAACCTCGATGTCAGGAGGAAGATCGCCGACCTGGCGCTTGAGGGCATGCCCCATCTCGGCTCCGGCATTTACTGGCAGCACGACGGCAGGGAAGTCATGGCGACGCCCCATCTGCGAGAGAACATCATCAGCGTCATCGACATGGAAAGCTGGGAGACCGTCAAGCGCATCGAGACTCTGGGGCCGGGCTTTTTCATGCGCAGCCACGAAAACACGCCCTATGCCTGGGCCGACGTATTTTTCGGCCCCAACCGCGACGCCCTCCATGTGATCGACAAGCAAACGCTGGAGATCGTCAAGACCCTGCGGCCGGCGCCGGGAAAGACCGCCGCCCATGTGGAATTCACCCGCGACGGCCGCCATGCCCTGGTCAGCATCTGGGAGGAAGACGGCGCCCTGGTGGTCTATGACGCCGCCACTTTAGAAGAGGTGAAACGGATACCCATGAACAAGCCTTCGGGCAAATACAACGTCTATAACAAGATCACCCGCTCTTCCGGCACCAGCCACTGACTCCCCGTTCCTCAACACCAACCCCCCCACAGGTTCACAGTGATAAACCGGGGACCGTTGGTTTATGGCGTGCCGTTAGCGGGATCAATAAATCAATCAGCCGCTTTTCAAAGGATGGACGGAGACCCCGGGATAGGATTCAAGCACTGTTTTAACCTTGCTCTCCGGCATTGAAATAAATCCGGTGGAGAGGGCGTCGGCCGTGGCCGCATTGCCCGCAACCACCGTCAGGCTTTCATGGTTCCCCGGGCTTTGTCCGTTATGGGGATTGAAAATGTGATTTCCCGGTCCCGCTAACGGCCCGCCATAGCCCCCCGATGTGGCCAGGGCCTGATTTTCCAGGGGAAGGGTCCATTTGCTTTTTCTCCGCGCGGCGGGATTTTCGATACCGATAAGCCAGGGCCGTCCCGAAGGATGCGTCCCCAGGGCCCGGGTCTCCCCCAATTGCACCAGAGTATTGTCCAGACCTTGGTTGCGCAGCAACCGGGTGACTTTATCCGTGATATATCCCTGGGCAATTCCGTTGAGAGTGATTGCCATCCCCCGACGGGCGAAACGAACCAACTTCCGGTCCACCTCAACCGCCCGGTAATCGACGAGTTTGAGAACCTGCCGTTGCAGCCGCTCTGAAATGGGACCGTCCCCATAGTTGCTGTAAAGCTGCCACAGTGGCTGGACGGTGATATCGAAATGTCCGCCGGTTGCCTCACTGATGGCCGCGGCGTGACTCAAAAGCTCGACAAACTCCGGCGCTGGATCGCCGAGATGTCCATCCTGGTTGAGCCGGCTGATGGCGGAATCGGAGCGGTAGAGGGAAAAAATTCTCTCCAGCCTTTTGATTTCCGAGACCACCCGTTCGATCAGGGTCCGGGCCCGGGCTCTCTCCGGCATGTTGAGCAGAATTTCCGAACGGGCGCCGAGGGCGAGCCCGCTCCAGCGAAGGAGGGTTTGCGGAGCAGCCGATGCCGCCACGGCGCCGGGAAGAAGGATTTGCAGCCCGGCTCCCGCGGCGCTGATGGCCAAAAAACGGCGGCGGGCGATGGAAGCTGTCACGTGGATCAATCCTTTCCCGGCATGGCGGATTCCGCCCTATCGCGTTCAAGCCCGCTGTTGGTATTGAAAATGTACTCCGCGGGAACATCATCGAATGAAACCAGACGGCCGCCGAATTTATCGGCAAAGGATTGGGCTTCCTCTTTTCCCGAAAAGGGCACCGTTTCGGCCGCCCCCATGCCTCCGGTCTTTGAACTGTCAATCACGAACCAGGCCGTTTTCGGATCGATCCAGGGGCCTGTGGCGGCACTCTCCCAATCTTCGTTGCCGCTCATGTCGGTGACGTAAATCGCCGCCACGTCCCTTGATTCTCCCGGCAACAGGAGAAAACCGAACATGTCGCGCACGGAAGTAAACCACAGGGGCTTTTCCTTGCCGGTCAAATGAATCTGCGCCTTTGGTCCGGGGTGGCCGATGACGGTCATGCTGCAGAAATAACCGCTATCGTTCCCGGTAAGCTCTTGGGGTGGCGGCGGCGGAACATCCTCCTCGCCACATCCGGCGAGGAAGAACAAAGCCGCCAGGGAAATCATAATGACGGAATATTTCGCCATCAGATTTCCTTGCGCCTGAAAAGCATCCCGGTCAGGCCAAGGGGTGCGATGACCCATGCCAGAAGAGCCAACAAGGCCGTCCAGGGAGAGAAATCGGCATGCCCGGTCAAAGCCGCCATACCGGACAGGGTGCCGATGCTGTCCAGCCCGGAAAGATTAAACAGCCGAAAGGCATCGGCCGGATTAATCAGAAGCAGGACGTTAAAGAGATCCGGCTTGAGGGTGGCGCCCTTATCAGCCACCAGAATACCGAGCAGCACCATGTCGTAGAGCAGCGCGAACAACAGCCATAATCCAATGGCGATTCCGGCCGCCGTCGCCCGCTCTTTCACCAGAACGCTCACCAGATAACCCATGGAGATGAAGGCCGCGCCCAGCATTATGGAAGACCCGGCAAGGCCGAGAAACGCCACCCATTCACCTGATGCGATCTCCTCCCCGCTTAATGTTATGGCCAGCGCCGCCACGCCATAGCCCATCACAACCGCGGCGGAAAAAATGCTCACATGACCGACGAACTTGCCGAGGATGAGCTGTCCCCGTGACAGGGGATACGACAACAACAACAGCAACGTGCCGCGCTCCACATCGCCGACGATGGCGTCGAAGGACAGCATCAGGGCGATTAACGGGCCCAGCAAAATCATCAGGCTGGCCAGGCTGACGACGGTGACCGCCAGGCGGCTCGCGCCCACTTCGCCCACCGGCGCCGAACCCAGAAAAGCCAGGCCGAGAGAGAGGCCGCCCAGCAACAGCGCGGTCGCCAGAATCCAACGATTGCGAATCCCGTCGCGAATTTCCTTCTCGGCAATTACGAGAATGTTTTTCATCGGCCGTTCTCCCGGCGCTGGCAAAAAGCGGTATAGAGCATGTCGAGAGAGGGGGAATAGACATCCACATCGAGAACTTCTTTTCCCAACTGGCCGACCTTTCTCAGGGTCGTCATTTTATCGTCCGGAGAAATCGCGATTTCCACGTGAGTGCCGTTTATTTTGGTTGGGGCGCCGCATTTCTTCAGACGTTCGGCCACCTCCGATGTTTTTCCGTCGCGAACCGAAAGGCGAAGCATGGAAGGCAGCCCGGCAATCTCCCGCAGCTGGCCGATGGACGCACAGGCCATGAGGTGGCCCGAATTCATCATGGCGATCAGATCGGCCTGGGCTTCCAATTCGGTCAGGGCATGAGAGGAAATAAGGATGCTGGCCCCGCGTTCCTTAAGCATTTTTACGATATTGTAGAATTGAATCTGGGCCGCCGAATCAAGACCCGAGGTGGGCTCGTCAAGAAGCAGAAGCCGCGGCTCGCCGAGAAATGCCTGGGCCAGCCCGAGGCGCTGCCGCATGCCCTTGGAATAGGTTTTTACCTTCATATCCACGGCATGGGAAAGGCCTACCAGATCGAACAGCTCCAGACTTTTCGCCACCGGCTCACCCTTGAGCCGTGCAAAGAAAGTCATTACCTCGCGGCCGCTCAGGGCGCCTTCGAAGACCACGTTCTCGGGCAGGAACCCGGTATTGGAGCGCGCCTCCATCCCTCCCGGCGACAGGGGGTCTTGCCCGAGGATACCAATCTCCCCCTGCGTTGGACGGGTGAGGCCCAGCATCAGCTTTATCAATGTGCTTTTGCCGGCGCCGTTATGGCCCACCAGAGCCATGAGATAGCCCTCCGGCAGGGACAGGCTTACATCCATCACCACCGGGCGTCCGGCGTAGGACTTGCTCACATGGGAGAGCTTGATGGTGTCAGCCATTGTCCAGCGCCTCCTCCATGACCGGCGCCATCAGAGGCGCGCTGTCACGGACACTTCCCGGGCGGATCGCCGGAAAGGCCGATTGCGCCCAACGCAGCATTTGGAGCGCCGGCGAATTCAATAACAGCCGGGCCATGGGATAGGCCCAGACCACCCGGTCAATCATGCCGTTGGGTCGATAGGGCGCATCGGCAATGCCGTCGCCGTCGAGATCGAAGCTGGGATTGTCGCTCCAATAGTTCCCCAGCCCGGATTCGGACCATTCGATTTCCCTCGTGCCCACATATTTGACCTGCGTGTGGTTGTCGATGAAGGCGTTACCGGAAAGGGCGTTGCCTTCCGATCCCGCCGTAAAATGGATGCCGATCCCACAGTCCTTGAACAGATTCCGCCGGAAGGCATTCTTGTTGGAATTATAGATGAAGACGCATTTGCCGCCGGCGCCACGGACAATGTTGTTTTCGATCCGTGAGCCGTTGAGATAGTTCAGGGCCAGCCCCTGGTCCCGGTCTCCGTCACTCACATTCCCATGCACGGTCAATCCCCGGGAAAACATGAGTGCATATCCGATATGGTTGCCGCGGGAAATGTTGCCGCTGACTTCGCTGTCGTGGGTATACATGTAATGGACGGCGAAGCGGACCTCTTCGAATGTATTGTTCCTGAAAATATTGCGTTTGCTGGTGGTGACGAAAATCCCGTCACGTCCGTAACGAATGTGGTTGTTCTCGACAATCGATCCCGGCGTCCGCCACAGCTGCACGCCGTTGCCGCGTTCATTCACATGCCCGTCCTTCAGGCCGCGGATATGGTTGTTGCGGACCACCGCGTCATCGGGCCCCCACAGATAGACACCAATCAGGTTGTCCTCAAGAACGTTGTCCTCGATATGGGCGCGATGGGCGCCTTTGTCGAGGAAAACGCCCGAATGCTGCTGCGAGAGGTCGCGTCCCGAGTTGACAATTTTAAGCCCGCGAACGGTCACGTCCGGCGCCGTGATTTTCAGGCTGTTTCCCTGTTTCTTGCCGTCCACCACCGCGCCCGGCACGCCCTCCAGCGTCACCGGCTTGCCGATCACGAACGGTCCCTCATGGACGCCCGCTTCAAGCACCAGGGTATCGCCGGGAGAAGCCCGGGCCAACGCCGCCGCGAAGGCTCCCGGCTCCGCGGCAACATCCAGAGCCGCGGCGGATGCACCATTCGCGAAGACGAGACCGGCGAGAAAGAGCAATCCCGCCAGTCCCTGTCTTCTCTCCGCGCAGACGGCGCGTCCGTTCGTGGTCCGCGTCGCCGTCACAGCCTAGGCCTTGGGCTCTACCAGCATACGTCCCCGCATCTCCAGATGCAGGGCGTGACAGAACCACTGGCAATAGAACCAGTGCACGCCCGGACGGTCCGCCGTGAAGGTGACCGACGCCGTGGCCATGGGGCCGATTTCCATGGCGATACCGTAATTGCTCAGGGTAAAGCCATGGGTCAGATCCTCCACGTCATCAATATTGGTGATGATGACCGTGACCTCGTCGCCCTCCTTCACCGTGAACTTCTCGAGGCTGAAGGCAGGCGCCACCGAATGCATGTAGACCCGGACCTTGTTGCCGTCGCGGATCACGTCGGCGGCCTCCATCAGGTCGACACCGTCCTTCTTGGCCTGGGCCACGGCATCGGCGAAGGTGGGGTCATCCCGTTTATAGACCTGGGCGGGATTGACCTTAGAGCGATGGACGATGATACAGTCATGAGGCTCGGCGAAGGTGGAGCTGTCATGAACCAGCTTCATCTTGCCGCTGGAGATGTCGATCAGCTGTTCGTTCTCCGGCTTCAGCGGGCCGACGTTGATAAAGCGGTCCTTGGAGAACTTGTTCATGGAGACCAGCCATTTGCCGTCCGCCTCCTTGGTTTCGCCCATGGAGGTATGGTTGTGCCCCGGCTGATAGTGGACATCGATTTTCTGCACGATGGGGTTCACTTTCTCGCCGGCGTACTGGCGCACGGCCTTCTCGATGTCCCATTTAACGGCCTGGCTGTCGAGGAACAGCGTGGTATAGGCAAAGCCCTTGCCGTCGAAGGCGGTGTGAAGGGGGCCCAGCCCCAACTCCGGTTCCGCGGCGATGACGTCGCGGGGTTTGATCTTGCCCGCGAACAAATCGGGCAGCCTGCGCACGTCGATCACCGACACCGTCGGCGACAGCTTGCCGTTGATCATGACGTATTTGCCGTCGGGTGAGCTGTTGACGCCGTGGGGGCTGTTGGAAATGGGGATATAGGCCGTATAGGGCGATCCCTTGCGGCCATCGACCACGGGAACGTCGGTCTCGTAGGTCTTGTAATCGCCCTTGGCGACGGCTTCCTCGATACGCTTGATGTCGAAGACCACCGCCCAGTCCTGTTCGTTGGCCGTCATTTCTCCCAGGGTGACGCCTTCCTCGCCGTTATAGCACGAGGCGATGGCGTATTTGCCCTGATAGTCGGCGTCCACGTTGTCGAGGTTGCCGTCGACCCGGACCTGCCACTTGATCTCCATGGTGTCGCCGTCGATGGCGGTGAAGATGGCCGCGTATTTTTCGGGCTCATCGAGCACCGAGCCGTCGTTATTCAAGGGAACGCGGTTCTCGCCATTGGCGAAGACATAGCCCGTGCGTGGATATTTCTGGGGACGCAGCCCGTGAATATCGGCGGCGTTGGGTATCTCGATCATCTTGTCCACCTTCATGATGTCACAGCGGATGCGCGCCACGCGGGTGTTCGCCTTGTCGTTGACGAAGATATAACGTCCGTCATAGGTACCGTCGGTGAAGGACATGTGGGGATGGTGCAGGTCCCCGTTGAGATACATGCCGCCGTTCTTTTCCAGGAATTTCCTGGTGTTCGGCGTCAATCCCTCGCTCATGATCTTCTTGCTTTCATTGGTCTGTCCCCATCCGGTGGCGGAACAGCGGTTGAAAACCGGGATACGCATGAGCTCGCGCATGGACGGCACGCCCAGGATGCGCACCTCCCCGGTCTGTCCCGACGACCAGAAACCGTAATATTCGTCGAGATCGCCGGGCGCCACTTCGAATGCGCCCTTTGCATGTGCCGGGCCGGGAGCGAGCAGTCCCGCCGCCCCGAGTCCCGCCGCGGCGCCGATTCCCGCCAGCCCCGCTACCTTGACCGGAGTGCTCAGTACATCCCGTCTTGAAAATTTACTTTCTTTGTTCATTTCTTCCTCCATTTTAAAGTGTTAATCAGATTGTCGTTTCAGCGGAGTTCTTGAACTACCTCCCTTATATTTAACTCAGACCAGGCTGTACTTACCGCCGGATCGCCGTTCACGTTTCAGCCGCCGTGTGATCATCGGCGGGCATTGGAATTCATCAAAATAAACTTTCTGGCAATGAAGGCAGGACAGGCATTCATTGGGATTGATGTTGCCTTCGGGATGAATGGCCTGAATTCCGCATTCGTTCGCGCAACGCTGACACGGGGCGCCGCATTCCTTGTAACGCTTGAGCCAGTCGAACATTCGTATGCGGGCGGGAATGGCGAGAGCGGCTCCCAAGGGACACAGATACCGGCAAAAGAAGCGCTCGATGAAAAGGCCCACGGCCAGAAGCGTTAGGGCGTAAATCACATAAGGCCATTCCCGCACGAACATCAGGACGATGCTGGTCTTGAAAGGCTCGATCTCGGCCCATTTTTCGGCTTCCGACAAGGAATAGAAGGACAGCCCGAAGAGCCCCATGAAGATTATGTATTTGAAGGGCCACAGCCTTTCGTGAATTTCCCAGGGGACCGTGTATTGCGGCACATTGAGCCTGACTGCCACCTTGTTCAGCAGTTCCTGCAATGTCCCGAAAGGACACAGCCATCCGCAATAGGCGCCCCGTCCCCAGAACAGCAATGAGGCGGCAACGGAAAGCCAGAGGATGAAAATCATCGGCTCCATCAGGAAATAATCCCAACGGAAACCGGCGGTAAAGGCGTTGAAGAATGTGAATACGTTTACAACGGAAAGCTGGGCCTGGGCGTAAAAGCCAATCCACACAACCGTGAAAAGCATGAAGCTGTTGCGCACCCATTCGAAAAGGGTGTGCCGCTTCACCAACCAGCCCTGGAAGAAGAAAATAAGGGTGAGGACGCCGATGGCCATGACCAAAATGACGGCATTCCCCGACTTCAGCGCCCACATACGTTTCCACAGGGCGGTTCGTGAAGCCAAATCCTCATCCCCTGCGGAGCCACCGGCCACTGAACCGGCCGCCTGGGGGAAGGGAACGGAGGTTTCCGCATTGAGATATTTTTCGGGGAGATCGTATTCCAGATCAAAGGCCAGAAAGGCCTTCTTCAGGGCGTCGGTGGCACGGCTTACCAAAAGCTCCAGCCTGAATGGCTGCGCCGCATTAAAACCGCTTTGAAGGGGAGCCCGGAACAGCCCCACCTCCTTAAAGGCCGGGGCGCCTTGCGCCATTACCTCACCCAGGCGCTTGTGATATTTGTCACGAAAGCGGACGCTTTCCTCTCCCTGAATAATCTGGATACGGTCGAATATGCCGCCCCGGACATATCCCGAACCTTTGAAGGAATAGCGCCCGTTGGCGAAAACAAGCAGGGCCTGCTGTCCCGCCCCCAGAACCTTCAGCATATTCTGGTATTCGGCGTCACCGAGAAGGCTGCGGCCAATCACCGGCACCGAAACCGGCGCCATATAGAGATCAATATAGGTCTCGTCCGGCTTTCCCTGTTCAGACAGGGCCGCCGCCTTGGGATTCCCGGATTGTGCGAAGGCCTCGTTGATGTCCTTGATGGTTATATGACGGCGCCTGACGGAGCCATCCCGCAACAGGGCCTGCCATGTCTCTACCCCCGCAAGCTCCATGTTAACGGATCGGGGGGGGGCCTTTTGCCCGGCTTCTTCGGGGGAAAGTCCCGCCAGACCGATTTTCCTGGCAAACTTGATGGCGGCGCGAAAAATTGAATCCTCGATCACCATGACGGTAACCGTTGCGCCACTGATGATGTCCACCTCTCCCGCGTCCCTGGCCTTTCCAGCCATCTCGACCGCATTAAGGCCGGTATATCCCTTCAGGAACGTGATGATTCTACGCTCCGGGATTCCGATGAGCACGATGGGTTCGGAATGTTTGACGAGTTTTGACCCGGTAATCACCCCGGTCTCATCGATGCCGACTGCTATGTGAATTGGTTTTCCGGAATACCCGGCCGCGTTCACATAATCCGTGGTCAGGAAGGCATAGCCGAGGCGAGCGCCGTCTTTGAGGATTTCGGCATAAGGAGGATCGGTTCTGATCTTACCGAAGGCCGTTGCGCCGGCGGCCAGATCCTGGGGCGCGACCTTTTTCAAATATTTTTCAATATTTGACTTGGCCATGGCGGCGGACGACTCTGCAGGCAACAGAAAAACGACCATTAAAAACAGAAAAACTCCCCACCTGGCCCTACGTCCAGGCGTCCACAATTTCAGGGTGTGGCCGATCTGTTCATTCATTTGTCAAGGATGGCCCGGGGTTTTTCGCCACAAGAGTCCAAATTAATCTTAATCGAGTGGGGGATAATCTTTACATAATGAAGGGCAAGTTGTTTGAATAATGGCTGCGGTAAATTGTCTCAGGAATTCAGGAGCTATTTGCGGATATTTTACTCTTGGCGTGATTTTACAAATGGCGAAGGTGCGAATCGATGGCTCTCCCTGCCGGTCCCGGCGACTATTCGGCAAAAGATTTTTTCTCCCTGGCTTCGGAGCTGGCCCGCCGGAATGCGCAAGACTATTCCCGGACGGCCGCCGAGATGCACCGCCACCACAACTATGAAATAGCCCAATTGTTTGAATTTTTGGCGGAAAAGGAACGCACCCGTAAAAAGCTGATCCTTGAGGGATGGGAAAAGGAGCATGGGCCCGGCAACGGCGTCTCTGCCCCTCCTCTGCCAAAGGAAATAGACCTGGCGGAAGAACCTCCCTGTCCATCTTATTTCTCCTCCCATGATGGAGTTTGCTACGCCCTTCAACATACGAAGAAAGCCTTCGACTTTTTTACCTACCTATCGTCCCAGATAACCGATCGCACTGTCCGGGAAGCGGCGGAACATTTCGCCAAGGATGAGATTTCGCATATAGCCGTCCTGCGCCTGGAACGGATCAAGGCAAACCGGCATTTGCGGGAATACCGCCAAGGCCTTGGCTGGTGGTGCGACCCGGAAAATGTCGGAAAAACTGTGAATTTAGGGCAATGTTTTGCCGCCATGGAAGCCGGCCTTGCCCACCTCTACGGGTGGGCCGGACAAGTCCTTGAGAAAACGGGAGGCGAAGAAGGGGCCGCTGCTCTGAAACGCTATGCTGCCGATGCGGAGGTCCACCGGATTTTTCACGGTATGGAGGATGGCACGTCCCCCTCCGGTGATCCGGAGACAGAGGAAGACCCGATTGACGTGCTCCTCGACGTTTTAAAAGCGACGAATCAGGCCCTTGAGTTCGCCTTTCTTATTGCCGAAAAAGCCACCGATGACGAAGTTCTGGCGGTGGCCACATCGACGGCGGAAAAGCTCTCCGGGCGCCTTGAAACAATCAACCGGCTGTTCGAGAAATTAGTTGAAGACTCTTAAACAGGCCATCGCCTGCAACTCGCTTACGGTTGCTTACAGAATTTATTAACAGAGAATATATGCATACCAAAAACCCCCGGCGCTAAACCGGGGGTCTCTGTTATTGGCGGAGGGGAAGGGATGTGCTCGGGGCGGGCCGCCCCTCCCTGCCCTGCGCTCACGCTTCGGGTCGAACAAGGGGTCGCATCCACGCTCCCCGTTCCCCCATAACAAAAACCCCCGGCGATACACCGGGGGTTCTTGGTATTGGCGGAGGG
>JADHSZ010000063.1 GCA_016776635.1 Alphaproteobacteria bacterium
GATGCCCACCGCCGCGTCCAAAACCGGGCGCGTCTGGGCGGTGCGGTAATCGTCCTGCTGGGCCATGAAAATGGCGAAAATGACCAGGGCCGGGACAAGGCCGAAGGCAAGGAATAAAAGCGTCAGCTTGGTGCGGACGTTGAAGGTGAGCAGGCCGCTGACCTGTGAGCTGGTGATGGACATGGTTTTATTCCCCCCCTTATGAGTCTTGATAATTACGGGCCGTTTGATTTTTCCTCTTACGGTCGCCGTTTGTATATATTCAAATTGTGAATCGCAAAATCCGATTATAGAAATCTAAATATAAAAAAAAGATAAACGGAAACCTTACCTTCGCAGAGGGAAAGGCTCGTATTTTCACCTACTTACTTTGCTTGTCTTCTGTAATTTTATTTAGAATCTCACCACAAGATATGGAATTACGGCCCCGCTGAACCACCAAATGCTGCTTGCGCTGGCGGAAGTCCGATTCCTATAATGCGGCCATGGCTGATCTGTTCGAGGCTGCGGAACGAAAGGCGGCCGGGAAAGCCGCCTATACCGCCAAAGACATCGAGGTTCTTGAAGGGCTGGAGCCGGTGCGGCGGCGGCCGGGCATGTATGTGGGCGGCACCGACGAAAATGCCCTCCATCATCTCGCCGCCGAAGTGCTGGATAACGCCATGGACGAGGCGGTGGCCGGCCATGCCAGCCGCATTGATGTCAACCTTGGCGTGGACGGCACCGTCACCGTCACCGATAACGGCCGCGGAATCCCCGTGGACCCCCATCCCAAATTCAAGAGCAAATCGGCGCTGGAGGTGATCCTCACCACCCTGCATGCGGGCGGCAAGTTCAACGACAAGGTCTATCACACGGCGGGCGGACTCAACGGCGTCGGCATTTCGGTGGTCAATGCCCTGTGCGACACCCTGACGGTGGAGGTGGCCCGCGACAAGAAGCTGTGGACCCAGGAATACAGCCGCGGCAAGCCCAAGGGGAAGCTCAAACCCGGCGGCGCGGCCAAGAACCGGCGCGGCACAAAGGTGCTGTTTCATCCCGATCCCGACATCTTCGGCGACAAGGCCGGATTCCGCGCCGAACGGCTCTACCGCATGGCCCGCTCCAAGGCTTATCTTTTCCGTGGGGTGGAAATCCGCTGGTCCTGTGATGAGAGCCTGCTCGATGAGAAAGCCGCCAAGGCCGATAACGGGGACGCGGCGCCGGCCCGGGCAGTGCTGCATTTTCCCGGCGGGCTGAAGGATTACCTGACCACCACCACCAAGGGCCGCATCACGGTGACGCCCGCGCCCTTTTACGGCGAGGGCGGCCTTCCCGACGGGCAGGGACGCGTGGAATGGGCCGTGGACTGGCTGGCGGCCAATGAAGACGACAGCCGCGCCTTTCTCAATTCCTATTGCAACACCGTGCCCACCCCCCAAGGGGGGAGCCACGAATCCGGCCTGCGCGCGGCTCTGGTGAAAGGTCTGAAGGCTCATGGCGAGCGCGTGGGCAACAAGAAGGCGGCGCGCATTACCGCCGACGACATCATGGACGGCTCCTGTGTGCTGTTGTCGCTGTTCATTCCCGAACCCCTGTTCCAGGGACAGACCAAGGAAAAGCTGTCCATGCCCGAGGCCGCCCGCCTTATCGAGGCGTCGGTGAAGGATCATTTCGAGCATTGGCTTTCGGAAGACGCCGAAGGCGCGGGTATGTTGCTGGATCATGTGGTCGAGCGCGCCGAGGACCGCCAGCGCCGACGCCAGGACAAGGCCATGCTGCGCAAGACCGCCACCCGCAAGCTGCGCCTGCCGGGTAAGCTCTCCGACTGTTCGCGGCGCGACGCCACGGGAACCGAGCTCTTTCTGGTGGAGGGCGATTCCGCCGGCGGGTCGGCTAAACAGGCCCGCGCCCGCGATACCCAAGCCATACTGCCTCTGCGCGGCAAGATATTGAACGTGGCCAACGCCACCCGCGACAAGGTGCATGCCAACCAGGAAATCGCCGATTTACTACAGGCTTTGGGATGCGGCAGCGGCAGCGGCTATGACGAGGCCAAGCTGCGCTATGAGCGGGTCATCATCATGACCGACGCCGATGTGGACGGCGCCCATATCGCCTCGTTGTTGATGACTTTTTTCTATCGCGAGATGCCCGATCTCATCACCGGCGGTCATCTCTATCTCGCCCTGCCGCCGCTCTATCGGTTGAGTCAGGGGGGCAAGTCGGCGTACGCCCGCGACGACGCCCATCGCGACCAGTTGTTAGAGAAGGAATTTTCCGGACGCGGCAAGGTGGATATCAGCCGCTTTAAGGGGCTGGGCGAGATGCCGGCCCGCCAGTTGAAGGAAACCACCATGGACCCGGGCAAACGCAGCCTGATCAAGGTCACCATCCCCGACCCCCGCGACCGCGAGCAAAATCGGGCGTCGAAGAAGACCGCCGATCTGGTGGAGAGCCTGATGGGGCGCAAGCCGGAATTACGATTGGTCTTTATCCAGGAAAACGCCAAGCTGGCGGCGAAGCGCGACGTATTGGATGTTTAACCTCTTTGTTGAGGGCCATGGGCCAGGGTACGTCGGCCCAAAAAGAGTGCGTCGGCCCTAAGAAGCCTTCATAAATCGCTCCCAATAAAAACCCGGCGGCTGGGAAGGCCGCCGGGGAATGCGGGATTGGGGAAATATCCTGTTGTTGGCTAGTTCTTACCGATTTCGATTGTCCGCGCTTTTTTCGCCTTGGCGTTCTTGGGCAAGGTCACGGTGAGCACGCCCTTGTCGAAGTCGGCCTTGATCTTGCCGCCCGCCACGGTGTCGGGCATGCGGAAGGAGCGGGAGAAGGAGCCATAGCGCCGTTCGCTTACGTAACGGTTCTCGCCCTTTTCTTCTCTTTCCTCTTTTTTCTCGCCGTGGATGCTGAGAACGCCGTCATCGTCCAGTGTCACCTCGATATCCTTTTCCTTCATGCCGGGAAGCTCGGCGGTGACGGTGAGCGCCTTGTCGCTTTCGCTCACATCCACATCGGGGTAGAGGTCGCCGGCGAAACCTTCAAGCCGGCGCAGGGGCGCCAGGTCGAAGACACGGCGGCCGAGGGACGACCCGCGAAAGCCGCCGGTGAAATCGTCGAACAGCCGGTCAATGTCCCGGCGTAGCCCAAGAAAGGGGGAAAGCCCCTGCCCCGGTTCGGAAACGTTGGTCTTTTCGGATGTCTGTGCCATATCCAGTCCTCCGTGCAGGTTCATACGGACTCTGCGGGAAGCCGCGCCTCCCCCGACTGTGGAAAACAGTGGGAAAAACGGCGCGAATTCCAACAAAAATCAGGTTCTGAAAAATCACATAAGCGGTAGAATCCGGGAATCAACCGAGGGACCAATACGCCCTTTTGAGGGGGGTAAAATGTCTCACTTCACCAGTTTGCTGAGCTCCTTGAACTCGTCGGTTCCGGCGGCCCGCAGCCATTCGAACAGCACCATTTCCGTGGTCACGATCTCGCAACCGCTGGCGTTCAGGCGTTCCAGCGCCAACACATAGTTCTGGGGCGTGCGCGAAGCCACGGCGTCGGCCACCACGAAACAGCGATAGCCCTCGTCATGGAGCTCCAGCGCCGTCTGCAACACGCAAACATGGGCCTCGATACCGATGATCACCGCATGTTTGCGTTTGAGCGGCAGCAGGCGGTCCATATAGTCCTGATCTGTGGCGCAGGAAAATGCCAGCTTGGACGCGGGCGGCCCGGAAGCGTCCGGAAAATGCTCGGCCACGGCGTCCACCGTGGGGCCCAGCCCCTGGGGATACTGTTCGGAGGCCAGCACCGGCACATCCATGCGCGCGGCGGCCTGTAACAGGATACCGGCGTTGCGGGTGACCACGTCGCCGTCATGCATGGCGCCGAGCAGTTTCTCCTGGATATCAATGACGAGAAGACAGGAACGTTCCACCCTGATCAGCATTTATGCCTCCTTCATTGCCTGAATACCCTCCCCCTGCCCGGCAACGGATAGCGACGGGGCGTTGCAGAGACCATATCTATCAGGGGCCGTATTCTCCATATGGTGACGGAAGCGATTGACAGTTGCCGTTTAATACCTACACTCCGCCTCAATACCGTATTCCGCTTTCTTCCCCGGCCTCTATTACAAGCCCGCCGCAGTGAAGAAATCGTGAAGAAAACACTTCAGCGGCACGGTTTTTATGTCTTCCCGATAAATGGAATTGAATGAGTTTTTCTGAACTGGGGCTTAGCCCCGACACCCTTCGCGCCATCGACGAGGCGGGCTATAGCGAGCCCACGCCGATCCAGGCCAAGGCTATCCCCGTAGCCCTGATGGGCCGCGATATCCTCGGCTGCGCCCAGACCGGCACCGGCAAGACCGCCGGCTTCACCCTGCCCATGATCGAAATACTGGACGCCGGCCGGGCCCGGGCCCGTATGCCGCGCTCGCTGATCCTGGAGCCCACCCGCGAACTGGCGGCCCAGGTCTCGGAGAGTTTCGAAACCTATGGCAAGTACCACAACCTGAGCAAGGCGCTGCTTATCGGCGGCACATCCTTCGGCGACCAGCAGCGCGCCCTGGCGCGCGGGGTGGACGTGCTGATCGCCACGCCGGGGCGGCTGATCGACCTTTTCGAGCGCGGCAACATCCTGTTGTCCGACGTCAAGGTTCTGGTCATCGACGAGTCCGACCGCATGCTCGACATGGGATTCGTCCCCGACGTGGAGCGCATCGTCTCGCTGTTGCCGAAAATCCGTCAGACCCTGTTTTTCTCGGCCACCATGCCGCCTGAAATCCGCAGGCTCGCCGATAAGTTCCTGATGAACCCCAAGGAAATCAGCGTCGACCCCCCCGCCACCGCCGCCGTGACCGTCTCCCATTTCGTAGCCACGGTGTCGCCGCGCGGCAAACACGCCGCCCTGCGCGCCCTGATCGGCAACGAGGAGATTTCACAGGCCATTATTTTCTGTAACCGCAAGCGCGATATCGGCCCCCTGGTCAAGGATCTGAGCAGTCACGGCATGCCCGCCTCGCCGCTCCACGGCGACATGGACCAGCATCTGCGCACCAAGACCCTGGATGATTTCCGCAACAACAACATCACCCTTCTGGTGGCCAGCGACGTGGCCGCCCGTGGCCTCGACGTGACCAATGTCTCCCACGTTTTCAATTACGACGTGCCCAGCCATGCCGATGATTACGTGCACCGTATCGGCCGTACCGGGCGCGCCGGACGCGAGGGACGCGCGTTGATGCTGGCGACGCCCGAGGATGGGAAATATCTCGACGCCATCACCCGCCTTCTGGGGAAGAAAATCACCCCCATCGAGATTTCCGGAGTCAAAACTTCAGGAGTCAAAAGCGCCCCCCCAGGGGAGAAGGCAGAGGCCACAGAGACAAGAGAGCCGTCCCACCGCGAGCCGAGACGCCGTTCCCGTTCGCGCAAGCCGGCCCAGAAGCGAAATGGCGAAAGAAAGCCGCGCAGCACGGCCAAAACGGCCCCCAGCGGTGACGGCGCCAAAGAGGGCGCCAAAGACGAAAGCGCGCCCGCCAAATCCGCATCGGAAGCCAGGCCGGAAAGCAAATCACGGGACAAATCGAGAACCCAGCGCCCGAAGAAGGAAAACGCCGGGGCCGCGGGGATGGGCGATGACACACCGGCCTTTCTTCTGCGCCAGCTTCCCGGCGACAAGCCCAAGAAATAGCACCGCCACATAATCCGGAATGGGGACTCCGCCCCGGCAGAAATAGGGCCTCCGCCATCAAATTGTTTCCATTTGGCCGGAGGGTGCTCTAGCATTTCCCCCATGTTGAGAAGTTGGCTGCATATTCTGCTGCCCCTGGCCATCCTTGGGCTGGCCATTGCCGCGCGGTTGAGCGAGCCGGTGGCGGTGGTCAATATCCGCGCCATGGTGTTCGACACCTTCCAGCGTATCGAGCCCCGGGAATACACGCCTCTGCCGGTACGCATCGTCGATCTTGACGATGCCTCACTGGAAAAAATCGGACAGTGGCCGTGGCCGCGCACCGTGGTCGCCAAGATGGTCACAAGGCTGACCGAGCTGGGCGCCGCGGTGGTGGTCTTCGATATCGTTTTCTCCGAGCCCGACCGCACCTCGCCCAAAAATATCATGCCCCTGTGGCCCGACGTGCCGGGGAAAAACGTGTTGGCGAAATTCGCCGAACGGATTCCCGATCACGACGATTTCCTGGGCGAGACCATGGCCAAGTCCAACGTGGTCACGGGCTTCACCCTGACCAACGGCGAGATCACCCGCAAGCCGGCGGTGAAGGGAACCTTCGCCAAGGCCGGGGACGACCCCGCCCCCTTCGTTCCCTTTTTCTCCGGCAGCGTGGTTAACCTGCCCCAGATAGAAAAAGGCGCCAAGGGCAACGGCAGCTTTAACATGGTGGCCGACCCCGACGGCATCGTGCGCCGCGTACCCATGATCGTGCGTCTCGGGGACACCTTGTATCCTACCCTGGCGCCGGAGGCGGTGCGCACGGTACAGGGCGCCAAGACCTATGTGGTGAAGTCGTCGGGTGCCAGCGGCGAGCAAAGCCTGGGTGAGCATACCGGAATCAACAACATCAAAATCGGCCAGGTGGAGGTGCCCACCGATGCCAACGGCAACGTCTATGTGCATTACACAGAATATGTGCCAGAGCGTTATTTCCCCGCCTGGAAGCTGTTCGACGAGGCCACCGACCCGGAGGAATTCAAGAAATTCATCGAAGGCAATGTGATCCTGATCGGCACCAGCGCCGCCGGGCTCAAGGATCAGCGCGCAACCCCGCTGAGCCCCGTGACCGCGGGGGTGGAGATTCACGCCCAGGTCATGGAACAGATGTTCCTGCCTTTGTTCACCGAAACCACCGACTATCTGGAACGGCCCGACTGGGCCACCGGCGCCGAGGCTATCTATCTACTGGTATTTGGTCTGTTGCTGATTGTTATGCTGCCTAAATTCGGGGCGCTGGTCTCAGCCATTATCGGCATCGTCATCATCGCCGCCGCCGTCGCCTTTTCCTGGTACGCCTATACCACCCTGCACTGGCTTATCGACCCCATCTTCCCGTCGGTGACGGCGCTGGTGATCTATATGGTGGAATCGCTGATCACCTACCTTAAGACCGAGGCCGAGAAAGAGCAGGTGCGCGGCGCGTTTTCCCATTACCTGTCGCCGGCCATGGTCGAAAAGCTGGCCGATGACCCCTCGAGCCTGGCTTTGGGCGGCGAAACCAAGGACATGACGTTGTTGTTCTGTGACATCCGGGGCTTCACCACCATTTCCGAACAGTTCGACGCCGAGGGGCTGACCAGCTTCATCAACCGTTTCCTCACCCCCATGACCGACATCATCATGTCCAACAGCGGCACCGTGGATAAATATATGGGCGACGCCATCATGGCCTTCTGGAATGCGCCCATCGACGATCCCGACCATGCCAGGAACGCCAGCATCGCCGGTATGGAGATGATGAAAACCCTGCACGAGCTCAACGTGGAATGGGAAGCCACGGCGGTCGAGGAAGGGAAGAAATACATCCCCGTGAATATCGGCGTGGGGGTGAATTCCGGCCCCTGTTGCGTGGGCAATATGGGTTCCGACCAGCGTTTCGATTATTCGGTCTTAGGCGACGACGTGAACCTGGCCTCGCGGCTGGAAGGCCAGTCCAAGACCTATGGCGTGGATATCGTCATCGGCGAGAACACTGAGAAGCTGATCGACGGCATGGCGATGCTCGAGATGGACCTGATCCAGGTCAAGGGCAAGACCGTACCGGTGCGTATCTTCACCCTCCACGGCGACGAAGAAATGCATGACAGCGCCGCCTTCCAGTCGCAGATGAGCCGCCATAACTATATGCTTCAGACCTATCGCGCCCAGGACTGGGAAAAGGCCAAGAACTTCCTTGCCGAATGCCGCAACCTCGACAAGGAAGAACGGCTGGGAAAACTCTATGACCTCTACGCGGAACGAATCGCCGAGTTCGAGGCCAACCCGCCGCCCGCCGACTGGGACGGCGTTTTCGTGGCCACCAGCAAGTAGAGCGGCCTGCGCCGGCAAAGGAGTTGAAGATGGTTCATCAATCTCTCATCGCCCGCATAAAAGCCTACCATCTGGCACTAACACGGCGTATCGCTCTTCTTGTAACGGGACGCTTCGATTCCTATCCGCAGCCACCCCGGGGAATCGATCTTAGCCCCAGTCACGCCCATTTCACGGCTTATGAATCGGTTCCCCTGCACCTTTCCTGGGGCCGGGCCGCAATCGCCGACCCGCAGGAATGGCAGGAAAAAGCACGGGCCAAGCTGGCGCAGCTGATCGGTTATGAAAGAATGGAAACGCCGCCATCGGTGGTGGAATCACGGCCTCACCCCATACCCGTTTCCATCTCCGGTAGCCTTGAAGGGCGCGCCTATTATCTGGCCGCCGCCGAAGACCATATTCCCGTCACCGTGGTCCGGCCTCAAGATAGCCGCCAGGATGGCGACAAGAATGGCGCGGATGCCCCTCTGCCGGTCATGTTGTGCCTGCACGGCCACAATTCCGGCGTTCATCTTTCCTGGGGCGAGACGCGCATGCCCGACGATTACAACAAGCTCGCCGCGAACGCCGATTACGCCCTGCAGGCGGTACGCCACGGTTACGCGGCGGTATGCATCGAGCAGTCCTGTTTCGGTGAGCGCCGTGAAAAAAAACTCACACATCCCACGCCCCATCTCTGTTTCGATGCCGTCCAGCACACCCTGTTGCTGGGCCGCACCCTTCTCGGTGAGCGGGCCTCCGACGTCTCCGCCGTCATCGACTGGCTGCAGGCGGAGGGAAAGGATATGGGCCTCGACCCGGCGCGTATCCATGTGATGGGAAATTCGGCGGGCGGCGAGGCCGGCCTTTACGCGGCGGCTCTGGACAGCCGTATCGGCGCCGTTATCGCCAGCGGCTGTGTGGGCGCCTACCGCGACACCATCGGATGCCGCAGCGGTTGTGCCGACGCCGTGATTCCGGGAATCCTGCAATGGCTGGAGAACGATGACGTCCTGCGGCTCTGCGCGCCACGCCCCCTGGTGGTGGTTTCCGGCGTCAATGACCACCTCTACCCCTTTTCCGGGGCCGCCGCCATGGCCGCCGCCGCCGGGGATATCTATGGCGCCATGGGGGTACCGGAGATGCTGTGCGCCGTGTCGGGGCCGGGCGGACACCGCTTTTACCCCGATCAGGTATGGCCCGCCTTTATGGAAATGACCGGCCAGGGATAGCGCTCCCATTCCAGGTGTTGACGAGGAAAGCAGAGCGTGAGACCGTCGCGCATGGGTTTGGGAAAACGCTCTTACGGGGATCTAGAGGAAATGTTCGGGGGAGAAATGTTCAGGCGGGAAATATTCGGGGGACGTCACCCGTCGGCCACGGCCTTTTCGCGAACGGTTTTGGCCGGGTGTTTTGTGCTTGGTCTTTCCGCCGGACTCGCCGCCTGTGGGCCCAAGGCGAAGATGACGCCGATCAGCGGCCCCGCCAGCGAGGACGGGCAGGTTACGCCTTCCTTCGGCCAGTTCAGCGACGTGCCCATCCCCACCGATTCAGAAATGGACCTGGAACGCACCTTTATCCTGGGCAAGCAGGAGAACTGGATCGGACGGCTGGTGATCTCCAGCGGCCATTCGGCCATGGAAATCTTCGATTTCTTCCGCAACGAGATGCCCAAATTCGACTGGAAGGAAATCGCCGTGGTGCGCTCGGAGGTGAGCATCCTCACCTATAGCCGGGGAAACCGCATCGCCAGCCTACAGATTCAGTCCAATACCCTGATCGGCTCGATGGTGAATATGGTGATCACGCCCCAGGAAGACGCCGGCGACGCCACGCCACCCATGCCTTAGGCGTCAGGCCAGATACAGAGCGGCGAGCCCGGGGGAACTCGCGTCCCCTAAACGGCGCCAAGGCCCCTTGCCGGAGATTTATGATCCTGGAGAAAGGCAACGAATTCATCCGCCGGCATTGGTTTGCTTATCAGGAATCCCTGCGCCAGATCACAATTTAAATCTTGCAGGATTTTCATTTGTTCCTGTGTTTCCAAACCCTCGGCGACCACCTTTAGATTCAGACTGCGGGCCATGGCTATGATGGCCTCGACCAGGGCTTTGTCCTCGGGGTTGTTGGCCACGTTCTCTACGAACGAGCGGTCAATCTTCAGGATATCAATGGGAAAACGCCTGAGATAGCCGAGGGAGGAATACCCGGTCCCAAAATCATCCACGGAGAGGCTGACGCCTTTTTTTCTCAAATCCTGAAGAGCAGTCATCATCTTTTCATTGCCTGAGTCTATGAAGAGACTTTCCGTGATCTCCAGCGTCAGTGAGGCATGATCCAGCCCGGCTGCGCTTAAACCTTCCTCGATCATGTCCCAAAAGGATATGTCGCGGCACTGCCGAACCGACAGATTCACCGCCATGTAGAACTCTCCCAAATCCTGGTCGCGCCACGCTCTCAACTGTTTGCAAGCAGTGTGAAGCCCCCAACGGCCCATGGATTCGATCAATCCCGTCTCTTCCGCCAAGGGTATGAACTTGTCCGGCGGAATGATCCCCAGACTGGGATGTGTCCAGCGCATAAGCGCTTCAGCGCCCTTCACCGTTCCTGTTTTGAAATCGATGATCGGCTGGTAGTGCATGGCCAGCTCCTTACGTTCGAGCGCATGGTGCAAGTGTTCTTCCATATGCAGATGTTCGGCGGCCTCCACATTCATCCGCGCGGTGTAATATCTGGACGTGTTTCCCCCGGATTTTTTGGCCTGGCGCATGGCTGAATTGGCGTTCAGCAACAGAGTTTCCACCTCTTCGGCATCGGAGGGAAAAAACGCAATGCCGATGCTGGCCGAAATAAATATTTCGGTTCCCCCGATCAAGAAAGGGGCGGCCAGTTCCCTCAATATCCTTCGCGATGTGCTTTCCACCACATGCGTACTGTCGAGGTCCGGGATGATGACGGCAAATTCGTCACCACCCAGCCGGGTAACCGTATCGGTTTCCCGCATAACGGTTCTCAGCCTTGGGCCGATCTTCAGCAGTAACTGGTCGCCCGCCTTGCGGCCCAAATTGTCGTTGACCTTCTTGAATTGATCGAGGCTGATAATTAACAGTGCAACGACCGTTTCCTGCCGTGTGCTGTTGGCCGTGGCCTGATGCAGCCTGTCCAGCAACAGGGCCTGGTTGGGGAGGCCCGTCAACGTATCGTGGGTATCCTGGTGCAGAATCCGTTGCTCCGCTTCTTTCTGTTCCGTGATGTCCGTGGCCACGCCGATGAACCCGTCAAAAACATTGTCGGATCTGAAACGCGGCTTCCCACGATCATAAAACCAGTGGTATTCACCGTCCTTACACTTGAGCCGGTATTCCATCTCAAACGGGTGATGTGTCGAGAAGGCGTCATCGACGGTCTCGAGACAGCGTTGGCGGTCATCAGGATGCAGGTGTTCAACCCATGTCTCGGCGAAGGTCTCCTCTCTCTTGCGCCCGATAAAATCAAGCCAGGCCTGGTTGAAGAAGATGCTTTTTCCAGAGGTATCGGTCATCCAGAGCATGGCCGGAGCGCCGTCGGTCATGGTACGGAAGAGCATTTCGCTTTCACGCAGAATTTCTTCCGCCTGCTTGCTCTGGGTAATGTCCAGAAGATAGATGGCCAGCCCGTCGGGCGTGGGAAACGCCCTGGCGTCGAACCAAAGCGACTTGGGGGGGTAAAAGCCCTCGAATATTACGGCTTTTTCACAAGACATAGCTTGGGTCAGTTTTTTATAGAAAAAACTCGCTAACTCCGGGACCTTGTCCCATAACGCACCCTTGGCGAGCAGATCCGCCCGTTCCCCGAAGAATGCCTCGGCATGATGGTTTGCGTAGACAATGCGCCAGTCCTGATCGACCGCGAAAACAATGTCATGGGTGCTTTCGAGAATCCTTGAAATTTGCTCACGGCTCAGTCTTGCCGACTCGTCAGCTTGTTGCCGCTCTTTAATCTCTTTCTCCAGCCGGGACAACAGCGCCAAGCGTTGGCCGATAATGGCCGCAGATGTGGCCAGAGTCAGGATCAGAACGACGATTCCACCGATCCAGACGCCAAGCCACAGGGGTTCTATGACGGCGATGTCCGCATCCGCGACCTCCGATGGGAAGAAGAATGCCGCCGCCATGGCCGTGTAATGCATGCCGACGATGGCCAGCCCCATCACCAACGCGCTTGCGATTTGGACCCGGCGCTTGCGGATATCACCGATTACAAGCGCCCAGTGTTTGATGGAAAGGGCGATAGTAGCGAGGAGAACGGCGATGACGAGCGACATGGTAAACAGAAGCGGGTCGTAAAAGGTTGCCGCGTCCATGCGCATGGCCGCCATGCCGGTGTAATGCATGGTCCCGATCCCGGCCCCCATGAGCGCTCCTCCGACGAGAAGCCCGCGCCAGGAGACCCTTTCCTGCTCGATCATGTGGAGCGCAACCGCGCTGGCGAAAATGGCCGGAATCATCGACAAAAGGGTTAAGGGAAGGTCGTAGCGGACTGCCACCGGCAGGCTGAAAGCCAGCATGCCGATGAAATGCATGGACCACACGCCGCTGCCCATGGCCAACGATCCACTCGCCAGCCACAGCGCCGTGGTGCGTCGCTGCGGCGCAGCACGAACGCGTTCAGCCAGTTCAAGAGCGGAGAAAGAGGCGAGGGCGGCGACCAAATAGGACAGGATGACCAGAAACGGGTCGTAGCTTCCAGGAAAAGCGAGACCAGGGTCCAGGCTCCCGTCAAGAAATCTCAGAAAATCCATTTAATCCGGCATGTCTTGGATAATCATTTATAGGGCAGTTTTTAAGGTGTCGCCAGTCTAGCTTTTCCAAACAACCTTAGGAAGCTATGCGCCGGTATAGGCTCCGGGAACCGATGTGTGGCGGACTCCCCCGCTCCACTGAAGCCGACACGCTCTGGAAAAGCACACAATGGGGACGCCGGCGCCATGGCACCCATGCCCTGAGGGAGCGCCCAAGGCTAGGCCAGGTACAGGGCCGCCAGCCCCAGGAAAGCGAGGAACCCCACCACATCGGTGACGGTGGTGACGAAGGTGCCCGAGGCGATGGCCGGGTCCACGCCGATCCGGGTTAGGCCTAAGGGAATGAGGGTTCCCGCCAATCCGGCAATCACCAGATTGATGATCATGGCCGCGGCGATGATGGCGCCCATGAGCGGATCATTGAACCACCAGGCGGCGGCCAGTCCGGTGATAATGGCGAAGAAGACGCCGTTGACGCCGTTGACCAGGAGCTCCTTGCCCACCGCGCGCAGGGCATTGGTGCGGGTCAGTTCCTTCATGGCCAGGGCGCGCACCGCCACCGTCAGGGTCTGGGTGCCCGCATTGCCGCCCATGGAGGCGACGATGGGCATGAGCACCGCCAGCGCCACGAATTTGGCGATGGTGTCCTCGAACTGGAAAATTACCAGCGAAGCGAGGAAGGCGGTGCCGAGATTGACCAGCAACCAGGTAAAACGCCGCCGCGTGGTTTCCACCACCGCGCCGTAGAAATCTTCTTCCGCCACGCCGCCGAGGCGCAGGATGTCCTCGCCCGCCTCTTCGTCGATCACGTCCACCACGTCATCGATGGTGATGACGCCCACGAGGCGGCTCTCATTATCGATGACAGGGGCGGAAATGAGATCGTGGCGGCGAAACAGAAAGGCCACTTCCTCTTGGTCCATGGTCGCGGAAACCGGTTTCGGCGACGGGTCCATGATCTCGTCCACCCTTGCCTCGCGCTTCGAGCGCAGCACCCGGCTTAAGGGCACGCTGCCCACGGGATGATGGTGGGGATCGACGATGAAGAGATCGTAGAAATCGTCGGGCAGGTCTTCATCCGAGCGCAGGAAATCGATGACCGCGCCCACCGTCCAATGGGTCGGCACCGACACCAGTTCGCGCTGCATGAGGCGGCCCGCGCTTTCCTCCGGATAGGCGAGACTGTCCTCGAGGATGGCGCGCTCTTCCTCGGGAATTTCCTCAAGAACCTTCTGCTGAACCTCTTCCTCGAGGTCTTCGATGACCTCCACCGCGTCATCGGAATCGAGCTCGGTGATGGCGGCGGCCACTTCTTCGGCCCCCATCTGTTCCACCACCTGTTCGCGCACGGTTTCGTCGAGTTCGGCGAGAATTTCCGGATCGAAATCCGGGCGCAGCAATTCCACCAGCGCCTCGCGCTGGTCGGTGCGCAGGGGCTCCAGAAGATCGGCCATGTCGGCGCCGCCCAAATCCGAGACCAGCGAGCGCACCAGGGCGTGATCCCCGGATTCCAGGGCCTCCACCACGCGGGTGACGAGTTCGGGCTTGAGCCCGAAGAGCTCTTCGGCGCTCGGCATGGCGTCGGGGTTATGGGTTTCGCGCTTGGTCACCGTGCCGTCCTCTTCGCCTGATGTCCCAGGGAGCGGGGGGAGCCGGGTTTAAGGCCCCTCCATACGACAAGACCCGCGCAAAGACATGGCGGGCCCTGAAGATTGGTGCGGTCGAGAAGACTCGAACTTCCACGGGATGTTATCCCACAACGACCTCAACGTTGCGCGTCTACCAATTCCGCCACGACCGCTTGTAAACTCCCTCAAAGGAATGTCATTTAGACGTGCCGGAAATAGCAGAATCACGGGCCGAGGACAACCCTTCCATGACCCCCACCCCGACCATTTCTTCCCTCCAATGGCGCATCAGCGACCAACCGGTGGACTATGAAGATGCTGTGGCGCAAATGGAGGCGCGGGTGGCCGCCATCCGCGAGGGCAGCGCGGCTGAGATGGTATGGCTGTTGGAGCACCCGCCGCTCTATACCGCCGGCACCAGCGCCCGCGACGAAGACCTTCTCGATAGCAACCGCTTTCCCGTGCACAGGACCGGGCGCGGCGGCCAGTTCACCTATCACGGCCCGGGCCAGCGCGTGGCCTATGTGATGCTCGA
>JADHSZ010000064.1 GCA_016776635.1 Alphaproteobacteria bacterium
CGCGGGTATTTTATTCCGATAACGGGTCCACGGCGGTGGAAGTGGCCCTGAAGATCGCCTGGCAGTACTGGCGCAACAAGGGCGAGACCGGGCGCAAACGTTTCCTCGCCGTTTCCGGGGGCTATCACGGCGACACCCTGGGCGCCATGTCGGTGGGGGCGTCCACCGGATTCTACGCGCCCTTCGACGATCTGGTGCTGCCGGTGACGTTCCTGCCCTTTGCCGCCACCTGGGAGGGTGATAATGGCGCCCCGGAAAAGGAAGCCGAGGCTTTGGCGGAAATCGACGCCGTTCTCGATAGCTGTGGCGGCGAGGTGGCCGCGGTTATCATCGAACCCCTGGTGCAGGGGGCGGGCGGTATGCGCATGTGCCGTCCGGAATTTCTGCGCGCCTTATGCGAACGGCTGCGCGAGGCGGGGATTTTGATTATCTTCGACGAGGTGATGACGGGATTCGGCCGCACCGGGCATATGTTCGCCTGTGACAAGGCGCAGATTGCGCCCGATATCATCTGTCTCGCCAAGGGGCTCACCAGCGGATTCCTGCCCCTGGCCGCCACCATTTGCAGCGACGAGATTCACGATGCTTTTGTGGGCGATGATTTCGAGAGCGCGCTGGCCCATGGCCATTCCTTCACCGCCAACCCGCTGGGCTGCGCGGCGGCCCTGGCCTCGCTCGATCTTTTCGAAACTGAATCCACCCTGAAGCGGGTGGCGGCCATGGAAGACCTTCACCGCCTGCGACTGCGCGATCTCGCGCGCCTGCCCAACGTGCGCCGCACCAGGGTCATGGGCTCCATCGCCGCCTTCGACCTTGAAGGTGAGAGCGCGGCATATGGGTCGGCTTGGAGCCAGCAGCAGCGTGAGGAGTTTCTTTCGCGCGGTCTGTTGCTGCGCCCCCTGGGAAATGTGGTGTACCTGATGCCGCCCTATTGCATCGCCGAGGACGACCTGCACCGCGCCTATGACGGAATCGCGGAAATAATCTCGGAAGTGTAAAGGGGGGCAGCCTTGAGCCGCTCTATCACGGGGCGGGGTTGGGGTCGGTCAGGGGTCGGGGTGGGTCTAGTCGCCTTCCAGCCATGTTCCGCTGCGGGTTTTTTTCTTTTTCTTCTTCTTCCCCTGCACCTCTTTCATATACTCGCGCACGGCTTTCTGGTGGTCAGTGACCTGGACGTCGTGCACCACGCCTTTTCCCAGGCGTTTGCGGGCGAGGGAAATGAGTTTCTTTTTCAGCTTCGGGGAATCGAGGGCAATGGCGCCGGTATCGGGAACCCGGGTCATTTTCTTGCGCAGAACCATGTAGAAATCCTGGCGCAGGCGCGGCGAGAGCTTGGCCAGTTTTTCTATTTTCGCGCCCTTGTAGACCTCGATTTCTACTTTGAGGACCTCAAAGCGTACGGACTTGCCGCCGCGCACCTTCTGGACCTTAAAGAGTCCCAGATCCACTACCTTGAAATCGGAAGACGGCTTTTCGCGCACGGGAACGGTGGTGGTCACCACCACCGTCTCGGTATTCTCCATTTTGACGCCCTGGAGGAAGCTGGCGCTCGCGCCAACCGCCGCGAGTCCCACAACACTCCAGGCCAGAACCACGGGGGCCTTCATGGGCCGGTTCCTTTAACGGTCTTTTCCATTATTCTTCCTAAAAACCATGCAAAACCACACCCCGCGCCCCTCCCGCTTCCCCATGGGGGACGTCGAGAGGCGGAAGGTTTCTTAAATAGTTAACAAATAATTAACAACCCCGGTGCGGCGCAGTCTGTGATAGCCGTCACAGAAGATCAAGACATTGATTCCAGGATGAAATTGATTTTCACGCCGTGATATGAAATTAAATAATCATGGTCAGGCGAAATACCAGGGGTAAAGGTGCCAGAATTTCCGGCGAGATTCTGTTCGAGTTCTGGCAGGTTGGGAAACATCTGAAGGTCACCGCCGTGGATCCGGTGACTCTGACGGAGGTTTCCATGGTGGCCGATCCCGCCGTGGGGCAGGAAACACTGCAAAAGATGGCCATGAATAAATTGTTCTATGTGATGAAGCGGAACAAGGAACGCAGGCGCAAGAAACGGTCGGACCTGGTTTAGGTGTTTGTCGCGGGCAGGGGCGTCCGTGGGCATGGCGGAAATTGAAGGAGGCACCCTTGAGGGGGGGAGATCATTTGGGGGACTCATGAAACGGCTGTATCTCCGCATTCTTTTGATTTTGGTTCTGTTGGTGTCGGGCACGGTCCTGGCGGCGGGCGATGCACCGGCCACGGAGACGGCGGATATGGCCGAGATGGCGGAAATGAGCTTCGACCAGCGCCTCAACGAGGCCATCGCCCCCATTTCCGACGCCGTGACCGGGTTTGTTTTCTATACCGTGTCGGTGGGCGAGTCGCGGTTCCCGGTGATCGTGGTGTGGCTCATCCTCACCGCCGTGATCTTCACCTTCTACTTCCGGTTCATCAATTTCTGGGGCTTTGCCCATGCCTTTTCGGTGGTGCGGGGACGCCGCGCCCGCAGTTCCGGACCCGGCGAGGTCACCCACTTCCAGGCCCTGACGGCGGCGCTTTCGGGCACGGTGGGGCTGGGTAATATCGCCGGCGTGGCGGCTGCTATCGCGCTAGGCGGGCCGGGCGCCACATTGTGGATGATCATCGCCGCCTTTTTCGGCATGGCGTCGAAATTCCTGGAATGTTCGCTCGGCGCCAAATACCGCGTGGTGCACGAGGACGGCACGGTTTCCGGCGGCGCCATGTATTACCTCAGCCGCGGCCTGGCGGAGCGTGGCCTGCCTCGTCTGGGCAAGGTGCTGGCGGTCTTTTTCGCGGTCATGTGCGTGGGCGGGGCGTTGGGCGCGGGCAACATGTTCCAGGCCAATCAGGCATTCCAGCAGGTGGCGGCGGCCACCGGCGGCGCAGCGGGCTTTTTCAACGAAAGCGGCTGGCTGTTCGGCCTTATCCTGGCGTCCATTGTCGCCCTGGTGATCATCGGCGGCATCAAGAGCATCGCCCATGTGACCGAGTTCGTGGTGCCCTTCATGGGGCTGTTTTACATTCTGTCCGCCGTTGTCATCCTGTTCATCCACGCCGAGAGGGTGCCCGACGCCCTGCACGCCATTTTCGTTGGCGCCTTCACGCCCGAGGCCGGGTATGGGGGTCTGATCGGGGTGATCATGTGGGGATTCCAGAGGGCCACCTTTTCCAACGAGGCGGGGATCGGATCGGCCCCCATCGCCTATTCGGCGGTGCGAACGGAAGAGCCGCTTTCGGTGGGATTCGTGTCGCTGTTGGAGCCTTTCGTGGACACCGTGATTATTTGTTCCATGACGGCGCTGGTGATCGTGATTTCAGGGGTTTATCTGGATGGTGAGGGCCTGCGCGGGGTGGAAATGACGTCGGCGGCGTTTGCCTCCGCCTTCGACTGGTTCCCCTATCTGTTGGCGGTGGCCGTGACCCTGTTCGCCTTCTCCACCATCATCACCTGGTCCTATTACGGGTTAAAAGCCTGGACTTACCTGTTCGGGGAAACCCTCGCCTCGGACCATATTTTCAAGCTCCTGTTCTGTACCTTCACCGTGATCGGCGCCTCCATGGAGCTGGGTAAGGTGATCGGCTTTTCCGACGCCATGATCTTCGCCATGGCGTTGCCCAACGGCATCGGCATGTTTCTTCTCGCCGGGGGCGTGAAGCGGGATCTTAAACGATATTGGGCGAAGAATAAGGGGACAGGCTAAACGGGAGTGGAAACGGGTCTGGGGGGGCTTTTACGCCTTTTTCTTGCGGCCCCTGGAGCCCAGTCCGAGGCCGATTTTCTTGGCGAATTCGGAACGCTGTTTGGCGTAGTTGGGGGCTACCATGGGATAATCCACGGGCAGGCCCCATTTCGTACGGTATTCGTCGGGAGTCATGCCGTAGGTGGTGCGCAGGTGACGCTTGAGCATCTTCAGCTTCTTGCCGTCCTCGAGGCAGATGATGAAGCCCGGCGTGACCGACTTACGAATCGACACGGCGGGTGTCTGTTGGCCGCCGCTGCCGTTCTTATCCAGATTTAAAAGGGTGGTATGGACCGCGCCGATGACCCCGGCAAGCTGGCCCGAGGGCACCACGTTGTTACCCACATAGGCGGATACTACATCGGCCGTCATTTTTAGGGTTTCGCCGTTGGATAAGTTGCCCGATTTTTCAGAACTCATCTTCTTTATTCCTGTTAAGTATACAAGTGAATTTGAATATCTCTTCGTTACATGCCGGTTAATTATTGTCAATTGTAATGGATACTTCATGTTCATTACAATTGATTTCCAGTATATCCTCGAATTTTTCCTCGCTCCTTTCTTTTTCCTTATTCAAAGCCGCAAGAACAGGCGGCGGCCTCACCCGATGATAGATTTTGTGGCGAGGGGGTGGCTTTCTTCGATATTTGGTGTTCATTTAGCGCTTCGGATGATATACATCCTTCCCTTCGGGCGCTTTAACCAGCGCCGGATTGCGGCATTTTTTGCGGTGATGGAGCGGGCGCGGACGAGGCCATGTCAGAGGACGGGAATAAACAGGTGGTGGCCATCGCCTCGGACCATGGCGGTTATGAGATGAAAACGGCCCTTAAGGAGGAACTTTCCAGCCTCGGTTATGCTGTGCTAGACCTTGGAACCGATAGTCCCGATTCCGTGGACTATCCGGATTTCGCTCATGCCCTTGCCGAGGCCGTAGCGCAAGGCAAGGCGGGGCGGGGTGTTTTGGTTTGCGGCAGCGGAATCGGCGTCAGTATTACCGCCAACAGGCATTCCGGCATTCGCGCCGCTTTGTGCCACAACGCCGAAACGGCGCGGCTTTCGCGCCAGCATAACGACGCCAATGTTCTTGCCCTGGGCGAGCGCATTATTGGCATGGATGTGGCCAGGGAATGCCTGAAGGTTTTCCTGGAGACGGAATTTGAGGGCGGACGGCATGCGCGCCGCGTCGCCAAGATAGGATAAACCAGCCTCTTGCGGCCCCAAAGCGACGCGGGGGAATGCTGGGGAACTAGAATTGGAAGGGAAAGCGTAACCATGACGACTGAAGTTTTCTTTGGCTCCCGGCTGGCCGAGACCGACCCCGATGTGCTCAAGGCCATCGAGGATGAATACGGACGGCAGCGCGACCAGATCGAACTCATTGCTTCGGAAAACATCGTTTCCAAGGCCGTTCTCGACGCCCTGGGCACGTTGATGACCAACAAATACGCCGAGGGCTATCCCGGCCGCCGCTATTACGGCGGCTGTGAGTTCGTGGACGTGGCCGAGACCCTGGCCATTGATCGCGCCAAGAAGCTGTTTGATTGTGAATTCATCAACGTTCAGGCCCATTCCGGCTCCCAGGCCAATCAGGCCGTCTTTCTCGCCCTGATCAAGCCCGGCGACACCATTCTCGGCATGTCGCTGGCCGCCGGCGGGCATCTCACCCACGGCGCGCCGCCCAATGAATCGGGAAAATGGTTCAACGCCGTCCAGTACGGCGTCAAGCGCGACGACCACCTGATTGATTTCGACGAGGTGGAACAGCTCGCCACCGAGCACAAGCCCAAGCTCATCATCGCCGGCGGTTCGGCCTATCCGCGCACCATAGACTTTCAGAAATTCCGTGATATCGCCGACAAGGTGGGCGCCTATCTGATGGTGGACATGGCTCATTTCGCAGGCCTGGTGGCGACGGGTAAACATCCCAGCCCGCTGCCCATCGCCGACGTGGTGACAACCACTACTCACAAGACCCTGCGTGGTCCGCGCGGCGGCATGGTCCTGTCGCGCGACGCCGATCTCGGCAAGAAGATCAACTCCGCCATTTTCCCCGGCCTTCAGGGTGGCCCGCTGATGCATGTGATCGCCGCCAAGGCGGTGGCCTTCGGCGAGGCCCTGAAGCCGGAATTCAAGACCTATATCGAGGCCGTCTGCGACAACGCAAGCACTCTGGCTCAGGTCATGGTGGATCGCGGTCTCGACATCGTTTCCGGCGGCACCGATACCCATCTTATGCTGGTGGATCTGCGGCCCAAGAAGCTCACCGGCAAGGCCGCCGAGGCGAGCCTGGAGAATGCATCCATTACCTGTAACAAGAACGGGGTGCCTTTTGATCCCGAGAAGCCCATGGTCACCTCGGGCGTGCGTCTCGGTTCGCCGGCGGCCACCAGCCGTGGCTTCGGCGTGGCGGAATTCACCGAGGTGGGGAACATGATTGGTGACGTTCTCGACGGTCTCGCCGCCAACCCCGATGACAACAGCAAGGTCGAAGGGGACGTGCATGCCAGGGTTCAGGAGTTGTGCGGGAGGTTCCCGATTTATAATGAGGCGCTTTAAGCAATAGAGGAGGGGGGAGATGCGCTGTCCGTTTTGCGGCCATGACGACACTCAGGTGAAGGACTCACGTCCCACCGAGGACAATTCGGCGATCCGCCGCCGCCGCATGTGCGCGGCCTGTGGCTCGCGGTTCACCACCTTCGAACGCATCCAGCTGCGTGATCTTACGGTGCTCAAACGCAACGGACGCCGCGCGCCTTTCGAGCGCGACAAGCTGATCCGTTCCATGAGCATTTCCTGCCGCAAGCGGCCGGTGGACGCGGATCGCATCGAGCGCATCGCCAACAGTATCCAGCGGCGGCTTGAAAGTTCCGGTGAGAACGAGATTCCCACCGAGACCATTGGCGAGATGGTGATGGATGCCCTGGCCGCCCTCGATCAGGTGGCCTATGTGCGGTTTGCTTCGGTCTATCGGAACTTCCGCGAGGCGAAGGACTTCGAGGACTTCGTGGGGCAGATCAGTGACGAAGAAGAGCCCGAACAGCCCGCCCAGGACTGAACCGAAGACTGATTCGGCGGGAAACGGGCCGGGTACCGATTCCGCAGGAATCGATTCTGGCGACCTTCCTTTCATGGAAACGGCCCTCGGCCTGGCGCGGCGGGGGCTGGGCCGGGTATGGCCCAATCCCGCCGTGGGCTGTGTGCTGACGGTGGCGGGTAATGACGGCCGTCCTCGCATTGTCGGCCGGGGTTGGACCCAGCCCGGGGGACGCCCCCACGCCGAAACCCAGGCCCTGTCCCGTGCCGGTTCCCAGGCCAAGGGCGCCACTGCCTATATTTCTCTCGAACCCTGTGCCCATACCGGGGAAACGCCGCCCTGCGCGGGGGCCCTGATCGAGGCCGGTATTTCCCGCGCCGTGGTGGCGCTGGAGGACCCCGACCCGCGGGTCTCGGGAAAGGGCATCGCCGCCCTCAAAAAGGCGGGAATTACCGTAGATGTGGGGTTGTGCGGCCACCAGGCCGAGGAGGTCAATGCCGGTTTCCTGATGCGGGTGAGGGAAGGCCGCCCGCTGGTGACGCTGAAACTGGCCACCACCCTGGACGGACGTATCGCCACCCATCGCGGCGAGAGCCGCTGGATTACCGGAGAGGTGTCGCGCCGGGCGGTGCATGGTCTGCGTCTGCGTCATGACGCGGTGATGGTGGGCAGCGGCACGGCACAGGCGGACGATCCCGACTTGACCTGCCGCTTGCCGGGGCTCGAAGCGGCCTCGCCGGTGCGCGTGGTGATGGATGCGCGGCTGCGCCTGCCCCTGACCAGCCGGTTGGTGCGCTATGCCGAGCAGGTTCCCACCTGGCTCGTGACCCGCGCCGACGGCGATAAGTCGCGGCTCGAGGCCTATGGCAATTGCGGCGTCGAGGTGATGAAGAACGGCTGTGACAGGGACGGTTATCTCGACCCGCTGGAGACCTTGGAGGCGCTGGCCAAGCGCGGCGTGACGCGGGTTCTGGTGGAAGGCGGCGGCTCTCTGGCGTCGGCTCTTTTGGGGCGTTCCCTGGTGGACCGGCTGGTATGGTTCCGCGCGCCGCGCGTCATGGGCGGCGACGGCCTGGCCGCGGTGGCTCCCTTCGGCGTGGGCGAATTGTCCATGACGGCCGACTTCACGCGGCTGGCGGTGCGCGCCTCGGGTGAGGATATTGTGGAAATTTACGGTCGCAAGGCGTAGCGCACTATCCGGTCAAATGATTTCATTTGCCGGGATAGTGCGTTAAAACACGCCATGTTCACGGGAATCATCACCGATAAGGGACGCGTGCGTTCGCTGCGGCGCGACGGCGACACCCGCTTTGTGCTGGACACGGCCTATGACGCCGCCGGGATTGACATCGGCGCCTCCATCGCCTGTTCCGGGGTTTGCCTGACGGTTGTGGAGAAAGGTGCCGATAAGGACGGCAATTGGTTTGCGGTGGAGGTTTCCGGGGAGACCCTGTCCTGTACTATTCTGGGTGACTGGAAGGAAGGCACAGCCGTTAACCTCGAACGATCACTGAGGATGGGCGACGAGATGGGCGGGCATATTGTCTCGGGCCATGTGGACGGCGTGGCGCGGGTGGCGGACATATCGCCGCAGGGCGATTCCCTGCTCTATACCTTCGAGGCCGGGGATGATCTCATGGCCTATATGGCGGCCAAGGGATCGGTGGCGCTGGATGGGGTGTCGCTGACGGTAAACTGGGTTGAAGAGGGCCGCTTCGGGGTCAATATTATTGCTCATACCCAGGACTGTACCACTTTCGGTTCTCTGCGGCCCGGCGACCGCCTCAATCTGGAGATCGACATGCTTGCGCGTTATGTGGCCCGCCTGATGGAAAAGGAGTAGCCGTGTCCGACCGTAAACATCTTGTTTCCATCGAAGACGTGATCGCCGAGGCCAGGGCCGGGCGCATGTTTATCCTGGTGGATGACGAAAACCGCGAAAACGAGGGCGACCTCGTCATCCCCGCCGAAAAGGCGAGCGCCGAGTCCATCAATTTCATGGCCAAGCATGGGCGCGGGCTGATCTGTCTTTCGCTGACTCCGGAACGGGTGGGGCGTCTGGGGCTGGGGCTCATGTCGCCGGAGAACGCCTCGCGCCACCAGACCGCTTTTACCGTCTCCATTGAGGCCCGCGAGGGCGTCACTACCGGCATTTCCGCCGCCGACAGGGCGCGCACCGTGGCCGTGGCCATCGACGGCAAATCGGACGCCAGGGACATCGTTTCACCGGGCCATGTGTTCCCGCTGGTGGCCCGTGACGGCGGGGTTCTGGTGCGGGCCGGACATACCGAAGCGGCGGTGGACATTTCCCGCCTCGCCGGGCTCGATCCTTCCGGGGTGATCTGTGAAATCATGAACGATGACGGCTCCATGGCGCGCATGCCGGACCTTATTGAGTTCGCCGCCACCCATGAGCTGAAGATCGCCACCATTTCCGATCTCATTTCCTATCGGCGGCGCACCGAAAAGGTGGTGCGGCGGGTCCAGGAAACCGAACTGGACAGCCTGTATGGCGGCAGCTTCCGCATGATCGTCTACGTCAACGAGGTGGAATACGCCGAACACATCGCCCTGGTGAAGGGGGATATTTCTGGCGCAGAGCCGGTTCTGGTGCGTATGCATGCCATGAACGTGCTGGAAGATGTGCTGGGCGACCTCCATGGCGGCCACGGCGCGGCGCTGCACACCGCCATGACCATGGTTGCCGAGGCCGGCCGCGGCGTGGTGGTGCTGATCCGCGAGCCCCGGCCCACCAGCCTGCTCGACCGCATGAAGGCCCGGCTTTCCGATTCTGGGAGTGAGTCGGGGAGTGACTCCGGGGCTGAGTCGGGTAAGAAATCGGGAACGCCTCCCGTTGAACTGAGGGACTATGGGGTGGGGGCGCAGATATTGCTCGACCTCGGTCTGAAGGAGATGATTCTGCTCTCCAACACCCAACACAGCATTGTCGGGCTCGACGGCTATGGCCTGAGTATTGTCGAACAGCGGCCTTTGTCGCCATGTGCCGCGGCCATTCAGGAAACCGGATAGCCATGACCGAAAAGACCAATTCCCCCCAAAATCCGCCTCATGTGCTGATCGTGGAGGCCCGGTTCTACGAGGATATCGGCGACGAGATGCATCGTGGCGCGGTCGCCGCCCTGGAAGCGGCGGGAGCCACTTATGAGAGCATTACGGTTCCCGGCGCGCTGGAGATTCCCGCCGCCATCCGCTATGCCGTGGAGTCAGGAGGAGATTTGGGAGGTGATGCGGGGGGCGGGGGCCACGTGGACGGCTTCGTGGTGCTGGGCTGTGTCATCCGCGGCGAAACCAGCCATTACGATATCGTCTGCGGCGAATGTTCACGCGGCGTCATGGATCTGGCCCAGGAGTTTACCCTGGCCGTGGGGTTCGGGCTGTTGACCGTGGAGAACCGCGACCAGGCCTGGGCCCGCGCGGCGGTGGACAAGGGCGACCAGGGAGCCCGCGCCGCCCGTGCCTGTCTTCACATGATCCATCTCAAGCGCGACTTTCAGCTGTATCCGAGATGACTCCCACATCGGGCTCTTCCAGCGGCCACAAGGATGATGCCGCCGGGCCGGGCGATTCCCCGGCCACGGTACTCAGTGCCGCCCGTCTCGCGGCGGTGCAGGCGCTCTATCAGATCGCGCTCGCCGACGGCTCGGCGCAGGACGTGATCGAGGAATTTGTCCGTCATCGCCTGGGCGCCGAGGGCGAGGAACCCATTGCCGGGGCCGACCGCGATTTGTTCGTGACCCTGGTGGAAGGGGTGGCCGCGCGCGGCGAGGAACTCGATTCCATGATCGCCGCCAACCTCGCCGATGATTGGAAAATGGAACGCATACAGCCCATATTGCTTGCGGTTTTGAAGGCCGGGACTTTTGAGCTTCTGGCCTGTGCGCGGGTGCCGCCGCGTGTGGTCATCACCGAATACGTGGATATCGCCCACGCCTTTTTCGAAGAGCGCGAGCCCGCCTTCGTCAATGCCGTTCTCGACCGCCTGGCCCATGCCCTGCGCGAGGACGGCTGGGAGGGCTGAGCCCCGGAGGTTCTGAGATCATGAGTCATAAGGCCGACGGCGACGAATTCGACCGTATCGCCCGTTTTTTCGCCCCCCTGGCCGAAGCCAGCGATGGCGCCATGGGGCTCACCGACGACGCCGCCCTGTTCGAGACCGCGGGTGGACGCGGGACGGTGGTGACGGCGGATGCCCTGGTGGCGGGTGTGCATTTCCCGGAAAACGAATCCCCTGCGCTCATCGCCAGGAAACTGTTGCGGGTCAATCTCTCCGACCTGGCGGCCATGGGCGCGGTGCCGCGCGCCTATCTCCTGGTTCTCGCTTTGCCGGAGCAAGTGGATGATGACTGGCTGGAGGCTTTTTCCGCCGGGCTCAAGGAGGATCAGGAGAGCTTCGGCGTGACCCTGATCGGCGGCGATATGGTGGCCACCCCAGGCCCGTTGACGCTGTCGCTGACCCTGTTGGGGGAAGCCGGAGAGCAGGGCGTCATGGTCCGTTCGGGCGCGCGGGCGGGGGACGTGGTGTTTGTGTCGGGAACCATTGGCGACGCCGCGCTGGGGTTGAGGGTTCTCGAAGGGGAACTGACGGGGCCGGACAGGGAAGCGGCCGATTTTCTGTGCGCGCGCTATCGCTTGCCGGAGCCCCGGCTGGAACTGGGAAGGCGGCTGCGCGGAGTGGCGCGCGCGGGCGTGGATATTTCAGACGGTCTGGCGGCGGATTTGGGTCACATCTGTGAGGTCTCGGGCGTTGGCGCCCGTCTTGACGCCTCGCGGACGCCCCTCTCGCCAGCCACACAAGCCGCTCTTGACGCCGATCCGTCCCTGATGGAGGTCATTCTCGGCGGCGGCGACGATTACGAGATTCTCTTTACCGCGGCCCCCGAGCGCGAACCGGAAATAATGGCTCTGGGGGGTGAAATAGGCCTGCAATTAACGGCTGTGGGTACCATCTTGGAGGGTGAGGGAGTGGCCGTTGAGGACGGCGAGGGCGGCGAAATTGTCCTTAACCATCCGGGGTACAAGCATTTTTAAAGGACCCCGTAAAGCCATGTTGCGAGAAGGGTCTTAATCTGGCATGTTCTCGGCGATTTTGACCCGGCGGCAGGCGCCGAATAGTTTCTTTCCACAAATTCTTTAGGGGTGGGCATTCATGTCTGGGACTTACTGGTTAGTGATTTCTTGTGGCGCTTTGGCGCTGGTGTATGGCGTCTATGCGGGACGTTCAGTGCTTTCTTCGAGCGCCGGAACCGAGCGTATGCAGGAAATCGCCGGAGCCATTCAGGAAGGCGCCAACGCCTACCTCAACCGACAATACCGCGCCATCGCCCTGGTGGGCGTGGTGATCGGGGTGCTGTTGGGCTGGCGGCTGGGCTCTCATGTGGCCGTGGGATATTTCATCGGCGCCGTGCTTTCGGGACTGGCCGGTTATATCGGTATGAATGTGTCGGTGCGGGCCAATGTGCGCACCGCCGAGGCAGCCCGCAGCGGCGGGTTGCAGGAAGCCCATGGCGTGGCCTTCAAGTCGGGCGCCGTCACCGGCATGCTGGTGGTGGGGCTGGGGCTGTTGGGGGTTTCTCTCTATTACGGCTATCTCATGCAGATATTCGACCGTGGTAATCCCGATGACATGCGCCACATCATCGAGGCCCTGGTGGCCTTGAGCTTCGGCGCTTCCCTGATTTCCATTTTCGCCCGTCTCGGCGGCGGTATCTTCACCAAGGGCGCCGATGTGGGCGCCGATCTGGTGGGCAAGATCGAGGCCGGAATCCCCGAGGACGATCCCCGTAACGCCGCGGTCATCGCCGACAATGTGGGCGATAATGTGGGCGATTGCGCCGGCATGGCCGCCGATTTGTTCGAGACCTATGCGGTGACGGTGGTGGCCACCATGTTGCTGGCGTCTATCTTTTTCACCGGTGACGCCCAGTGGTACATGATGCTCTATCCCCTGGCTATCGGCGCGGTCTGCATCGCCGCCTCGGTGGTGGGCACCTTTTTCGTGCGCCTCGGCGAGGACCGCAAGATCATGAAGTCCCTCTATAAGGGCTTTATCGTCACCGCGATTATTTCCGCCGTGCTGATCTATTTCGTCACCAACCATATGCTCGGCATGACTTCGAATTACTACATCGACGGCCTTTCTTTCGAGGGTCGCCATCTTTTCTACAGCGCCCTTATCGGTCTCGGCGTGACCGGGCTGATCGTGTGGATCACCGAATATTATACCGGCACCCATTTCCGTCCCGTGCAGAGCGTGGCCAGCGCGTCGAACACGGGGCACGCCACCAACATCATCCAGGGTCTGGCGGTTTCTCTTGAATCCACGGCCCTGCCGGTGCTGGTGATCTGTGCCGGAATTATCACCGCCTATCTCAATGCCGGGCTGTTCGGCATCGCCATCGCCGCCACCACCATGCTGGCCCTGGCGGGAATGGTCGTGGCGCTGGACGCCTATGGCCCGGTCACCGACAACGCCGGCGGCATCGCCGAGATGGCCGACCTGCCCGAAGACGTGCGCAACACCACCGATGCGCTGGACGCCGTGGGCAACACCACCAAGGCGGTGACCAAGGGCTATGCCATCGGTTCGGCGGCGCTGGCGGCGCTGGTGCTGTTCGCCGCCTATACCGAGGACATCCATCATTACTTCCCCGGTCTTAACGTCGTCTTCCAGCTGCAGAATCCCTATGTGGTGATCGGCCTCTTCCTGGGCGGGATGCTGCCCTATCTGTTCGCCTCCATGGGCATGATGGCGGTGGGCCGCGCGGCGGCCGCCGTGGTGGTGGAAGTCAGACGCCAGTTCAAGGAGATCGAGGGCATCATGGAAGGCACGGCGAAGCCCGAATACGGCCGCGCCGTGGACCTGCTGACCAAGGCGGCGATCAAGGAAATGATCGTGCCGTCCCTGCTGCCGGTGCTGGCGCCGGTGGTGGTTTACGCGGCGATCAATGCCGTCGCCGGACAGGAGGCGGCGCTGGTCACGGTGGGAGCCATGCTGTTGGGCACCATTGTCACCGGCCTGTTTGTGGCCATCTCCATGACCTCGGGCGGCGGCGCCTGGGACAACGCCAAGAAGTTCATCGAGGACGGCAATCATGGCGGCAAGGGATCGGACGCCCATCATGCGGCGATAACCGGCGATACCGTCGGCGATCCCTACAAGGATACCGCCGGACCCGCCATCAACCCGATGATCAAGATCACCAATATCGTGGCTATTCTGCTGTTGGCTCTGCTGGCGGCCTAGACAGCCCTGTATTGCAAAGGAAAACCCCGGAGAGCGTTTCTTCGGGGTTTTTTCTGGGTTTTTTCTAGGGCAGGCGGTGCCCGCCGACGCCACTGCCGGAACCGTCTGCGCCGGGGCTGCCGCCAGGCAGCCGTCCGAAGTTGCTCAGGAGCTGTTCCCATACCGAGAGCTTGCGTCCCTGGGTCGGGGTGATGCGTTCCACCATGGCGATCTCGTGCCCGTCTTCCTCGTGATAGAGGATGATGTCGGCCACCGTTCCTTCCTTACCGAAAACGATGGCGACGATTTTCTGGTCCATGAGCACCGGCTCGAAGAAAGCCACCTGCTGGGTGACACGCTTGATGTAGTACCAGCTGTCGTCGTCGAAGGGCGGGGTGGTGGAGGGTGAGCCGATGAGCTTGGCCACGTCGTCGCGAGTATGGACGCCAATCTCCACGGCGGCGAGTTTTTCGGGGTTGGGCAGCTGGCCGTCCACATGTTCCGACGCGGCGCAGGCGGCCAAGGCGAACAGCAGGGCTCCCATCGCCGTAAAACGGCGCATGGCGGTCATGAGAGGATGTTTTTCGTAACAGAGGATCATGGCTCTAGAGCGGTTCAGGATTGATAGGAATCATTTGACCGAGGTTATTTTGTCCCGTGGCAAGGCGCGTTTCGAAATGCGATGCCTGTGCATCGGATGAGAAGCGTAACGATGCCACGGGGAAAAAGCACCCGGCCGAAGGTGGGGCGGATCGGCCCCTCGGAGTTGTTGCGGCGCTTGCCCGA
>JADHSZ010000065.1 GCA_016776635.1 Alphaproteobacteria bacterium
TTTTTTTACTCTTCCCCGCCATGGAGCGCCCACAAAAGAACACCCACAAACAACAAAGGCCCGGCGATTTCACGCCGGACCCTTGTTTAACTGGTGGAGCCAGTCGGGATCGAACCGACGACCTCTACAATGCCATTGTAGCGCTCTCCCAACTGAGCTATGGCCCCAGAAATCTTGTGTCGTCCTCTCCTAGGCCTTTTTTCCCTTCGCGGCCTTGGCCTTGGCGGGGGCTTTCTTCTTGGGCTCGGCTTTCTTTTTCGTTTCCTTCTTGGCGGGCTTGGCCTTTGTTTCCTTCTTGGGCTTCGTGGTTTTCGGCTCCGCCTTTGCGGGCTTGGCTTTCCCCGTTTTCTCCGCCTTGCCGGGTTTTTTCTTTACCTTCGTGGTTTTCGGCTCCGCCTTTGCGGATTTGGTCCCGGTCTTCGGTTCCGCCTCTGTCTCTGTGACTCCCGCTTTTTCCGCCTTTCCCTCCGCCGCTTCGTCCGGTTTCGCTTCTGCGTCCCCGCTCCCTTCTCCCTCGGCTTGAAAATCTGGCTCGGCTTCCAGTTCCTCGGAAGGAACGAATATCTTTTCCTCATCTTCTTCGTCCAGGGAGGCCGTCACGAGATTATCGTCCAGGCTCTCCGCCGCCGCCAGCTTGTCGTCGGTCTTCTCATTCTTTTCGGCCGGGGCCTCGTCTGGGGTTTCGGCGGCGTCCTTCTTGACAGGGGCAGCCTTCTCTTTTTCCACCGGCGCCCGCGACCGCCGGGGCCTTACGAAAGCCTCGGGATCGAACACCTCGTCGCATTTCGGACAGATGATGGGTGAGCGCCTGAGGTCGTAAAAATTGGCCCCACAGGCCTGACAATGGCGCTTGATTCCCCATTCCGGCTTTACCACTGGGTATTCTCCCTTGAAAAGGTGGTGACAACACCAAAACGATGCATAAACACCGTTAAAAAATTGTTGCATGCTGCAATTGCCATGATCGCCGCCTCCTGTCAAAACCAAAATAGTCGTGATCGTGACAATCCGCTGCGGGTCACCATGGAACAGGGACCGCTTCATGTGTTAGAAAATGTCGCAATCCCGGCACGCGAGAAACTTCAGGAGCCCCCATTGCAGCACAAGGAACGACGGTGACATCTCTTCTTTCAGGAACCGCTTCGGCTCTGCGTGGCCGTGCCGCGCCGCCCGGCGACAAGTCCATTTCCCACCGCGCGCTTCTTCTTGGCGCGTTGGCGGTGGGCGAAACCGTCATTGACGGCCTGTTGGAAAGCGACGACGTGAGGGGCACGGCCGATGCCTTGCGGGCCCTGGGTGTGGGCATTTCCCGCGAAGAAACGAAATCAAGCGCCCCCCAGAGCGGAGATAACCAGAGCGGAGATAACAGATACCGGGTCAATGGCGTCGGCCTGGGCGGCCTGCGCCAACCCTCCGAGACGCTTCATATGGGTAATTCGGGCACCGGCGCGCGGCTCCTCATGGGGGTGCTGGCCACCCATCCCGTCACCGCCGTGCTGACCGGGGATTCTTCCCTCAACGAGCGGCCCATGGCCCGTGTCACCGAACCGTTGCGCCGCACGGGGGCGGAGATTCAGGCCCGCGACGGGGAACGGCTGCCGGCCACGGTGCGCGGCGCGGCCGAGCCCGTCCCCCTTACCCATACCCTTGCCGTGGCCTCGGCCCAGGTTAAATCGGCCCTTCTCTTGGCCGGCCTCAATGCGCCGGGGCAAACCTCCGTCACCGAACCCCTGCCCAGCCGCGACCACACGGAACGGCTGTTGCGCCATTTCGGCGTGACGGTGGACACCGAACAGGAAGAGGAAGAGGGCGGCGCGCAAACCGTCACCCTGACCGGCTATCCCGAGATCGCGGCCGCGCAGGTGAGTGTGCCCGGCGACCCAAGCTCGGCTGCGTTCCCCGCCGTGGCGGCGCTTATCCTGCCCGGCTCCGAGGTGACGTTGGAGGGGGTCTGCGTCAACCCCCTGCGCATGGGGCTTTATGACACCCTGGGCGAGATGGGGGCGGATATCACCATCGAGAACCAGCGCGACTCATGTGGCGAACCGGTGGCCGATCTGGTGGTGCGCACCCCTCGCGACGGACTTCGCGGCATCGAGGTGTCGCCCGCCCGCGCCCCTTCCATGATCGACGAGTATCCTATCCTTGCCGTGGCCGCAGCCTTTGCCCAGGGAACCACCGTCCTGCATGGGCTGGCCGAGCTGCGGGTCAAGGAAAGCGACCGCCTGGCGGCCATGGCGCGCGGCCTTGCCGCCTGCGGTGTCACGGTGAAGGAGGAAGAGGATAGTCTCACCATCGAGGGCCAGGGAACGCCCCCAGCGGGCGGCGCCACCATAGATGCCGGCCTCGATCACCGTATGGCCATGGCCTTCCTGGTTTTCGGCATGGCCGCGAAAAAACCCGTAACCGTCGAGGGCAGCGACGTCATCGCCACCAGCTTCCCCGGTTTTGCCGAGATCATGAACGGCCTTGGCGCCGCCATTGCCGAAACCAAGGAGGCCTCGTGACGGTATCCGCCGTTATCGCCATAGACGGCCCGGCGGCGGCGGGAAAGGGCACCCTGGCGCGCCGTCTGGCGGAATATTACGGATTCGCCTATCTCGATACCGGGCTTCTTTACCGCGCCGTGGGGCGCCGGCTGCTGGATCAGGGTGGCGATCCTGGCCATGTGGAGGCGGCCACGGAGGCGGCCCGTTCGCTGGCCCCGGAGGCACTGGAAAACCCGGCCCTGCGCAACGATGAAACGGCTTCGGCGGCTTCCCAGGTGGCGGTGATTCCGCAAGTGCGTGAGGCGCTTTTGCAGTTCCAGCAGCGTTTCGCGGCCTCACCTCCTGGAGACGCACCGGGCGCGGTTATCGACGGCCGCGATATCGGTACCGTGGTATGTCCCGGCACGCCTTATAAACTGTTCGTTACGGCCAGTATCGAAGAGCGCGCCGAACGCCGCCTTAAAGAGTTGCGGGAGCGGGGCATCGAGAGTATACATGGCCGCGTTCTGCAGGAAATGAAGGATCGTGACGCCCGGGACAGCCAGCGTGACATTGCGCCGCTGGCCAAGTCCGAGGATGCTTTGTTGATCGATACCACGGAGATGGACCCCGAAAAGGTTTTTTCCGTGGCCCTGGACCATCTTTCCACGCAAGGACTCGCGCCGCCCCAATCCCGGCCTTAAAGCCTCCGGCTTTGAGTTTTGGATTTCCGGCCTCGAGCCCTCCCTTCCCCTCGCGGAACATGAAATGACCGTTTCCCGTCGTGGCGCCCAAACGCGCGGGGATGTAACCGGTCCCGTTTAACCAGGACAGGCCGTTGGCTGGGCATATAACGGCGGGTCCGCAGACCAGTTAGGAAATCCCTTCTCTCTTGCGAGGGGCAGGGGTTTCATCGAGTCAGGAGAATCCATGTCGGAAACGCCTTCCACACATGACGAGAGCACCACGGACGGGGACACCCCCGCAGCCGGGAACGCCACGGATGAAAAATTTATAGCCGAGATGACCACGGATGAGAATTTCGCCGAACTTCTCGAAGAATCCCTCGAGAAACAACAGAGCTTCGAAGGCACGGTGGCCAAGGGCCGGATCATTTCCATTGAAAATGACATGGTGCTCGTGGATGTGGGCCTGAAATCCGAAGGCCATGTCCCCCTGAAGGAATTTATTTCCCCGGGCGAGGATTCCGACATCAAGCCCGGCGACGAGGTGGATGTTTTCGTCGAGCGGCTGGAAAATAATAATGGCGAGGCCATGCTCAGCCGCGAAAAGGCGCGGCGCGAGGAATCCTGGGTCCTGCTCGAGAAATCCTTCTCCGACGAAGAGCGCGTGACCGGCATCATTTTCGGCCGCGTCAAGGGCGGCTTTACCGTCGATCTCAACGGCGCGGTGGCCTTTCTTCCCGGCTCCCAGGTGGACATCCGGCCGGTGCGCGATATTTCGCCGCTCATGGGGACGCCCCAGCCGTTTCAGATTCTCAAAATGGACCGCAAGCGCGGCAACATCGTTGTCTCGCGCCGCGCCGTTCTCGAAGAATCCCGCGCCGAGGAACGTTCGAAACTGATCGCCCAGCTCACCGAGGGCCAGGTTCTCGAAGGCGTGGTCAAGAACATCACCGATTACGGCGCTTTCGTGGATCTGGGCGGCGTTGACGGCCTGCTCCATGTCACCGATCTTGCGTGGCGGCGCGTCAACCATCCTTCCGAGGTTCTCTCCATCGGCCAGACCATTGACGTGAAGGTGATCCGTTTCAACGCCGAGACTCAGCGCATCAGCCTTGGCATCAAACAGCTGGAGCCCGATCCCTGGGATAACGTGGGGGTGAAGTATCCGGTGGACGCCAAGTTCAACGGCCGTGTCACCAACATCACCGATTACGGCGCCTTCGTGGAGCTGGAGCCCGGCATCGAAGGACTGGTCCATGTCTCCGAGATGAGCTGGACCAAGAAGAACATCCATCCCGGAAAAATTGTTTCCAGCAGCCAGGAAGTGGAAGTCATGGTCCTCGACGTGGACCCCGAGAAGCGGCGCATCAGCCTGGGCTTGAAACAATGCGGGGATAATCCGTGGGAACAGTTCGCCGACACTCACCCCTCCGGGACCGAGATCGAGGGCGAGATCAAGAACATCACCGAATTCGGCCTGTTCGTGGGGATGCCCGGCAATATAGACGGCATGGTCCATCTCTCCGACCTTGACTGGAACCGTCCCGGCGAAGAAGCGCTGGCCGAATACAAGAAGGGCGACATGATCAAGGTTAAGGTGATGGAGGTGGATACCACCAAGGAGCGGGTTTCCCTCGGTGTCAAACAGCTCACCGACGATCCCTACGCCGCCGCCATGGTCGACACCAAGAAGGGTGATACCGTGACATGCAAGGTCACCGCCGTCACCGATGGCGGGCTTGAGGTAGAGGTCTCCGACGGTGTTACCGGCTTCATCCGCAAGGCGGATCTTTCACGCGAGCGCAGCGAACAGCGCCCCGACCGTTTCGCTATTGGCGAACGGGTGGATGCCAAGGTGACGAAGGTGGACAAGAAAGAACGCAAGCTCACCCTGTCGGTCAAGGCCAACGAAGTGGCCGAAGAGAAAAAAGCCATGGCCGAATACGGTTCGTCGGATTCCGGGGCCAGCCTCGGCGATATTCTTGGCGCGGCCATCAACAAGGCAAAGAAGGGCAAGGACGAGCCTGAAGCGGAAGCCGAAGATGAAAAGCCCAGTAAGAAGGCCGACGCCAAGAAAGCCGACAGCAAGAAGGCTAAGAAGGGGGATGACGAGGACGAGCCTGAAGCGGAAGCCGAAGATGAAAAGCCCAGTAAGAAGGCAGACAGCAAGAAGGCAGACAGCAAGAAGGCCGACGCTAAGGAAGCCGACGCTAAGGAAGCCGACAGTAAGAAGGCAGACACCAAAAAAGCCGACGCTAAGAAAGCCGACAGTAAGGAAGCTGACAGTAAGGAAGCAGACGGCGAGGAAGCAGATGACGGGGAAAAGGGAGAAGATTCCTCCGACTCGTGATGGGGGCGGCGAAGGATCCCGCTTTGCAGGGATTTCGGGGGTAGGGCATGTCTCTTGAGCCCGACCGCCTGCTTGACCGCCAGCGCCTGACACGTCATCTCACCTTGTGGCGCGTGGCGGCTGTTTTCGCTCTGGTCGCTCTGCTGGCCACCCTTTCGGGGGATGGCGATAAGATCAGAAAAGGCAACTCCGTAGCGCGCCTCACCGTAGAAGGCGTTATCGTCGAGGACTTAGAACGCGAGGCGGCGCTGGCCGGCCTCGCCGACGACCCCGGCACGGTGGCGCTCATCATCCATATCAACAGTCCCGGCGGAAGCGTTGTCGGCGGCGAATCCCTCTTTCACGCCATCCGCAGCGCCGCCGAACGTCTTCCCGTGGCCGTGGTCATGGGCGAGGTGGCGGCAAGCGCGGGGTATATGGTGGCCCTTGCCGGTGACCGGATTTTCGCGCGCCAGGGCTCCATCACCGGTTCCATCGGCGTCATCTGGCAAACCGCCGATATCACCGGCCTGCTCACCAAGTTGGGGATCACCACCGAAGCCATCAAAAGCGGCCCCCTGAAGGCCGTTCCCTCGCCTTTGGAGCCGGTGACGCCGGAGGTCAGGGAGGCAGCCCAAACCCTGGTGCTCGACATCTATGATCTGTTCGTGGACATGGTCTCCGACCGCCGCCACCTTTCACGCGCCAAGGTGGAACGGCTGGCCGATGGCCGGGTATTCACCGGACGTCAGGCGCTCAAGGTCCATCTGGTGGACGAAATCGGCGGCGAGGATGAAGCCAGGAAGTGGCTTGCCGATATGCATGATGTGGACTCTTCTCTTCCCGTTCACGAGCTTGAAATCGAAGACAAGGACAAACTCTGGCGCAGTCTGGTTTCCATAATGGCGGAAAAAACGTTTTTCCATGAGAGGGTTACACTTGACGGCCTGATTTCGCTCTGGCACCCTGAGGGTGCAGAAGGGATTCAATAAAGGGGTGTAGTTTTCGTTGTCTGCGTGTCCGCGTCGGAGAGCATCTTCCGGCGCAGGGAAGGAATAGTGCGAAAGCACCGGGGGAAAATTTCGGGCCATGACCAAGTCAGAGCTTATTGCCTATATCGCAGAGAAGAATCCTCATCTGTTCCATCGTGATGTGGAACGTATCGTCGCCACCCTCTTTGACGAGATTTCCGCCGCCCTTGCCGCCGGTGACCGGGTGGAACTGCGGGGCTTCGGGGCTTTCTCGGTAAAACGCCGTGACGCCCGCATAGGGCGCAACCCCCGTACCGGTGAAACGGTGCGGGTCGAGGAAAAGCATATTCCCTATTTCAAGACCGGAAAGGAACTCCGCGAGCGGCTCAACGGAAAGCGTTAGGCTGTTCCGAACCGGCCCTCCCTTCGCGAAATTCTGACCGCATTTATTAAAAGAGGGAACACGTGAAAGTTCTCTTCTGGCTCCTGTTCCTACCCTTCGCCGTTATTGCCGCCGTCTTTGCCGTCAACAACAGGGGCGAGGTGGCGCTCGGTCTCGATCCACTTCCCTATACCGTCTCGCTTCCGGTCTATATGGCGGTGCTTCTGGCGGCGCTGCTCGGGTTTCTCCTCGGCGCGGCGCTGGTCTGGGTCGCCCAGGGAAAATGGCGGCGCATGGCGCGGCGTAATGCACGCCAGATGAATGCCCTGGAACGGGATCTGTCCGGCCAGCGTGAGGAAAACGCCCGCCGTGCCGCGATGGCCGCCGAATCCACCTCTCCCGCTTCCGGCAGGGAAATCGCGGAAAGAAAATAAAAAATCCCCGGAATAAGAAAATCCGGCGTAAAAGCCCAAGGCATAAAAATCGAGGTATAAAAATCACGCGCGCAGCGCGCCAATAAACGGCCGCGCTAAACCGTAATGTTCAGATTCTGTCCGCGAAAGGGATGGGCAAGGCGGGGGGTGGCGAGGCTGGGGTCGGTCTCCATGACGGGGTTGAGCGCCGATTCGAGAAGGGGTTCGGCGATACGCTCCTTAAAGCTGAAAGGTTTCTTCAGCACCGAGGTGCCGAGAAAGCCGGCGCTGATCTCCGCCAGCGAAACCTGAATGGGTCCTACGCCTTCCATAACGCGCCTTCCCCGTCTTTATTCGTTTTTCCGGTTCTTTAGGGTCCGTGGCACGGACAGCCCCTGCCCTGCCTGCGAACCGATTTTCAACCAAACCCCATCATAGCAAAAATCGGCGAAAAAGTCATTTGAATTCTATTAACCCATTGTTTCTTATTGTATTTTAATCGAAGGGGTGTTGACCTTTTCGGGATTTCTCCTACACTCCGCGCCACTCTCCGACCACTCCGGGATAAAAAAGACATGGATGAGATAACAAAGCTGATTTCCGGATTTCGGTCCTTTCGCCGGGAAAACTTCACCGACAACCGCTCGCGCTTCCAGGACCTTGTGCGCCGTGGCCAGTCGCCGCGAATCATGATCATCGCCTGTTCCGATTCCCGCGTCGATCCGGCCATCGTCACCGGGGCCGAGCCGGGGGATCTGTTCGTGGTCCGCAACGTGGCTAATCTGGTTCCTCCCTGTCAGGGCGACGGCCATCACCACGGCACCAGCGCCGCCCTGGAATACGCCGTGCGCAGCCTCGGGGTCGCCCATATCATCGTCTTCGGCCATGCCTGTTGTGGCGGCATCCGCGCCCTGGTGGAATCGGGTGTGGAATCGGAAAACGGCGAGCCGGGGGCCACCGACTTCGTGGGATCATGGATGGAAATCGCCCGCCCGGCCTATGACGAGGTTGTGCGCGCCATGCCCGGTGCCGGGGTGGCGGAACAGGCGGCGGCCTGCGAAAAGCTGGGGGTCAAGACCTCGCTCGCCAATCTCGAGACATTTCCCTGGATCGCTTCCGCCGTGGCGGCGGGTGATCTGCACCTCCACGGCTGGTATTTCGATATCGTGGAAGGCGCGCTTTGCGCCCTGGACGCCGAAAACGGGGAGTTCCGTCCGGCCGAAGACCTCTTCCCCCTTGCCTGAAGCGGCATCTTGTCGTATCCCCGCCTTGCCGTTGCCCGGTAATGGCGCCGTTCACATCAGCGGAGACATGGAATATGAGCCCACTCCCGGCCACTTCTGACGACGCCGCGAAGCGTATTCTCTGCGCCCTGGACACCCCCGATGCGGCCACCGCCATCGCCTGGGCGGACAAGCTGGGCGGCCTGGTGGGCGGGGTCAAGCTGGGCAAGGAATTCTTCACCGCCAACGGCCCCTCGGGCGTGATGGCGGTGGCGCTGACCGAGCTTCCCATCTTCCTCGATCTCAAATTCCACGACATCCCCAACACCGTGGCCGCCGCGGTGCGCGCCACCGGCGTTCTGCGCCCGGCCATGCTGACGGTCCATGCCGCGGGCGGGGCGGCCATGATCCGCGCCGCGGCGCAAGCGGCGCAAGAAATCGCGGACAAGTTTCATTTTCCCAAGCCGAAGATTCTGGGCGTTACAGTGCTCACCAGCCTCGACGACGAGGATATGCCCGGCCTCGGGATTTCAGGCGCCGTGGCCGATCAGGTCACGCGGCTGGCCGAACTGGCGCATGGCGCCGGGGCCGACGGTATCGTCTGCGCCCCTCACGAGGCCGCCGCCATGCGCGGGGCCTTCGGTCCCGATTTTACCCTGGTGACGCCGGGGGTGCGCCCCGCGGGCTCAGATAGCGGCGACCAGAAACGGGTCATGACCCCGAGAGAAGCCCTGGAGGCGGGCGCCGACTACCTGGTTATCGGCCGTCCCCTCACCGGGGCGGACGATCCGGCGGCGGCGCTGCGGAGCATTGCTGAGGAAATTTCCGAAGGTCCGTAATGGCGGTGGCGGTCAAAATCTGTGGCGTCAACAGCGTCGAAGCGGCCGGGGCCGCGGCTGCCGCCCAGTATGTGGGCTTCGTCTTCTATCCGCTCTCGCCGCGCGCGGTGGACGGGGAGACCGCCGCCGCTTTGGCCGCCCATCTGCCCGATAGCGTGACCCGCACCGGTCTGTTCGTGGATGCCGAGGATGCGGCTATCGCCGCCGTGTTGGCCGCCGCGCCGCTGGATTTGTTGCAGCTGCACGGCGAGGAAAGCCCGCAGCGGGTGGCGGAGCTGCGTGAAAAATTCGCCCTGCCCGTGATGAAGGCCATCAAGGTGGGCTCTAAATCTGATGTGGATGGGGCGGACGCCTACGTTTCCTGCGCCGACCGCCTGCTCTTCGATGCCCGTCCTCCCGCCACCATGGAAGGGGCGCTTCCCGGCGGCAATGCGCTGGCCTTCGACTGGGGCCTGCTGGCGGGGCGTGAGTGGCCGTTGCCGTGGATGCTGTCGGGGGGCCTGCGTGTCGAAAACCTGGCCCAGGCGGTGCGCGTCAGCGGCGCCGAGGCGGTGGATGTGTCCTCGGGGGTGGAATCATCCCCGGGCCACAAGAATCCCGCCTTTATCCGGGCTTTCATCGCCGAGGCGGCAAAACTTTGACGTTTTGGGGCCTCTGTGGTTCATTCTGTGGATATTCGGGGGGCTGGACCCTGAACCGCTCTAACCGGCAACAATGACACTCAACATATGACGCAAGCCAACACATACCGCGCCGGACCCGACGAGGACGGCCATTTCGGCATTTTCGGCGGACGCTACGTGGCCGAAACCCTGATGCCGCTTATCCTCGCCGTGGAACAGGCCTATGACGAGGCACAGGCGGATTCCGCCTTCGCCGATGAATTCCGCTATTACCTGGAACATTATGTGGGCCGTCCCAGCCCGCTGTTTCACGCCCAGCGCCTGAGCGAGCATTTCTCCAAAGGTGACAAGGGCGCGAAAATCTATCTCAAGCGCGAAGACCTCAACCATACCGGGGCCCATAAGATCAACAATTGCCTGGGCCAGATTCTTCTCGCCCGGCGCATGGGCAAGACCCGCATCATCGCCGAAACCGGCGCCGGCCAGCATGGCGTGGCCACCGCCACCGTCTGCGCCCTGTTCGACATCCCCTGCACCGTCTACATGGGCGAGGTGGATATGGAGCGTCAGGCCCCCAACGTGTTCCGCATGAAACTTCTCGGCGCCGAGGTGGTGCCGGTGAAATCGGGCACGCGGACGCTGAAAGACGCCCTCAACGAGGCCCTGCGCGACTGGGTCGCCAATGTGGACGATACCTTCTACATCATCGGCACAGTGGCCGGCCCCCACCCCTATCCGGCCATGGTGCGCGATTTCCAGGCGGTGATCGGCGACGAGACCCGCGAACAGATCATGGCCGCCGAGGGCCGGATGCCGGACAGTCTGGTGGCCTGTATCGGCGGCGGCTCCAACGCCATGGGGCTGTTCTATCCCTTCCTCGACGACGCCGGGGTGCGCATGATCGGGGTCGAGGCCGCCGGCCACGGAATCGCCAGCGGCGAGCATGCGGCCTCGCTCACGGGCGGGCGTCCCGGTGTGCTCCACGGCAACCGCACCTATTTACTGCAAGACGATGACGGCCAGATCAAGGAAGCCCATTCCATTTCCGCCGGTCTCGATTATCCCGGCGTCGGGCCGGAGCATTCCTGGCTCTATGAAAGCGGCCGCGTGGACTATGTCTCCATCACCGATGAACAAGCGCTGGAGGCTTTCCAACTTTTGACACAATTGGAAGGCATTATCCCGGCGCTAGAATCGAGCCATGCGCTGGCCCATGTGGGTGAGATTTCCGGCACCCTGCCTGCCGATCACATCATGGTGGTGAATTTAAGCGGCCGCGGAGACAAGGATATCCCCACCGTGGCCAAAGTCCTGGATATGGAACTGTGAATACTTCCGCCCCTATACCCGCCTCCGGGGAGGCAGCAGAGACAACAGAAACCGCTGACGGTGGCCGTATGGCCGCCTGTTTCGAGCGCCTGCGCGGAGAAAGCCGTGCCGGACTGGTGGCCTTCATCACCGGCGGCGATCCCGACGCCGCCACCTCCCAGGCCCTGCTTGAGGGTTTGGCCGAAGCGGGCGCCGATATCATCGAGCTCGGCATGCCCTTCTCCGATCCCATGGCCGACGGCCCCTCGATCCAGGCCAGCAGCCTGCGGGCGCTCAAATCCGGGGCTACCCTGCGGACGGTCCTGCAACAGGTACGCGACTTCCGTAAATCCGACCACCACACCCCGCTGGTGCTCATGGGCTATTACAACCCCATCTATACCTACGGTACGGAAGATTTCGTATGCGACGCCGCCGAGGCCGGGGTGGACGGCCTGATCGTGGTGGATTTGCCGCCCGAAGAAGACGCGGAACTGCGCGAGCCGGCCGCCAAGGCCGGACTCCATTGCATCCGGCTCGCCACCCCCACCACCGATGATGCGCGCTTGCCGGTGGTTCTCGCCAATACCGGGGGCTTCGTCTACTACGTTTCCATCACCGGCATTACCGGCACCACATCGGCGGCCAGCACCGACGTGGCCGAGGCAGTGTCACGCCTGCGCCGCCATACCGGACTTCCCGTGGCCGTGGGCTTCGGCATCAAGACCCCGCAACAGGCGGGCGAGGTGGCGGGCGTGGCCGATGCCGCGGTGGTGGGCTCGGCCCTGGTGGATGTTATCGCCGCCGGTCTTGATGGTCAGGGCAAGGCGGGTCCCGGACTGGTGGAAGAGGTTCTGGGTTTCGTCTCGGGGATGTCCAAAGGCGTTCGCGGAGGGCGCTCATGAACTGGCTCAGTAATTTCGTCCGTCCCAAGATCAGCGCCATGGTGGGTAAGAAGGAAGTGCCCGACAACATGTGGCGCAAATGCCCCGAATGCGGACAGATGATCTTTCACCGCGAACTGGAGGAAAATCTGTATGTGTGCCCCCATTGCGACCACCATCTCCGCCTCCACATGGGCCAGCGGCTGGACCTTCTCTTCGATGGCGAGGGCTATCAGAAAATAGAACTTCCCGAGTCGGTTTCCGATCCGCTGAAGTTCCGCGACCGCAAGAAATACACCGACCGCCTGAAAGATGCCCGCAGCGCCAGCGGCGACAACGACGCCATCATCGTCTCCCACGGCAAGATCGGCGGCGTCCCCGTGGTTGCCGCCATCCTTAATTTCGATTTCATGGGAGGTTCCATGGGCCTGGCCGTGGGCGAGGCCATCCTTTCCGCGGCGCGTCTCGCGGTGCTTCAGGAAGCCCCCCTGATTATGATCACGGCCTCGGGCGGCGCCCGCATGCAGGAAGGTATTCTCTCCCTGATGCAGATGCCGCGCAGTATTCTTGCGGTGAACAAGGTCAAGGAGGCGGGTCTGCCTTATATTACCATTCTCACCGACCCCACTTCGGGCGGCGTGTCGGCCTCCTTTGCCATGCGCGGCGATATCGCCATGGCGGAGCCGGGCGCGGTGATCTGTTTCGCCGGCGCCCGCGTGATCGAGGAAACCATCCACGAGAAACTGCCCGAAGGTTTCCAGAGGGCGGAATACCTTCTTGATCACGGGATGGTGGACATGGTGGTCCATCGCCGGGATATGCGCGATACCCTGGCCCGCGTCCTTAATCTGTTGTGCAATCCGGGTCCGCCCGCCCATGTGGTGGCTATTCCCCCTTCCACGATTTCCGCCAAGAACGGAGCCGCGAAAACGAGGAACGGCGGGAACAAGAAAAACGCCGCGCCGCACCGCCGTTCCACCGATAAGAAAGATGCTGGAAAAGACTGAATCCGTTCTCCAACGCCTGGTCGACCTGCATCCCAAGAAAATCGATCTCTCCCTGGGGCGGGTAGGGGAATTGTTGAGCAAGCTGGGCCGGCCACAGGAAAAGCTGCCGCCTGTGGTCCATGTGGCGGGAACCAACGGCAAGGGTTCCACCATCGCCTTTCTGCGCGCCTTTCTCGAGGCGGCGGGATATCGCGTTCATGTCTATACCTCGCCCCATCTCGTGAATTTCAGGGAAAGGGTGTGTCTCGCGGGGCGGATTATTGACGACGGCGAACTGGTGGAATTGCTCGAGGAATGCGAGACCGTCAACGACGGCCGGCCCATCACCTTTTTCGAGATCACCACCGCCGCCGCGTTCCTGGCCTTTTCCCGCGTGCCCGCCGATATTCTGCTGTTGGAAACCGGGCTGGGCGGGCGGTTGGATGCCACCAATATGGTGCCAAAGCCGGCGCTTACCGCCATTACCCCCATTTCCATCGACCATATGCAGTTTCTCGGTTCCACCCTCGCCGCCATCGCCGGGGAAAAGTCGGGGATTCTCAAATCCGGCGTCACCGGGGTCATCGCCCCCCAGGAACCGGAGGCCCAGGCCGTGATCGAAGCCCAGGCTAAAGAGGTCGGCGCGCCCCTCCACAGTTTCGCCCGCGACTGGAATGTAAGGCCCCTGTCTTCGCAATCCCCGGATACCTCCACGGTGACTGTGGCCATGCATTTCGAGGGCGGCAGGCTTTCCGTCAATCTGCCCGCGCCGGGGCTTGCCGGCCGTCACCAGATGTTCAACGCCGCCACCGCCCTGGCCTGTCTCGAATATCTCGACGCGTTCCCGGTGGACGAGGCCGCCCTGGCGCGCGGGCTGGAGACCGTGGACTGGCCGGGACGGCTGCAACGAATCATCCGGGGGCCGCTTGTGGACGAGCTGGGCGAGGGATGGGAATTGTGGATCGACGGCGGCCATAACCCGGCGGCGGGCGACATCCTCGCCGTTGCTGCCAAAAGCTGGGGTTCGGTACCCCTCGACATGGTTTTCGGCATGCTCAACAGCAAGAACCCGGGGGGCTTTCTCGCGCCCCTTGCTCCCTATCTGCGCCGCGTCAGGGCCGTCGCCATTCCCGGAGAAAATGCCTCCTTTACGGCCGCGGAAGCGGCCGCGGCGGGGCATGTGGAGGGGATTGAGCCGACACCTGCGGAAAGTCTCGAGGCGGCTCTCCACGGCCTCGTGGCGGCGGCGGCGGGCGAAGAACCCGGACGTATCCTCGTCTGCGGCTCCCTCTATTTGGCTGGTGCGGTATTGCGCGAAAACGGTTGATTTCCGCCGGTTTCGATCCGGTCTCAAAGAACGAAAAACCCCGCCACGTAAGGCGGGGTTGCCGAAGAAACAACGGTGAAAAAATAACGCTCTAGAGTACCGATTCCACCCATTCGTAGAGCTTGCTCTTTTCCATGCTGCCCACCTTGGTGGCGGCCACCTGGCCGTCCTTGAACAGGATCAGGGTGGGAATACCGCGCACTCCGTATTTCTGGGGTATGCCGGGGTTGCCGT
>JADHSZ010000066.1 GCA_016776635.1 Alphaproteobacteria bacterium
CCGCGCTTGTGGAAATGGGAGATTTCGCGGGCGGGCTGCTTAAGTACCTGCGCCGTCACCCCGTTCCGAGACTGACCCTGGCCGGGGGATTCGCCAAGATATCGAAGCTGGCGGCGGGCCACCTCGACCTTCATTCGGGGCGTTCCAGGGTGGATTTGCCCCGGCTTTCCAGCCATCTTAGAAAGATGGGCGCGGATGAAGAAGCCATTGCCGCCTTGGCGGGGAGCCCCGGCGGGGCGTTCCTGGGCTTTGCGCGGGATCATGACCTACCCTTGGGAGACCGTATCGCCGAAGAAGCGCGCCAGGTGGCGATTGAGGTTTTGGACAATGGCGGCGGCATATCGGATATGCTGGTGGAAGTAGCCATCTTCGACCGCGGCGGCAAACTGGTGGGGCGCGCCGCAGGATGATCGGGTTTTCGGAAGGGAAAACACGGCAATGACACGGACTTTGCTGATACTTGGGGGCACCGCCGAAGCGGGCGAGCTGGCGCGCAGGATGACATCGGCCCATGGCGAGACATTGCGGGTTATCACCTCGCTTGCAGGAAGGATCGAGGCCACAGGAATCCGGGCGAGCATCCGGGGGGAACCCCGGAGCAGCGGCATTCCCGGAGAGGTCCGCATCGGTGGCTTCGGCGGCCCACAAGGCCTTGGAGACTATCTCGAACAACAGCAGGTGGACTGGCTCATTGACGCCACCCATCCCTTTGCCGCCACCATTTCCAGGAATGCGCGGCTTGCCTGTGAAGCCCGGGAGGTGGAGAGGATCGTTCTCGATCGCCCGCCATGGCGGAAACATCCCGGAGACCAATGGGTGGAGCTTCCGGATATGACAGCAGTGGCCGAATCCCTGCCCTGGGTAGGGCGGCGCGTGTTTCTGACGCTGGGCGCGGGCGGCCTCGAGGCCTTCGCCAGGCTGCGCCAGCCGGGCCAGCAGAAATCATGGTTCCTGGTGCGCCTCATATCCCCCCCCGAGGGGCCTCTGCCGCTGGGGACGGAGGGCGAGGATTACGAGGTTATCCTGGGGCGCGGCCCCTTTAGCCTGGACCAGGAACGGGCGCTGATAGAGCGCCACCGCATCAACGTGCTAGTGGCGAAGATGAGCGGTGGAGCCGCAACCGAAGCCAAGATCATCGCCGCTCGCGAGGCCAGAATCCCCGTGCTCTTTCTCTCGCGGCCACCACCCGAACCCGGTCCCAGGCTGGAACGGATGGAAGACATACTGGCCTGGCTTGATATGCGCGTGAAGCGGCTTGACGATACCGCCGCCGGTCGGTGCTAATAGGGAAAATTTCAAAGGCTTGGATGGGGAAACTATGCGTATTTTTATTATCGCTCTTGTGGGGGTGGCGCTTCTCTGTCCCGTCTCCGCGGCGGCGCTGGAAAGTGATATTTTCCCCGAACTGGTCTATATCACCGCCGTCCGCGAGGGCGATATGGAGAGAGTGGAAAGTTTCCTGGAGCGCGGCTTTGACGTGAACGCGGTGGACGGCGACGGTCTGACCCCGCTTTTCTACGCCGCCAAGAACGGCGATGTGGACATGGCGGAAATCCTGCTCAAATACCGCGCCAGCATCAAATTTAAGGACAGATTCGGCAACACGGCGCTGGTCTGGGCCTGTGAACGCGGCCATACGGGGGTGGCGGAAATCCTGATCGAGGCCGGCTCCGATATCGATGTCCAGAACCGCAACGGCTTCACCCCCCTGATGCGGGCCATCGAAGCCGGAGAGACACGGATGGTGGAATTTCTCATCGAGAAAGGCAGCGACCTGACGCTTCAGGATTATACGGGACGCGATATTCAGATTCTGGCTGATATTGGCCGTAGCCGGCATATCCAGAAAATCATCAGGGAAGCCCTCCAGAACAATTAGACGCCCAGTGGGCGCCCGAAAACGGGTAAGGCTATTTCTTCTCCCGCAAGATGTGGCTGTGGCCGGGATCGTAGAGGCGGCTGTCGTCGAAACCTTCCTCGCCCAAGGCAGGCCCCACGATAATGAGGGCCGTGCGCGTGATTTCGGCCTTCTTGACGGCGTCGCGGATGGTGGCCAGCGTGCCGCGGATAATAGTCTCGTCGGGCCAGCTCACCCGCCACACCACCGCCACCGGGCAGGTCTCGCCATAGAGCGGGATCAGGTCGCGCACCAGCGAAGCCAGATTGTTGATGGAAAGGTGAATGGCCAGGGTGGCACCGCTTTTCCCCAGCGTTTCCAGATCCTCGCCCTCGGGCATGGAAGAGGATTTGACCGAAGTACGGGTAAGAATCACCGTCTGGCACACCCCCGGCAGGGTGAACTCTGTCTTCATGGCCGCCGCGGCGGCTGCAAAGGAGGGCACGCCGGGGGTCACGTCATAGGGAATGGAAAGCTCGTCGAGACGGCGCATCTGTTCGGCGATGGCTCCGTAGAGGGAGGGATCGCCGGAATGGACCCGCGCCACATCCAGCCCACCTTCATGGGCCTCGCGCATGGCTTCGATGATCTCGTCCAGGTTCAACGGCGCGCTGTCCATGACCCTGGAGCCTTCCCCCGCTTGCGCCACCACCTCTTGCGGCACCAGGGAACCGGCATAGAGCACCAGCCCACACTCACGGATCAGTTCAAGGCCGCGCACCGTGATGAGGTCCGGCGCGCCGGGTCCGGCGCCGATAAAATGGACGGTCATGTCAGCCCGCGCTCCTTTTCCTGTCCTTGCCGGAAACTTCGGTCGGCTTTTCCTTGTCACCGTAGCCGCGCGGCGTATAGACCCACAGGCTCTCGCCCCGCTGCACCGCCGCTGTGTGGCTGTTGCCCACCAGAACCAGCGTCAGCATATCGGCCTGGGAGGTGGTGAGAGCCTCCAGGGTGGTCACCGTGACCTCTTCGCCCTCGCGCCCGAGATTGCGGGCCAGCACCACCGGGGTCTCCGCCGGGCGGCCGCAAAGCAGAATATCCCTCGCCTCCTCCAGAAGGTCGCGGCGGCGCTTGGAAACCGGATTGTAGAAGGCCACCACGAAATCCCCCTCCGCCGCCGCCCGCACACGCTTCAGGATATCTTCGCGGGGGGTCAGCAGGTCGGAAAGGGAAATGGCGCAGAAATCGTGACCCAGCGGCGCGCCGATGCGGGCGGCGGCGGCCTGAAGGGCGGAGATGCCGGGGATCACTGTCACCTTGACCCGGTTCCAGTCTTCTCTTTCCTCGTGATGGAGAAGCTCGAACACCAGGGAGGCCATGGCGTAGATACCGGCATCCCCCGACGAGATCAGCGCCACCCGTTTCCCCGAAGCCGCCAGATCGAGGGCGGCGCGCACCCGTTTTTCCTCCTCCCCCAGAGGGAAGGCGTGGCGTTCGGCTCGCGCCGTGGCGGCGGCCACAAGATCGAGATAGAGGTCATAACCCACCACGTCGCTGGCGCGGCCCAACGCGCTATTCGCTTCGGGCGTGCGCCAATCCTCCGGCCCCGGACCAATGCCCACCACAGCCAGTTCGCCCCGGGGAACGCCGATTGCGCCGACATCCAGGGGCGCGGCGGCACGGGCCACGGCACAGGTGGTATGGGCCGATTTGACCTTGGACGCCACCAGTTCGCTCCCCCCGCCCGATGCCGCCAGCGCCGCACCCTCGCAGACGCCGTGACAGCCGGTCTCGCGGAACACCACCGGCGAGGGGTTTTGCAGATGCGGGGTCTGGGCCTCCAGCGATGGCGCATCGAAGAATCGCGCCGGGACATCCAGAGACTCAGCCAGAGCATGCACCGCCGCCTCGTCCGACTTGAGGTCCAGGGAACAGACGCAGGCCACGGCCAGAGGACTCAGATTGTGCTCGGCCAGGGTTTTCGTCACCAGCGCCTCCAGTTCCGCAGTCTCCGCATGGCGCTCGCAGCCCACCCCCAGCGCTAGCACCGGCGGGTGGAACAGAAGCTCGCTTTTCCCCGGCGGCGTGGCAGCGGCGCTGATACGGATGGAGAGGGGTGCGTCATCGTGAAATTCCAGCCCCGACCCGGTGAGCCAGCCGCCATCGGAAACGTCGCAACGGAGCGCCACCTTCTCGCCTGCCAGAAGCGCCGCGCTCAGGGTCTTGACCATCTCACGGTTGGCCAGACGCCAACCCGGCGGCGGTATGTCCAGCGCCAGGCCGAGCCGCACCTCGCCCGCCGTGGTCACGGCGGCCACACCGTCCGTCTGATCGGCTAGAAACGAGGCCAGAGCATTGCCGCCGTGATGGCCGCCGAGCAAGGGCACAGCGACGCTGCCATCCTCGGCCAGCGCCACCACCGGCGGCTCCTTGGCCTTGTCGCCCAAGACCGGGGCCAGGGCGCGGATAAGAATTCCCGCCGCGCAGAGGCCGATCACGGGACGGCCCTGGGCAAACAGACCCCGCAGATGAGCGCCGAGATCGCTGAAAACCGTGTCGGCATCGACCACCCGCGACGCATATCCGTGAACCTCGGCGCCGGGCAGGGCGGCTGCCAGACGCCGGGCGAGATCATGCCCCTCCCGGGTCAGGGCCAGGAAAACCGCGCCTTCTGGAAGGGGGGACTTTACCGGCGTCATGAAGAGGTGCCTTCCCGGTTATGGAGCAGAATCATGGAGAAATAGGAGGCGGAGTCCGGGTCCACCTCGCCCAAGGGAAGAATGCGTTCCTCGGCCATGGAGACACGTTCCACGTAGCGGGCCTTTTCCGCCATGCCGAGACGCCTGAGAAGTTCATACAGCTTGGCGAAATGCCGCCCCACCTTGACGATGACGGCGGCATCGAAGCCTTCCAGCCGGGCGGCGATCACATCCTCGTCCAGGGTTGCCGGGATCAAAGCGAGACAGTCATTGCCCGCGGCAAGCGCCATCTGCGCCGCCGCCGATCCCGCCGCCGGGGCGGAGACACCGGGCACCACCTCCACCGGGAAGCGATCACCAAGCCGGGCGAAGAGATACTGGAAGGAGCCGTAGAGGAAGGGATCGCCAAGACACAACAGAGCCACGTCACGGCCTTCGGAAAGATGTTCCGCCATCTCTTCGGCGGCCTTGTCATAGGCGGCCTCGGCGGGCTGGCGGTTTTCGTCATAGCTGGTGCGGATGACAATTTCGGTCTGCCCTCCCGGCAGGTGGGATTCGGCGATGCGCCGCGCCATGCTCTCACCTTCCAGGGGCGCGGGATAGGCCAGGATGGGTGCGGCGCGCAGATATTTCAGGGCCTTCAGGGTAATCAGCTCAGGGTCGCCAGGACCGATGCCGAGGCCGTAGAGGGTGCCAGGGGTGGGGTTTTCAGAAGCGGGACTCATTGGGGTTTCTCCACGGCGAGCTGGGTCACGGGATGCTTGTCACGCCATACCAGAGGGGTGTCACCAGAGCCGGGTTCGGCATGGGAGACGGCGATACGGGTGAGCCGCCCACCCTCTGCACTGAAAAAGGCGGCGAGACGGTCTTTGCCCTTTTCCGTCACCGCATTGGCCACCAGTCGCCCGCCGGGCGCCAACGCCTCCCAGCAGGCCTCCAGCAGACCCTCGCCGGAGACGCCGCCGCCCACGAACACCGCGTCGGGCGGAGCAAGACCGGCCAATGCCTGGGGCGCCTCTCCGGTAATTACTTCGAGCCGGGGCACACCCAAGGCTTCGGCGTTCTCCACGACCCGTCCGGCGCGCACAGGGTCGCGCTCCACCGCCACCGCTTGTGATGTGGGTTCGGCGCGCAGCCATTCGATGGCGATGGAGCCGCTGCCCGCGCCCACATCCCACAGCAATGCCCCCGGCAGGGGCACCAGAGCCGCCAGGGTGGCCGAACGCACCGTCTGCTTGGTCAACTGTCCGTCATTGAGAAACGCCGTGTCGTGCAGGCCGGGAACGCGGGGCAGAGCGAGTGCGCCTTTTTCAATCCGACATTCCACGGCCATGGTGTTGAGATCGTGACAGGGGGCGTCATCCCAATCCTCGGCCGTGCCGTCGCGGCGCTCCTCATGGGGGCCGCCAAGCCGCGCCAGCACAACAAGGCGGCTGGGGCCATAGCCTTTGTCCCGCAGGGCCGTGGCCACGGCGGCAGGGGTGGCGCCGTCCTCGGATAGAATGAGCAACCGCGCGCCGGGACGCAGAGAAGCATTAAGAAGAGCGAGCGGCCTGCCATGCAGGGTCAGGGTTTCCACCTCCGCCCGGGACCAGCCGAGCCGCGCACAGGCCAGGGAGAAGGCCCCGGCGGCGGGAAACACCGTCATTTCGTCGGCACTGAAACGCCGCGCCAGGGCCACCCCGACGCCATACTCCATGGGATCACCGCTGGCCAGCACCACCACGCGCTTGTCCTTATGGGAAGCAATGGCGTCCAGGGTGCCGGAGAAGGGTGTGCTCCAGGTCAGGCGCTCCGCCGTGGAGGGGGGCACGAAAGCCAGATGCCGTGCCCCGCCCACCAGCACCTCGGCTTCTTCCACGTAGTGTCTGCAGCGCGCGGACAGTCCATCGAGTCCATCCTCACCGATGCCGATGACCCGCAACCAGGGAGAGGTGGTCATGGGTTCGCCGCCTGTGTCACTGGCTCCTGAGCCTGTTGGGCGCGGGCCAGGGCATTGAGGGCGGCGGCGGCCAGAGCCGAACCGCCGAAACGGCCGCGCAGGGTAAGACAGGTAAGCCCGTGCGACGGCGCCTCGGCGATGAGCGCCGCTTTGGACTCGGCGGCGCCCACATAGCCCACGGGAAAGCCGAGGATGAGAGCTGGGCGCGGCGCACCCTCGGCGATCATCTCCAGCAGCCGGAAGAGGGCCGTGGGTGCATTGCCGATGACCGCGATGGCCCCGTCGAGATGGTCCAGCCAGTGATCGAGGGCCGCCGCCGAACGGGTGATTCCCGCCGCTTTGGCCCGTTCCGCCACGCCGCTCTCCCGCAAGGTACAGATAACCTCATTGCCCGCGTTCAGACGCGTGGCGTCGATACCCTGGGCCACCATGCTCGCATCGCAAAGAATGGGCGCACCGGATTCAAGGGCTGCAATTCCCACTGCCGCCACGTCGCCGCACCAGGCCAGATCCGGCACGATGTTTGGCAGGGCGCAGGCATGCACCAGCCGCATGGCCACGGGCCGCAGACTTTCGGGGAGCCCTGAGAAATCCACTTCCTCGCCGATGGTCTCGAAGGAGCGGCGGGTGATGTCCTCGGGGCGGCGCAGATAGTCGAAGCTCATCTAGGCGGATTCCTTGGCTGGATCGTGGTCGTGGTCATGGTCATGATCTGTGCCGATGCCGCGCACGTGATGATGATGCCCGGCCTGGGGCTGGCCCTGGGCATCCTCGAATCCCACCACCTGTTCGCGGTATTTGCACAGCATGCAGTTCATGGCGTTGTCGCCCTCGGCGATTCCCGTCGCCCGCTCGGCCAGGGAATCGAGAACCTTGGGATGGTCGTTAAGATAAGAGGCGGCGACGAATTCCGTCTCCGGATGCTTGGACGCCACCTCGGCCATCTGGGCATAGATGCGCTTCACCAGCACCCCGGTAAAAAGGAAATAGGGAAAAACGATGATGCGCCGGAACGACATGGCCGCCACCCGTTCCAGACCTTCATCCACGCGGGGATGGGCGACGCCGCTGTAACAGGCCTCGGCCCAGCCCAGACCCAACCCTTCCCACAGCATGCGGGCGACCTTGGACACATTGGAGTTGGCGTCGGGGTCATTGGTGCCGCGCCCCACCACCATCAACAGGGTGTCGGCCGCCGACACGCCGTCGCCGGCGGTTTCCATGGCGGCCTGGATACGGTCACGGGCGGCCACCAGCAGTTTCGCCTCGATGGAGAGATCGCGCCCGCAAGAGAGGGAGATATCCGGGTGAGAGGCTGCGAAACTGTTGAGCTCCCAGGGGATATCGTTTTTCACATGGCCGGCGGCAAACAGCATGGCGGGCACCGCGAGAATCTCCGTCACCCCCTGCTCCACCAGTTTTTCCAACCCCTCATGGATGGTGGGCCGGGCAAATTCCAGAAAGCCCGATTCAACATCATATTGCGGAAGTCTTTCGCGCATACCCTGCGCCAGAGACTGGAATTCCGCCACAGCCTCTTCATCGCGGCTGCCATGGCCACAGATCATTACGCCCGTCTTGCTCATTAATGCTGTTCCCTTCCTTTAAGCCTTAAGTGGTAGTGGTTCGGGGGCGGAGGTCATTTGCCGATTGACCAAAGAAGCCCCGGCATACCATTCTCGAATGATGACGGAATTCGCCGCCGCAAATACCCTTGCCAGCCCGCATCTTCTGTTCCTGCTTCTGGTCGCCCTGGCGGTGGAAGCAATCGTAGGCGGCATGCCGCTTTTGTTCCGTATCCTGCCCCATCCCGTGGTCATCGCCGGAGGGCTTGTGGGCTTCCTGGAACGCCGCCTCAATCGCGAATCGCGCAGCGATAGGGCACGTCTTATTCGCGGTTTCCTGGTGGTGACGGTGATGATGGCCCTGGCCGCCGGAGCCGGTTACGCCATCACCGGAATCGCCCGCGACCTGGCTCAGGGTTGGCTGGTGGAGGTGTTTTTCGTGGTGACGCTGGTGGCCCAGCGCAGCCTCTACACCCATGTGCGCAAAGTAGGGCTGGCCCTGCAGACCGATGGCCTTGGCTCGGGACGGGACGCCGTCAGCCATATTGTCGGCCGCGACCCGGAGTCTCTCGACGAGCACGGGGTGGCCCGCGCGGCGGTGGAATCCTGTGCCGAGAATTTTTCCGACGGAGTGGTGGCGCCGGTGTTCTGGTACGTGCTGCTCGGGCTTCCCGGTCTCTTCGTTTACAAGACCGTCAATACCATGGACAGCATGATCGGCCACAAAACCGAGCGCTATCTTTCCTTCGGTATGACCGCGGCGAAGCTGGACGATGTGATGAATTTCATCCCCGCGCGGCTGGCCGGGCTGATTCTTGCGGTTGCGGCGTTCTTCGTGCCCACGGCCAATCCCGGCCGCGCCATGGGCACCATGCTGCGCGACGCCAAACACCATTCTTCGCCCAATGCGGGATGGCCCGAGGGCGCGGTGGCCGGAGCGCTGGACCTTTCCCTGGCGGGGCCGCGGCAGTACGGCGGCAAAATGGTCAAGGACCAATGGATCGGCAACGGCCGCGCCCGGCTGACGGTTCAGGATATCCGCCGCACGCTTTTTCTCTACGCCGTGGCCTGTCTGATCCAGGCGGGAATTATAGCCACCCTGCTGATGACGCGGCTGGCCGCGCCGGGCCAGCTTTCGCAAGAGGGGCAGACCATCCTCTACACCCTCAAGGAACTGAAGGACCTGTTCTGAGGCCACAGCACCAGCGGTGTCAGCGCACATAGGCAATCTACGCACGGGCGATCTCCAGCAGGCGGTCGAGATCGAGGCGGGCTTCGCACAGCCCAGCCAGTTCATCGAGAGCGGATTCCACCCCCTGGGCGTAGGACACATGCGTTCCAAAGCCCCCCTTTAGCCCCTTCAGATAGTCACGGCGATAGGCGTCATCGGCGAAGAGGCCGTGCAGGTAACAGCCCTGGACCAGACCATTGGCGGTGGTGGCTCCGCCCTGTTGCCCCCGTGGCAAGGACATGGGCCGGGCGCAGTCGGGACCGGAGGTTTCCCCGAGATGCATTTCATAGCCGCCCTGGAACATGCCGGCATCGGCGTCATCGGTTCCCGTGGCCCGCAGCAGGGTCTTTTCATCGCTCATCACCGTTTCCACGTCGAGCAGGCCAAGCCCAGGCACGCTGCCGGTTTGACCCTCCAAACCATGAGGATCGGAAATGGCGCGACCCAGCATCTGGTAGCCCGCGCACAGCCCCAGCACCCGTCCGCCACGGCGCAGATGGGCGTGAATATCCGTGTCCCAGCCCTGTTCGCGCAGAAAGGCGAGATCGGCCATGGTGGATTTGGAGCCGGGGATGAGGATGAGATCGGCGTCCAGGGGCAGGGGCTCCCCCGGCGGGATCATATCCACCACCACGCCGGGTTCGGCGGCCAGCGGATCGAGGTCGTCGAAATTGGCGATACGGGGCAGGCGCGGCACGGCGATACGTAGTTGCGGGCGCGGCGCGGCGGCGGGGGTGTTTTTGTTGTCCAGGGCCATGCTGTCCTCGTCGGGCAGGCGGCGCGCGGCCTCCGCATGGGGCAGGATGCCGAAACAGGGCAGCCCCGTTTTGTCCTCGATAATGGCGAGAGCAGAATCGAACAGGCGTTCATCGCCCCGGAACTTGTTGATCACATACCCTTTCAGAAGCCCCCGCTCTTCATCACTCAACAGAGCATGAGTGCCCACCAGGGCGGCGATGACACCACCACGGTCGATATCGCCCACCAGCACCACCGGCACATCCGCCGCACAGGCGAATCCCATATTGGCGATATCGGCCCCGCGCAGGTTCACCTCCGCCGGACTGCCCGCACCCTCCACCAGAATCAGATCGGCGTCGCGTCCCAACACGCTGAAACTCTCCAGGATCCGGGGCAGGAGGTCGGGCTTGCGCTTGTGGTAATCGCGGGCCGAGACACTGCCTTCCACCCGGCCCTGGACCACAAGCTGGGAGCCGGTATCGGACTGGGGCTTGAGCAGAATGGGATTCATATGCACCGATTCTTCCACTCCACAGGCCTGAGCCTGCAACGCCTGGGCGCGGCCGATCTCCCCGCCATCGGCAGTAACGGAGGCGTTGTTGGACATGTTCTGGGGCTTGAACGGACGCACCCGCAAACCACGCCGCGTAAAGGCACGCCCCAGCCCCGCCACCAGCAGGGACTTGCCCACGTCGGAGCCGGTGCCCTGGATCATCAGGGCGGGAACGCGCGTAGCGCGGCCGTCGCTATGTTTCCCTTTTCCGCCCATAAAGGGCTCAGTTTCCCGCCAGAAGGGCGCGCAGCTTGTCGGCCTCGGCAGAGGAATATTTCTTCTGCACCACGATTTCAGTAGCGGTGGCGCGGCTGCCGTAAAATTCCTCGTTGAGGCCATCGCGCCCGTGGATCACCGCACCCTCGAAGGAAGCCCCGGCATAGGCCCCGCGCGCGCGGGAGAAGGAATACATATCGGCAAGCTGAGCCGTGGTAGCGGCCTCGGCGCCGATCCCTACCGGCCCCACGGCCACGCTCACATCCGCGCCCAGTTTCACTTCCTGGTCGATGATGGAATCGATGCCGCGATCGGTCATGATGGCGAATATGGTTTCCGAATCCTGACCGCCGAACTGGAGGCCGAAGCTTACCGCGCCGAGAGTAAAGAAGGCGGGATAGCCCCATGTTCCATCGCTGTTACGAGCAAACAGCAGACCACTGCCACCCTCGGCACCGAAGAAAAACCCGGCCTTAAGAAGACTGGGGAAAATCAGCGCACCCTTGGCGTCTTTCAGCAGAGTCTGGAGCGTGTGGTAGTCGGGATCGCTAAGCAAGTTGCTGAGCGTGATCTCGGACTTGATCACCAGTTCCTTGGCGTCGTTTTCCGCCCGCACAGCCGTGGGCTGAAAGGCCAAAAGGCCAAAGGCGAGAAGGATGAATAATAGTCTGCGAAGGATGTTCATTGTTCCAATCATGGATTTGACTCCCCTGGAGTTACAGTTGGATAAAAAAATGGGCCTTAGAATTCGACGCCCGGCTGGGCTTTTACGCCCTCGCGGAAGGGATGCTTGACGAGCGTCATTTCGGTCACGAGGTCGGCGGCCTCGATCAGTTCCGGCTTTGCGTTGCGCCCGGTGACCACCACATGCAGCCCCGGCCGGCGGGACACGAGAACGTCGACTACTTCGCCTATGTTGAGGTAATCATAGCGCAAGGCGATATTCATTTCGTCGAGAATCACCATGGCGTAAGTAGGATCGGCGATCATCTCCTTGGCGGCCTCCCAGGCGGCCTTCGCCGCGGCAATGTCGCGCTCCTTGTCCTGGGTTTCCCAGGTAAAGCCCTCGCCCAGCGCCTTGAAGGTCACAAGTTCGGGGAAAGCCTCCAGCGCCCGGCGTTCGCCGGTGTCCCAGGCTCCCTTGATGAACTGGACCACGCCCACGCGCATGTCATGACCGACGCAGCGCAGCGCCATGCCGAAGGCGGCCGACGACTTTCCCTTGCCGGGGCCGGTATGGACCATGAGCAGTCCCTTTTCCTCGGTCTTGCCGGCCAATTTCTTATCGTGAAGCGCCTTGCGCTTTTCCATCTTCGCCTTGTGACCGGTGCTGTCGTTGGGACTCATGGCGTTAGGACCTCCCTGTTTGTCTGTTGTGTTCCCGCCATGCCCGCCAGTCCCGAAAGCCTGTGGTGGGCGGCGTTGGACCGGGGCCGCCACAGGCCGCGCTCCAGCGCCTCCATCAGCTTGGCGCTCATTTCACGAAGCGCCGCCGGATTGGCCTCCTCCATGAAGCCGCGCACCTCGTCATCCTGGATATAGGCGTCAAATACGGCATCAAAATGGTGATCCTTCACGGCATGGGCGGTGGCCGCGAAGGCAAAGAGGTAATCCACCGTGGCCGCCATTTCAAAAGCCCCCTTATAGCCGTGGCGCATGACCCCGGCGATCCATTTGGGATTGACCACGCGAGCCCGCACCACACGGCCGATTTCTTCTTCCAGGGTACGGATTTTGGGATGTTCGGGCCGCGAATGGTCGTTGTGGAACACCACCGGGGTCTTGCCCGATACATGGCGCACCGCCGCCGCCAGGCCGCCCTCGAACTGGTAGTAATCGTCGCTGTCGAGAAGGTCGTGTTCGCGGTTGTCCTGGTTTTGCAGGACGGCCTCGATCCCGGCGAGGCGGGTCTCGAACAGGGCGTGTTCGGCCGCACCTTTCACGCCGCCGCCATAGGCGTACCCGCCCCAGGCGATATAGGCTCGCGCCAGATCGGCATCGGTTTTCCAGCCGCGCTCGTCCATCAACGCCTGAAGTCCCGCGCCATAGGCCCCCGGCTTGGAGCCGAAGACACGGGCGGCGGCGCGGGTGCGTGCGGCATCTTTCTCTTCGCCGCGGGCGGCCATGGCCTCGGCCTCGTCGCGCACATGAGCGGCCAGGGGATTGTCTTGAGGCGTCTCGTCCAGCGCCGCCACGGCACGGGCGGCGGAATCAAACAGGTCGATGAGGCCGGGAAAGGCGTCGCGGAAAAACCCGGAAATGCGCAGGGTCACATCCACCCGGGGGCGGCCCAGCACCGATACGGGCATGATCTCGAACCCGGTGACGCGGCGCGAAACGGGCTCCCATTGGGGCTGCACCCCCATCAGGGCAAGCGCCTGGGCGATGTCGTCACCGCCGGTGCGCATATTGCTGGTTCCCCAGGCGCTTAAAGCCAGACGCCGGGGCCAGTTACCGTGTTCCTGGGCGTAGCGCTCCAGCAGCAGGGTGGCCGACTTCCAGCCCAGGGTCCAGGCCGCGGGTGTGGGCACTACACGGGTGTCCAACGAATAAAAATTGCGCCCCGTGGGCAACACGTCGGGCCGTCCCCGGGTCGGCGCGCCCGACGGCCCCGGCGCCACGAAGCGCCCGTCGAGTCCGTCTAAGAGGCCAGCAATTTCAGCCTCGCCACAGGCCATGACGGCGGGACGCAGGGTTGCTTTCATATAGTCGAGCACCGCCGTGGTGCGGGGCCATGCCTTCTCTGGTTTTGTCTCACCGCCCACGAGGCGGCAGGCCAGCGATTCCAGCCGCTCCACCGTGTCGCCGGCACTGCGCCAGACACCGCTTTGGTCCAGCACGTCAGGCCGCGGCCCGCCCCAGACCGCCGCCATGTCGCAATCCAGAGGATCGAAGGAGAGATCCAGATCATCCGCCAGGGCGCGAATCAGGGAGGCGTCCCCGTTAACCCCTTCATTTCTCGGTGTTCGCAGCAGGGCCACCAGAAGATCGGTGAGCTGACCATTTTGCGGCGACTGGCCGAAGATATGGAGGCCGTCCCTGATCTGCATTTCCTTCAGTTCACAGAGATAGGCATCCAGTTTCTTCAGGGCTTCCTCCTCGCCGTCATCCCCGGCAATACCGCAGTCAACGTCGAGTCCCGTCATTTGCAGGCGTTCCAGAATCTCCCGGCGCAACAAGGTAAGGCGGCGGGGGTCGAGCCCGGCGGCCTCGTAATATTCGTCCACCAGCTGTTCCAGTTCCGCCAGCGCGCCATAGCTTTCGGCCCGTGTCAGCGGCGGCGTGAGATGGTCGATGATCACCGCCGCCGTGCGACGCTTGGCTTGGCTGCCTTCACCGGGATCATTGACGATGAAGGGATAGAGATGGGGCATGGGGCCCAACGCCGCCTCCGGGAAACAGGTCTCGGAAAGCGCCAGCGCCTTGCCCGGCAGCCATTCGAGATTGCCGTGCTTGCCCATATGGACCACCGCATGGGCCGCGAAAGAGCCGCGCAGCCAGGCATAGAAGGCGAAATAGCTGTGCGGCGGCACCAAATCGGGGCTGTGATAGCTGGCCGCGGGATCAATGTTGTAACCCCGCGCCGGTTGCAGGCCCACCGCCACCTTGCCATAACGCAAAACAGGCAGGGCGAAGGCTTGGCTTCGCCCGAGAAAGAACGGATCCTGTTCCGCCCCACCCCAGCGTTCCGTGATTTTTTCCTGCAACGCCCCCGGCAGAGTGGCAAAGAAGGCCGAATACTCGTCCAGAGAGATCGTTTCGGATATGGAACGGTTGGGCAGGTCGTGAAAATCATTGGTGGGGCCGGCACAAATTTGGGCCACGAGCGCCGCCCCGTCTTCGGG
>JADHSZ010000067.1 GCA_016776635.1 Alphaproteobacteria bacterium
CCAAGTTCGATGAAAGCATCGAGGTGGCGGTTTGTCTCGGCATCGATATCCGCCATTCCGACCAGATGGTGCGTGGCGTCATGATGCTGCCCAAGGGCACCGGCAAGACCCTGCGCGTGGCCGTCTTCGCCAAGGGCGATAAGGCCAAGGAGGCGCAAGCCGCCGGCGCCGATATTGTGGGCGCCGAGGATCTGGCGGAAAAGATTGAAAAAGGCGAGATCGAATTCGACCGCTGTATCGCCACCCCCGACATGATGGCTGTGGTGGGCAAGCTGGGCAAGGTTCTGGGACCACGCGGGTTGATGCCTAATCCTAAGCTCGGTTCGGTGACCCAGGATGTGACCGCGGCGGTAGAGGCCGCCAAGGGTGGCCAGGTGGAATTTCGCGCCGAAAAGGCCGGGGTGATCCATGCCGGAATCGGCAAGGCCAGTTTCTCCGAAAGCGACCTGGTGGAAAATCTGCGCGCCTTCATGGGGGCGCTGGCCAAGGCCAAGCCGTCGGGCGTCAAAGGAACATACATGCGCAAGGCCTCCATCTGCTCCACCATGGGGCCGGGGGTACGTCTTGATCTCTCTTCTCTGGGCGCGGCATAGCGCCGCCGCTAAGAGCAAGAGAGCAACATAATCCACCACCGTTTCAGCCCCCAGGGGCCGGGGCGGTGTGGGTGCGGAGGCCGGGAAACCGGTTTTCCGTCCTGTCCGAGACTGTGGGTGTTGCCTCGGATCATTTCTTGGGGGTTTTCTCCGGGAGATTTTCCGTGGCGCCTAATGGCAAGCGCCGCCCGCATGAGACAGCAGATCAACCGCTTGCCCGCTGCTTCGGGAATCTCCCGGAGGAATGGGCGAAAGGCTTGAACTTCTGGGGCAGGCGAGTGGGAACCGGGGCCGTTGTGGCCCTTGGGTCCTGTTGTGCAAACCGGACCGGAAAGTGCCCCTATTGAGGGCGTTCACCGGGCCATGTTTATCGGAGACGACAAGTGGACCGATCTCAGAAAGAGAAAGTGGTCGCCGATCTGAACCAGGCTTTCACCGACAGCCAGCTTCTGGTGATAACTCACCAGAATGGCCTGACGGTGGCCGAATCATCCGATCTCAGAAACCGGATGCGTGCGGCGGAGGCCCGTTTCAAGGTGACCAAGAATCGGCTCGCGCGTCGCGCCCTGGAAGGAACCCGTTTCGAGGGGTTGGCTTCTCATTTCGTTGGTCCCACCGCCATTGCCGTATCGGAAGATCCGGTGGCTGCAGCCAAGGTGGTGGTGAAATTTGCCAAGGAAAACGACAAGCTGGTCATTCTCGGCGGGGCTCTTGACGATAAAGAGCTCGATGTTGAAAGCATCAAGGTGTTGGCGGCTCTGCCTTCCCTTGATGAGGCACGGGCCAACATCGTCGGCATGCTGAATACCCCGGCCACTCGTATCGCCGGAATTCTTCAGGCTCCCGCCGGGCAGGTTGCCCGTGTGGTGGGCGCCTATGCCGCAAAGGGTGACGCCGCCTGAGTGCGTTTTTTTCGATAACGACCGTTCAAGCCAAGGAGAAAGATCGTGGCAAAATTAGATAAACTCGTTGATGAACTCTCATCGCTTACCGTCATCGAAGCGGCGGAACTCAGCACCCTGCTGGAAGAAAAATGGGGTGTGTCGGCAGCGGCTCCGGTAGCCGCCGTTGCCGCCGCTCCGGCCGCCGAGGGTGGCGCCGCCGCCGAGGAAAGTGACGAAGTCACTGTTATTCTGGCGGCCATCGGCGAGAAGAAAATCAATGTGATCAAGGAGGTCCGCGCCATTACCAGCCTCGGACTGAAAGAAGCCAAGGACCTTGTGGAAGGTGCGCCTAAGCCTGTGAAGGAAGGCGTCAGCAAGGAAGACGCGGAGAAGTTCAAGAAACAGCTTGAAGAAGCCGGCGCAACCGTCGAGCTCAAATAAGCAGGCTCTTAACAGGGAAATCGGAAACCGGCGGTTGGTCCGTGATTCCGGTTTCCCTGTTGCCGCTTTTTTCTGTCCGTTGCGGGCAGGAAAACAGGCGGTGGATAAGTTTTTTCGCCGCGGAGTTTTCAGCCATTGTGGCAGAGGCTCCGTCGGCACATGAACGCAAGGTGGCGAGGTAGCAAAGAATGACATTGTCGTTTACAGGCCGGAAGCGAATTCGCAGGGGTTTCGGACGCATTCACGAAGTGGCGCCGATGCCGAACCTGATCGAGGTTCAGCGTCAATCCTACGAACAGTTCCTGCAGCGGGATGTGCCCGCCGATGACCGCCCCGACAGCGGTTTACAGGCGGTGTTCAAGTCGGTATTCCCGATCCGGGATTTTTCCGATCGCGCCGAGCTGGAATTCGTCAAATACGACCTTGAGGATCCCAAATACGACGTCGAGGAATGCAAACAGCGCGGCGTCACCTACGCTGCCCTGCTCAAGGTGACTCTGCGCCTCGTGGTCTGGGATGTGGACGAGGAAACCGGCTCGCGCTCCATCCGCGACATCAAGGAACAGGACGTCTACATGGGCGATATGCCGCTCATGACCAAGCGCGGCACTTTCATTATCAATGGCACCTCGCGGGTAATCGTATCCCAGATGCACCGCAGCCCCGGTGTGTTCTTCGATCACGACAAGGGCAAGACCCATACCTCGGGCAAGTTCCTTTTCGCCGCCCGGGTTATTCCCTATCGCGGCTCCTGGCTCGATTTTGAATTCGATGCCAAGGATCTTGTCTATGTGCGTATCGACCGCCGCCGCAAGCTTCCCGTGACCACGCTGTTGATGGCGCTCGACAGCGACGACACCGAGTCCCGGCGCGCAAAGGCCGCCCGTGAAGGCAAACAGCTGGCTCCCACCGAAGCCTTCGGCATGTCCAAGGAGGACATCCTCAATCACTACTACGGGACGGTGACCTTCACCCGTACCAAGAACAAAAAAGGCTGGAAGACTCCTTTTAATCCCGAACAGCTTCACGGCCTCAAGGTGCCCACCGATCTGCTCAACGCCAAGACCGGAAAAACGGTGGTGGAGGCCGGGACCAAGGTTACGCTCCGCCTCACCCGCAAACTCACCGAAGCGGGCCTGAAAGAGCTCCTGATTCCCGACGAGGATCTGATTGGACATTATTTCGCCAACGACCTCATCAGCGAAGAGACCGGTGAAATCCACGTCGAGGCGGGTGAGGAAATCACCGAGGAATCCCTCGCCCTTCTCGAAGAGCTCGGCATCGCCGAGATCACCACCCTCGATATCGACCATATGCGGGTCGGTCCCTATCTCCGTAATACCCTGGCGGCGGACAAGAATTTCAACCGCGAGGAGGCCCTCATTGATATCTACAGGGTCATGCGCCCGGGCGAGCCGCCGACCCTGGAAACCGCCGAGGCCCTGTTCAACAGCCTCTTCTTCAATTCCGAGCGCTACGACCTCTCCGCGGTGGGCCGGGTCAAGATGAATGCCCGCCTCGAACAGGAATGCGAGGACACGGTTCGTGTTCTGCGCAAACAGGACGTTCTGGAAATCGTCCGTATCCTCGTCGGCCTCAAGGATGGGCGCGGCGAAATCGACGATATCGATCATCTCGGCAACCGGCGGGTGCGTTCGGTGGGCGAATTGATGGAAAACCAGTACCGTATCGGCCTGCTGCGCATGGAGCGCGCCATCCGCGAGCGCATGAGCTCGGTGGATATCGATACCGTCATGCCCCATGACCTGATCAACGCCAAGCCGGCCGCCGCCGCGGTGCGCGAATTCTTTGGCTCGTCCCAGCTTTCGCAGTTCATGGACCAGACCAATCCGCTCTCCGAAATCACCCACAAGCGCCGTCTCTCGGCGCTGGGTCCGGGCGGTCTGACGCGCGAGCGCGCCGGGTTCGAGGTGCGCGACGTGCACCCCACCCATTACGGGCGTATCTGTCCCATCGAGACCCCCGAAGGGCCGAATATCGGACTCATCAATTCGCTCGCCACCTATGCCCGGGTCAACCAGTACGGGTTTATCGAGGCCCCCTACCGCAAGGTGGAAAAGGGCAAGGTCACGACCGAAGTCCATTACCTCTCGGCGATGGAGGAAGGCCGCTATACCCTGGCCCAGGCCAATTCCGAGCTCGACGCCAAGGGCCATTTCGTCTCCGACCTCATCAGCTGCCGTTCCAAGGGCGACTTCGTCATGGTCAGCCCCAAGGACATCGATTACATGGATGTGTCGCCCAAACAGCTTGTCTCGGTGGCCGCGTCTCTCATCCCCTTCCTCGAGAACGATGACGCCAACCGGGCGCTGATGGGCTCCAACATGATGCGCCAGGCGGTGCCGCTGCTGCGTAGTGAATCACCGCTGGTGGGTACCGGCATGGAAGAAACGGTGGCCCGCGATTCGGGTGTTGCCATCGGTGCGCGGCGTTCCGGCGTGGTGGACCAGGTGGACGCCAACCGTATCGTCATCCGCGTCACCGAGAAGGAGACCTCCCACTCCCAGTCGGGCGTGGATATCTACACCCTGAGCAAGTTCCAGCGTTCCAACCAGAACACCAGCATCACCCAGCGTCCGCTGGTGCGAAAGGGCGACGTGATCAAGGCCAGCGACATCATCGCCGACGGCCCCTCTACCAATCTCGGCGAACTCTCCCTGGGCCGTAATGTGCTGGTGGCCTTCGTTCCCTGGAATGGCTACAACTTCGAGGATTCGATCCTCATCTCCGAGCGCATCGTGCGCGACGATGTCTTCACCTCGATCCATATCGAGGAATTCGAGGTCATGGCCCGCGACACCAAGCTGGGCCAGGAGGAAATCACCCGCGATATTCCCAATGTGGGCGAGGAAGCCATGCGCAGCCTCGACGAAGCAGGGATCGTTTATATCGGCGCCGAGGTGCATCCCGGCGATATCCTCGTCGGCAAGGTGACGCCCAAGGGCGAATCTCCCATGACGCCGGAGGAAAAACTGCTGCGCGCCATTTTCGGCGACAAGGCGTCCGATGTGCGCGATACCTCGCTGCGTCTGCCCCCCGGCGTCGCCGGCACGGTGGTGGAAGTGCGGGTTTTCTCGCGCCGTGGCGTGGAAAAGGACGAGCGCTCCCTGGCCATCGAACGGGCCGAGATCGAACGCCTGGCCAAGGACCGCGACGACGAAAGAGGTATCCTCGATCGCAGCTTCCGCACCCGCCTGCAGGAACTGATCATCGGCCAGACGGTGGCCAGCGGCCCCAAGGGCATGAAGTCCGGCGCCAAGATCAACGAGAAACTTCTCGAGGATACCGCACCCGGCCTGTGGCGCAAGATCGACGTCAAGAACGATAAGGTTATGGCGGCGGTGGAGGAGCTCCGTAAACAGTTCGACGAAAGCCTGGATTTCCTCGAAAAGCGTTTCGAGAACAAGGTGGACAAGGTCCAGGCGGGCGACGACCTGCCGCCGGGCGTGATGAAGATGGTCAAGGTGTTCGTGGCGGTGAAGCGCAAGATTCAGCCCGGCGACAAGATGGCCGGACGCCACGGCAACAAGGGTGTTATCTCCAAGATCGTGCCCATCGAGGACATGCCCTATCTCGAGGACGGAACCCAGGTGGATATCGTGCTCAATCCCCTGGGCGTGCCGTCGCGCATGAACGTGGGCCAGATCCTTGAGACGCATCTGGGCTGGGCCTCGGCCGGGCTCGGGCGCCAGATCAAGGACGTGCTCGACAAGGTGGGGCGTGGCGAGAACAAGCCCGAAGCCTTGAAGAAATCCCTCAAAACCATCTATGACGCCAACACCTATAAGAACAGCGTCACCGGCATGAATGATGCCGAAGTGGTGGAACTGGCGGGCAACCTGACCAATGGTGTTCCCTTCGCCTCTCCGGTTTTCGACGGGGCCCACGAAGCCGACATTATCGAGATGCTCGACAAGGCGGGGCTCGACAGTTCCGGCCAGGTGACGCTGATCGACGGCCAGACCGGCGAGACCTTCCACCGTTCGGTGACCGTGGGTTACATCTATATGCTGAAACTGCACCATCTCGTGGATGACAAGATCCACGCCCGTTCCATCGGCCCCTACAGCCTCGTGACCCAACAGCCGCTGGGCGGTAAGGCGCAGTTCGGCGGCCAGAGATTCGGCGAGATGGAAGTGTGGGCGCTGGAGGCTTACGGCGCCGCCTACACCTTGCAGGAAATGCTGACGGTGAAATCGGATGACGTTTCGGGCCGCACCAAGGCCTATGAGACCATTGTCCGCGGCGATGACAATTTCGAGGCGGGAATTCCCGAATCCTTCAACGTTCTGGTCATGGAGCTGCGCTCCCTGGGTCTCAACGTGGAGCTAAAGGACCGCGCCCCCTAGGCGTTTGAAAATGAGGCGCGGCACATCCCCCCGCCCGGACGAAAGAATTATCCGCGCTTGATGCGCGGCAAAAGATTGAAAGCAGGAGAATACGTATGAGCGAATTGATGAGGTTTCTGGGGCAGACAGGTCCGGCCAGCTTTGACCAGATCCGGATTTCTATCGCCAGCCCGGAACGGATCCGTTCCTGGTCCTTCGGCGAGATAAAGAAACCCGAGACCATCAACTATCGCACCTTCAAGCCGGAGCGTAACGGCCTGTTCTGTGCCCGTATTTTCGGTCCCATCAAGGATTACGAATGTCTGTGCGGCAAATACAAGCGCATGAAATACAAGGGCATCACCTGCGAGAAATGCGGTGTGGAAGTGACCCTGCAGAACGTGCGCCGCGAGCGCATGGGCCATATCGAACTGGCCTCGCCGGTGGCCCATATCTGGTTTCTGAAATCACTGCCCAGCCGTATCGGCCTTCTCCTCGACATGACCCTGCGCGATCTCGAACGCATCCTCTATTTCGAAAATTACGTGGTGGTGGAGCCCGGCCTGACGGAACTCAACATCCGCGATCTCCTCAACGAGGAACAGTATCATAACGCGCTGGAGGAATTCGGCGACGAGAGCTTCACCGCCATGATCGGCGCCGAGGCCATCCGCCACATGCTCAGCGCCATCGACCTCGAAGAGGAACTCGAGGACATCCGCGAGGAACTTCGTGAAACCGGTCCCGAGGCGCGCCGCAAAAAGCTGGTCAAAAGGCTCAAGCTGGTGGATGCCTTCAACGAGACCAATGCCCGTCCGGAATGGATGATTCTCGAGGTTATCCCTATGATTCCGCCGGAGCTGCGTCCCCTGGTGCCGCTCGATGGCGGCCGTTTCGCCACCTCCGATCTCAACGATCTCTACCGCCGCGTCATCAACCGCAATAACCGGTTGAAGCGTCTGGTGGAGTTGCGGGCGCCCGATATCATCGTGCGCAACGAGAAACGCATGCTGCAAGAGGCCGTTGACGCGTTGTTCGACAACGGGCGGCGGGGCCGCGTCATCACCGGCGCCAACAAGCGTCCGCTGAAATCACTCTCGGACATGCTGAAAGGCAAACAGGGCCGTTTCCGCCAGAACCTTCTCGGCAAGCGCGTGGATTATTCCGGACGTTCGGTTATCGTGGTGGGGCCGGAACTGATGCTGCACCAATGCGGTTTGCCAAAAAAGATGGCGCTGGAACTGTTCAAGCCCTTCATCTATTCGCGCCTCGAACGCTATGGCATGGCCACCACCATCAAGGCCGCCAAGCGCATGGTGGAAAAAGAACGTCCCGAGGTCTGGGACATCCTCGAACAGGTGATCCGCGAACACCCGGTTCTGCTGAACCGGGCGCCGACCCTGCATCGCCTGGGAATCCAGGCCTTCGAACCGGTTCTCATCGAAGGCAAGGCGATCCAGCTTCACCCGCTGGTATGTGCCGCCTTCAACGCCGACTTCGACGGCGACCAGATGGCGGTTCACGTGCCTCTGTCCCTGGAAGCCCAGCTCGAAGCCCGGGTACTGATGATGTCCACCAACAACATCCTCAGCCCGTCGAACGGCAAACCCATCATTGTGCCGTCTCAGGATATCGTGCTCGGCCTCTATTATCTCACTCTGGTTCGCGATGGTATGACCGGCGAAGGCATGGCCTTCGGCGACGTGGGCGAGATCCAGCACGCGCTGGAAAACGGTTCGGTAACCCTCCACAGCAAGATTTCCTGCCGCTACCACACCGTGGACAGCGAAGGTAATCCCCTGCGCACACGGGTCGAGACCACGCCCGGTCGCATGCTGATTTCGGAAATCCTGCCGCGTCATCCGAAATTCGGATTCGATATCGTCAATACCCTGATGACCAAGAAGGAAATCAGCAACGCCATCGATATCGTCTATCGCCACTGTGGCCAGAAAGAGACGGTGATTTTCGCCGATCGTCTCATGGCGCTTGGTTTCCACCATGCCTGCAAGGCCGGCATTTCCTTCGGCAAAGACGACCTCGTCATCCCCGATTCCAAGGGCAAGCTGGTGAACGAGACCGAAGACATGGTGCGCGGCTACGAACAACAGTATCTCGACGGCCTCATCACCCAGGGCGAAAAATACAACAAGGTGGTGGATGCCTGGTCGCAATGCACCGACAAGGTGGCCGACCAGATGATGCAGGTCATGACCCCGTCCGAAAAAGGCAATCAGGACGGCGAGGTGAATTCGGTCTACATGATGGCCCATTCCGGCGCCCGTGGCTCAGCCGCTCAGATCAAACAGCTCGCCGGCATGCGCGGTCTCATGGCCAAGCCCTCGGGCGAGATTATCGAGACCCCCATCATTTCCAACTTCAAGGAAGGCCTGAGCGTTCTCGAATACTTCAACTCCACCCACGGCGCGCGCAAGGGCCTCGCCGATACGGCGCTGAAGACGGCGAATTCCGGCTATCTCACCCGCCGCCTCGTGGACGTGGCCCAGGACTGCATAATCGTCGAAGACGATTGCGGCTGTAAGGAAGGCTTCACCGTGCGCGCGGTAGTGGAAGGTGGCGACATTATTGACCCGCTGGAGGAACGCATTCTCGGCCGTACCGCGGTGGAGAATATTGTCGATCCCACCTCCGACACGGTCCACGTCAAGGGCGGTGAATTAATCGAAGAATCATCGCTGGGCGCGATCAAGGAATCGGGAATCGAGGAAGTGAAGATTCGTTCGGTTCTGACCTGTAACTCACGGGGCGGCGTCTGTGGCCGCTGTTACGGCCGCGATCTGGCCCGTGGCACGCCGGTCAATGTGGGCGAAGCGGTGGGCGTGATCGCCGCCCAGTCCATCGGCGAGCCGGGCACCCAGCTCACCATGCGTACCTTCCATATCGGCGGCGCGGTTCAGCGCGGCTCGGAACAGTCCAGTATCGAAGCCAGCTTCGACGCCAAGGTGGTTCTGAAAAACAAGAACCTGGTGAAGGACAGTAAGGGCCTACAGGTGGTCATGGGCCGCAATATGCAGCTGGCCCTGGAAGTAGGCGGCAAGGAGCGCGCCCATCATCGTCTTCCCTATGGCGCCAAGCTTCTGGTCAAGGACGGCGCCAAGGTCAAAAAAGGCGCCACCATCGTCGAATGGGATCCCTATACCCTGCCCATCATCACCGAAAAAGAAGGCAACGTGAACTTCGTCGATCTCGTGGAAGGTCTTTCCGTGCGCGAGGTTCTGGACGAAACCACGGGTATTTCCAACAAGGTGGTTCTCGACTGGAAACAACAGCCCCGCGGCGGCGATTTGAAGCCCCGTATCACCTTGCGCGACAAGAAAGACAAGGTGGTGATGCTGGATAACGAGCTGGAAGCCCGTTACTTCCTTTCCGAGGACGCCATCCTCAGTGTCGAGAGCGGCGAACACGTGAAGGCCGGCGACGTTCTCGCCCGTATTCCGAAGGAATCCACAAAGACCCGCGATATTACCGGCGGCCTGCCGCGGGTGGCGGAGTTGTTCGAGGCGCGCAAGCCCAAGGATTTCTCAATCATTACCGAAATCGCCGGGCGCGTGGAATTCGGCAAGGATTACAAGATGAAGCGCCGGATCGTTGTGGTTCCCACCGAAGAAGGCAAGGAGCCGATGGAATACATGCTGCCCAAGGGCAAGCATCTCAGCGTTCAGGAAGGCGATTATGTGGACGTGGGCGATCCGCTCATGGACGGTAATCCCGTGCCCCACGACATCTTGCATGTGCTTGGTGTCGAGGCGCTGGCCTCCTATCTCGTCAACGAGATTCAGGACGTCTACCGTCTCCAGGGCGTGAAGATCAACGACAAGCACATCGAAGTGATCGTGCGCCAGATGATGCAGAAAGTGGAAATCATCGACCCCGGTGAAACCACCTTCCTTGTGGGCGAACAGATAGACCGCGAGGAATTCGAGGTGATCAACGCCAAGGCCGTCAAAGACAAGCTGAAACCCGCCACCACCAAGCCGGTGCTGCTGGGGATCACCAAGGCCTCTCTCCAGACCTCGTCCTTTATTTCCGCGGCCTCCTTCCAGGAGACTACCCGTGTGCTGACCGAGGCCGCGGTGTCGGGCAAGGTGGACAATCTCGAGGGGCTCAAGGAAAACGTCATCGTCGGCCGCCTTATTCCCGCCGGAACCGGTTCGGTCATGAACCGGATGCGGGGGATTGCGGGGGATCGCGACAGGGTGATCGAGGAAGATCGGCGCAAGCAGGTGGAAGCCGAGGAGGCGCTTCTCGAAGCCACCGCCGCCAAGGCCGCCGCCGAAGCTGCCGCCGCCGCGCCCGATGCGGAGAAAGTGGAGGAACTCCCCCCCGCCGACGCCGCTGGCTAGGCGCCATTTTTTCCGCCGCGGCCACGGTTCGGCCACAGTCCGGCCACGGTCCCCGCGAAAGCTTAAGGAAGGGCCGGGCGGGGGGCTTCCACACCCCCCCGTTTGCACTGGAATACTGCGGATTTGAGGCGATTTCGCAGGTGCAAAAAAAGGGCCGTTCTTTTGCTTGACTGCATGTAAGGGCGTCACTAGTATGCGCCAACCTTTTTGAGGGTGGTGGTGGGCCGCACGGTCTAGACGCATCCTCGCTAAGACACGAAAATATAGTTTTTGGCCCCGATCGCACCACAACGGCGGACAAGCATTCGCCGGAGGATCGACGTTCCTCTGGTGATTATGTGCTTGATCCGCTTGTGTTTTTTTAAGGTCGGTCCACAACGTAGGGAACAGGCAACGTATGCCCACGGTTAACCAGTTAGTGCGCAAGCCTCGTAAGACGCCATTTGTCCGGACCAAGGTGCCGGCGCTTGAGTCATGTCCGCAGAAACGCGGAGTCTGTGTGCGCGTCTATACGACCACGCCGAAGAAGCCGAACTCGGCTCTGCGTAAGGTGGCTCGCGTGCGTCTCACCAACGGTTTCGAGGTCACGAGCTATATTCCCGGCGAAGGCCATAATCTTCAGGAACATTCGGTGGTGATGATCCGCGGTGGCCGCGTCAAGGATCTTCCCGGTGTGCGCTATCACGTGATCCGTGGCGTGCTCGATACCGAGGGCGTCAGCGACCGCCGCCAGCGTCGCTCCAAATACGGCGCCAAGCGCCCGAAATAGCCGGAAAAGAGCAGGTCCCCCATGTCGCGACGTCACGCAGCCGAAAAACGCGAGGTCATGCCCGATGCCAAATATGGCGATCGGGTTCTCGCCAAATTCATCACCTGTCTCATGAAGGACGGTAAGAAATCCGTCGCGGAAACCATTGTCTATGGCGCTCTCGACACCATCGAGGGCCGTTCCGGCGGTGATCCCCTCAAGACATTCCGCGAGGCCCTGGACAATGTGCGTCCCGGCGTCGAAGTGCGTTCACGCCGCGTCGGTGGCGCCACCTATCAGGTGCCCGTCGAGGTTCGCTCCGACCGCGCCCAGGCTCTGGCCATCCGCTGGCTTATCGCCAGCGCGCGGGCGCGTTCCGAGACCACCATGGTGGGCCGCCTCAGCAACGAGTTCAGCGATGCCGCCGAAAATCGTGGCTCCGCCGTTAAGAAGCGCGAAGACACCCACCGTATGGCCGAAGCCAATCGTGCTTTCGCCCATTACCGCTGGTAGAGCTTTAAAGGACGGATCCCGGCAATGGCGCGCAAGACTCCCATAGATCGTTACCGCAATATCGGTATCATGGCGCATATCGACGCCGGCAAGACTACCACCACCGAGCGCGTCCTCTATTACACGGGTGTCTCCCACAAAATCGGCGAGGTCCATGACGGCGCCGCCACCATGGACTGGATGGAGCAGGAACAGGAACGGGGTATTACCATTACCTCGGCCGCCACCACCTGCTTCTGGAACGATCACCGCATCAATATCATCGACACTCCGGGCCACGTGGATTTCACCATCGAGGTGGAGCGCAGCCTGCGTGTGCTTGACGGCGCGGTTTGCGTGTTCGACAGCGTTGCCGGTGTCGAGCCGCAGTCGGAGACAGTCTGGCGCCAGGCCGATAAATACGGCGTTCCGCGCATGTGTTTCGTCAACAAAATGGACCGCATCGGCGCCGATTTCTACCGTTGTGTGGAGATGATCGACGACCGTCTCGGCGCGGTGCCGCTGGTGCTCCAGCTTCCCGTCGGATCAGAGGCCGAGTACGCCGGTCTCGTTGACCTCCTTCTCATGAAGGCGGTGATCTGGGAAGACGAGGAACTGGGCGCCAAATACAATCAAGTGGACATTCCCGCTGACTTGGCTGAAAAGGCCGCCGAATACCGTGAAAAGCTCATCGAGCACGCGGTGGAACAGGACGATGCGGCCATGGAGGCCTATCTAGAGGGCAACGAGCCCGATATAGAGACCCTCAAGACCTGTATCCGCAAGGGCACCCTTTCCGGCGCCTTCGTTCCGGTCCTCTGTGGCTCGGCTTTCAAGAACAAGGGCGTGCAGCCGCTTCTCGATGCGGTGGTGGATTTTCTGCCCGCGCCCACCGAAGTTCCGGCTATCAAGGGCGTGCATCCCGATTCCGACGAGGAAATGGTGCGCGAAAGCTCCGATGACGAGCTCTTCTCCGCCCTCGCCTTCAAGGTCATGACCGATCCCTTTGTCGGCTCCCTGACTTTTGCCCGCATCTATTCGGGCGTGGTGGAGACCGGCGCCAGCACCCTCAATTCGGTAAAGGGCAAGCGCGAGCGCATTGGCCGCATGCTGCAGATGCATTCCAACAGCCGCGAAGACATCAAAGAGGCCCGCGCCGGCGATATCGTCGCTATTGCCGGCCTCAAGGCCACCACCACCGGCGACACCCTGTGCGATCCCGACAAGGCCGTAATCCTCGAGCGCATGGAATTCCCCGATCCGGTGATCGAGGTGGCGGTGGAACCCAAGACCAAGGCCGACCAGGAAAAGATGGGCGTGGCTTTGGCCCGGCTGGCTTCCGAAGACCCCTCCTTCCAGGTCTCGGTGGACCATGAAAGCGCCCAGACCGTGATCAAGGGCATGGGCGAGCTTCATCTCGAAATCCTGGTTGACCGCATGAAGCGCGAATTCAATGTAGAGGCCAATGTGGGCGCGCCCCAGGTGGCCTATCGCGAAACCATCACCAAATCCTTCGAAATCGATCACACCCACAAGAAACAGACCGGCGGCTCCGGCCAGTTCGCGCGCATCAAGCTTCAGTTCGAGCCCCTTGAGCCCGGTGAAGGCTTCCAGTTCGAGAGCTCCGTCGTCGGTGGCCGCGTGCCCAAGGAATACATCCCCGGCGTGGAAAAGGGTCTGAAATCCTCCTGCGAATCCGGTGTTATCGTCGGGTTCCCGGTTATCGACTTCAAGGCGACCTTGGTGGACGGCGCCCACCATGACGTGGATTCCAGCGTCATGGCCTTCGAAATCGCCGCCCGCGCGGCTTTTCGCGAGGGTATCTCCCAGGCCGGTCCGGTCCTTCTCGAGCCCATGATGCGGGTCGAGGTGGTGACCCCGGAAGACTACATGGGCGACATCATCGGCGACCTCAACAGCCGCCGCGGCCAGGTGGGCGGTATGGAACAGCGCGGCAATGCCCGTGTCATCGGCGCCCAGGTGCCGCTGGCCAATATGTTCGGTTATGTGAACACGCTGCGTTCCATGAGCCAGGGCCGCGCCCAGTACAGCATGCATTTCGATCACTATGAACAGGTTCCCCAGCATGTGGCGGACGAAGTCCGCGAAAAGCTGTCGGGCTAATGGAGAATTAAGAGATGTCGAAGGAAAAGTTTGAGCGTACCAAGCCCCATTGCAACATCGGCACCATTGGCCATGTTGACCACGGCAAGACGACGCTGACGGCGGCGATCACGAAGGTGCTTGCGGAGACCGGCGGAGCCGAGTTCACGGCCT
>JADHSZ010000068.1 GCA_016776635.1 Alphaproteobacteria bacterium
CGAGCAGATCAAGACGGAAATTCCCGGATTCCCCAGCACCGACATCACCAACCCCAATATCCGCTTTCAGCAGACCAAGAGCCTGCCCCGCGAATTCACCCGCACCGATTCCATGCCGGTCAAATACCACCGGGTCAACGGAGCCGAGGTCTATCAGCCGGAAGTGGACGCCAAGAACGGCACGGAACGGCGTTGGAATCTGGCCAAGCTGAGTTCCCGCGAAAACCCCCTGGTGCTCTTCACCCTCACCTCGCAGGCCGTGATCGGCGCGTTTCTGATGGTCTTTCTCGGCTCCCTGATGGGGGTGGAGAGCCTGGGGCGCCTGTCCGCGTCCAGCGCCCTGCTGCCCCTGTTTATCCTCATGGCCGGCCTGCAGGCTTTGGTGCTCTTTATTTCCACATTGCACCTGGGTAAGCCGCTACGCTTTTACCGGGGTTTCAACAACCTGCGCCATTCCCCCCTGAGCCGCGAGGCCCTGGGCGTTTCGCTGTTCCTCAACGGTCTGGGCGGGTTCATCCTGTTCTCTTTCATGGATCACGGATTCCTGTCATGGCTTAACACCGAAACCGTAGCCGCCCTGGTGGGCGGCGTCGCGCCCTGGTTCCACGAGGGAATCGCCCGCATGGCGGCGCTGGCGTTCGGGACGCTGGCCGTGATTGCGGGGCTCGGCGGACTCTATTTCATGCACGCCATCTATCGCATCAAGGCGCGGCCCTTCTGGAACCACTGGCAGGTGCTGACTTCTTTCTTCGGCACCATGTTCTCCTTGGGCGCGGTACTGGCCGGCGTGATGGGGGTGCCGCTTATGATGGTGGCCGGGGCCGACGTTTCGGGACTTAGCACCACCCTTGGCGCGGCCATAGTCTTTGGCCTGGCGGTTGAGAGCGTCGGCCATTGCTTCCACGCCCGCGACCTCAAACGCCGGGGCGGGGAAGGCGCGGCCTCCTTCCATGTGCTGACCACCACTTTCGGGAATACCTATCTGGCCCGCAACGCAGCGCTGGGAGGAAACCTGATCATCGCCCTGGCGCTGCTTGTTTCGGGAGTGGACGGCATGGCCGGGCTTATCCTGTGGGGCCTGCTTTGCGGTTCCGTGGCGGTCACGGCCCTGGTCAGCCGCGCGCTTTTTTACGTGCTGGTGATTCCCACCACCATGCCCGGCGCCTTCTTCTGGAAGAACAAGGGATTCGAGGAACACGCCCGGGAGACAGGTCTGGCGGAAATGCCCCAGGTGGGGGTAGTTCCTCTCACTCATTGATCTTCGGGTTCATTGAGATTCAGGCTCAAAACAGCCCCAAGGTACGTTCAGAGAATGCGGGCCAAAAAAAAGCCCCGTAAGGGGCCTTTTTACGTTTTCGAGGGCGGCGAGAAAACCTAGGTCAGGAGATTGACCAGCTGTCCCGGCCGTTTATTGGCCTGAGCCAGGGCCTCGGTTCCCACTTTGGCCTGGGCCTGTGACTGGGCCAGTTCCGTGGCGGCGGCGGGGATGTTGGTGGCGCCGATATTGGCGGCGGCGGCTTTGGTGTTGGCCACCGTTGAGGACAGATTGTTCTCGGCGAAGGAGAGTCGGCTCTGGGCCGCGCCCAGGGTGGCGCTGCGGCTGCCCACCTGGTCGATGGCTTGGTCGATGGCCTGGGAGGCGGCCGCGGCCCCGGCCTTGGTACTGATATCTACCGTATCCACGCCCAGCGAGGCGGTGGTGGGCGGCGCCAGGGAAATGGAAATGGTGTCGGAGGCCTCGCTGCCGGTGCCCACCTTGATATCCAGGGAAAGGGGCTGGTCGAAGGATTGTTCGTTGACCTTGGTGGCGCTGGCGGTGCGGTCGATCTCGGCGCGAAGCTGTTCAAACTCGGCATTGAGGGCCTGGCGGTCGGCGTCGGAAATCTGGTCGGAGCTGGCCTGAACCGACAGCGATTTAAGCCACGTCAGGATATCGCCGGTGGTGGAGAGCGCGCCCTCGGCGGTCTTCAATTGCGAGGATGCCTGAACGGTATTGGATTTGGCCTGGTTAAGGCCGCTCACATTGGCTTCGAGCCGTGAGGCGATGGCGAGCTCGGCAGCGGCCTGGCGCGCGGCGAAGGGGTCGCGGCCCGAGGAGAGCTTGGCTATGGACGTAGCCGTACTCGATTCAGATGTCAGAAGATTTTGCCGGGCAACGCCGGCAGGAAGATTGGATACGATACCTAGGGGCATAGCCGCCTCCCGCATGGACAAGGACCAAACAGTGCTCTTGGCTGTGTGGGGTCAATGGTCATTCGCAAACGAAAGCGAATGGGGGGCGGACCGCAATCCATCCTGGGGCGTATCTCTTCCCGCCCGTGTCCTCTGCTGGGAACTACCTTCCTGGCGCTCCCGTAAAATGCATTGGCACGGCCGGACCTAGCCTCCAAAAGCTGGCAAGCAGTATAGCAGAAAATAGGCCCAAATGCTACTTCCCCGGATTTTGGGTAGTGTCTCACTTTGAATTATCTTTTTTATACGGCCCTCGCGGCCCAGGTTTTGGGGCGTTTGCGTCAATTAAGCCAACAATCCATTCCATGTCATAAAGCGTATCCGATACCCCAGCAGCCATCGCCGGGGAGACTTTCAGGCTCGAATGGATACGACAGAAGTTGTAATGCACGAAGTAGAGCGACAGCATGTGGATATGGTTGTCGATCTTCTTTGAGAACGCATTTGTCAAACGAGTGAACCGTCGCATGGACATTCTCATAGTCAAATTCTGGCGCTCAACGTATGACGTGCTTACGTCCTTAGCAGTGGGGTCGCCTTCAACCCGGCGCTTTCTGGTTCCGGTGCATTCAGCGGGACTGTAGCGGCCCTTCATGCTGTCGGGTGCCGCGCCATACAGTTTCACCAGTTGAGCAAAATCAACATCTGCGCCAAAGGCCCCTTCAACCGCTTGAAGATACGCCCCGTGCCCGTCCGTGGTTAGTTGGACGCGGTTCGCAAGCCGCCTGGCAACGTCGCGCATAAACTCGTTTGCGTATTCACTGTCCCGCCCGCCAACCAGATAGGACACTATCAGCTTGCTATCGGCGTCTAGAGCGGTCCAGGTCCACACGTCGCCAGCATCAAGCGGCGCGGCCTTCGCCGCCCGCACATTCTTTTCCTTGGCATAGCAGAAAGACCAGATTTCATCACACTGGATACGGGCGGCTTTAACGTCGCGCACATGCTCATCGTGATAGGCGGCACAAGCCTCGCCAGCCTGAACCAGCAACTTCGTGACGGTGTTAATGGAAACGCCAACCACGCGGGAGATAGACCGCATGGAAGAACCTTCAACCAGCATGTTGAGAATTTGAACGCGCTTCTCTAAGGGCAATTTGTTCATGCCCTTATTATGTGAACTTATATGCTTAACGTCAAGTAGTATTTTCAATTATTATCCAACGGGACTCTTGTCCCGTTTATCGGGTATGTATTTTATTAGCACAACCCCTTCAAAATTTTAGTGGTTGACTTATATGTCAATTAACGCTGTAATTAAAGATCAAATCGGATTGCTCATTAAAGATGGGCGGTTGTGTCATTTACCGCTCCTAGTGCCGGGTGAGGAAAGAGTCCGAACAATGTTTGTTTCTCAAGAAGTCGGCGATGATATTTGGCCGCCGTTTGGAGATCATTTTGACGGCATACAGCTTGCGGAGTTTCGAGAAAAATTGGATTCATTTGTCCGGGGCGACCATTTTACCGTAGCTGAAGACCCATACCAAAAGCCTAGCTATGCAATGTTAGCTCGCGTTGATCCGGTGGAGGATGAAATATGGGATATACGTTGCACCGCGCCTAACTCAGGCATTCGCTGTTTCGGGGCCTTCGCTGGGCTGGACCATTTCGTTGCCCTTACATGGAACCACCGAGATAATCTTGACTGGCAAGGAGAGATTGAGGGCTGCAAAGCAGCGTGGACACAGCTTTTCGGGTCACTTACCCCTTTTAAAGGAGGAAGCCTAGATGATTACATCTCCAACTACCGGGCTGTCTAAACCAAGTGGAGACGCCAAGATTTCTCTTGGCACCCTCAGTTATTTTCGCGCCAGAAATAAGAGTCGCGTTTACAATCTCGTTATTTCTGAGTTTCAAGCTAGCGGCCTTTCACAAACTTATTTAGGCCGGAGATTGGGTATGAATACCGGTCAATTGAGCCGCTATCTCAGCGCGCCAGGAAATTGGACATTAGACACGCTGAGTGATTTTCTTTTCGCAATATCTGGTGCCGAAGCGAATTACGAAACGTCCTTTCCATTAGACCAAGCCCCGCGCAATGACATTGAACCGGAATGGGTAACTGAGGTGCAAAACACGACACCCAGTATCCACACAGACATCAAATTAGAACAGATGCCATCAGCGGCTTAAGTGCAAAATTATGGGAAAAACACCACTAAAAATATCTGTGGAGACTGTCGTAGTTTGTGACGACGTGCGGCACGAAGCTAGCGGGAAAACCATTCTTGTCGGTGTGTATAACTACAATATGGTGCTTGAAAAGTTTCCTGCCGAAGTTTTCTTCAAAATTTGGGTTCAGCTTAAGGTCGAGGGAAAGGGAAAAAGAAAAGCGCCGATTGGTATCCGTTTTATACGCGACAAAAAGGAATTAGCTTTAGGTGAAATTCCATTTCATGTTGACGATACGAAAAAGGGGGTGGGAGCCCTCATTATTCCGTCTCCGACTCTGGTATTTGAGAAACCTGATGAACTCAAAATTGACTTACAATTACCGGGGAAACGCTGGCAAACTATAAAAATGATTGAGATACAAAAGCCAGAACCTTCTCCGTAATTCTATTTTTTCCACCTCTTCTCAGCAGCCTTCTTCGCAATCTCTGACCGGCGTTTCTTACTCAACTTTGCGGCTCGCGCCGCCCCCCCCATCCGGCCTAATTCCTGCGCGGCTTTGTTCTTACCGTCGTCTATGACTTCATCCTCGATCTCGCCAGTGGCGATCTTGGCGATCTTCACAGCGGCCCCCACAACATCAGCGGGGCGTCTCTCACCTTTGGGGCCTTTAGGCATCAGAGGTCAAAACCAAGTTTCGGGGGCTCGTATTGACCGTCGCGGAATAGCTTGATGAAGTTGGCGCTCTCAGGAGGTGACAGCGCCAGAGCCTCATCTTCCGCCTCGTCGTGTGTGGTCGCGTTCAAGCGAACGGGATTCCCTACAAATTCCTCAGATAACCCGTCTATCTTGACGAATATGGCTTGATATTCCGGCATGCTAATTCCTGTCCCTGTGCTTTGCGCTAAGCATACAGGAAATGGGGCTTGCGGGAAAGGTCAATCCCGCTAGATTTCAAAGTGAGGCACTACCGGATTTTGGGGTGATTTAAGGGGTGATTTGGGTAATAAAAAACCCGGAAACGCCGCCTGTGACAGGGGTTTCCGGGCTTTTTAGAATTCCGGACTGTTGGACACAGCCGGGGGTCGGCTAATCAGCGGGGCGCACCGCTGGCGACGCATGCTACGCATGGATAGCATGCCTGCGCCTCTGCGGCCCGGTCCAGGGCCTCGTCGGAAAGTTCGGCCAGATCTTCGCTCTCGATTTTCTTGATATCTGTTTTTGGCATGGGTTTCTCCTTTATTTAGTGGTCAGTCGGTAGGCGCGCCGCATTTGTCGGTTAACCAGCCAGGACACAACTGAGCGCTCCCGGCGGCCCGGTCCAGGGCCTCATCGGAGAGTTCCTTGATGTCATCACTTTCAATCTTTGTGATGTCGGTTTTTGGCATGGGTTTTTCCTTTATTCAGCGGGGGCGAAGGTGTAGTCGCTGAGGCCGCCGGTTATGGGGCACGACTGCACGCCCCCAGTGGCCCGGTCCAGGGCCTCGTCGGAGAGTTCGCGGACGTCTTCGCTCTCGATCTTTTTTACATCGGTTTTAGGCATGGGTTTTTCCTTTGTCTGCTGGGATTATTGAGAATCGGCGATGGGCATAGGGCCATCGGCGAGATCGGAACCGTCGTCGGATTCCATGCCCATGGCTTCGCGGGCCTGTTCGATCTTGTAGCGGCGGTTCTGTTCATAGGCCTCGCGCTCGGCGATATAAGGGTCGAGCGCGCCTTCATCCAGTTCACGCAATTCATCCTTGTTCTTAACGTAGTTGTCGGCGCTGTTCACCGCCTTGGCCACACCGACAACGGGAATGAAGCCGGTGGCGATATCGCCCGGCGCATCGCGCAGGTTACTGGGTCCGATTACCGGCAGCACGATATGGGGGCCGGCTTCCACGCCTTCGGTGCCGGCGGCGAGACCGGGATCGTTCTCGCGTGCCTCGATACCCATTTCGGTGGCGGCGTCACGGGTGCCGCCCAGCCCCACCGTGGAATTGACGAGGAAGCGTTCGGTGGCGGCCCCGGCGTTCTCGGTATCGCCCTGGAGCAGGCTGGTGGCGGCGGTGACCGGCTCCACCAGATTGGAAGCGGCGTTGGAAACCGCGTCCTGGACCGGTTCCGGCGTTACCGCCTGGTAGCCGTCGGAGAGGGGATCAAGAATAGCCCCGCGCAGGATGCCGTTGAGGCTGGAGGTAAAGCGGTTGAGCATTTCGAAGGGGTCGTTGGTTTCCTCTTCCACCACGTCCACTTCTTCCATGCCGGCGAAGGGATCGGGCGCATCGCCCTCTTGGACGGTAGCGTCCTCGGCCCCGGCGGGACCGGGCGCGGCCAAAACCAGACCTAGAACCGCGAGAAAAACCCACGGCAACTGTTTTATAGAAGACTTTGCGGACATCACAGATGCCTCCCCTTGTCCGGATAGCGGTTTCTGATAGGTTTAATTGTTGAACGGATTAAACAACCGTTGTATCTCAAAAACGTTAATTTTGGAATGCATTTCCCATGCCAATCTTCTTCTAAAAACCTTCTCATTACCAAGAATTCCTGCCCATGGCCCTGATCACCGACAACTATCGTGACCTCAACCGCCACCTCCACGAGAGCAATCCCGAATACGGCACCAGCGCCCATAAATGGGCGGCGCAGATAGCCCCGTTAATCGAACAGTTTGAAAGCCGCTCGGTACTCGATTACGGCTGCGGCAAACAGACCCTGCACAAGGCGCTGGCCGGGATTGTGGACGGAAAATCCATTGCCTGGCAGAATTACGACCCCGCCATCGAGGGCCTGGATACTCCGCCCGACCCGGCTGATTTCGTGGTCTGTTCCGATGTGCTGGAACATATCGAACCCGACTGTCTCGATGCCGTTCTCGACGATCTCAGGCGTTGTACTCTCAAGGCGTGCTTCCTGCTGGTCGCCACCGGCCCCGCCGTCAAGACCCTGGCCGACGGACGCAACGCCCATCTCATCATCGAGTCCTATGAATGGTGGCTGCCGCGGCTGTGGGCGCGGTTTCGCCTCTACCGGTTCATTGACCTCGATGACGACCTGTTCATGGCGGTAGTAACCCCGAAAAGCAGCCCATAAGAGCGACTCTAGACGTGGTAGTCGCGGGCCCCCTTGATGAGCTGCATCGCCCAGAACGCCTGCGCCCCCACCGCGCCCAGCGGCAACAGCAGCCACAGGGCATCGAAAAAGGCCAGCCCCAGCACCATGAAACAAAAATCAGCGCGGAACAGCTCACGGAAGATATAGACCGCCCCTTGAACCCAGCCCCGAGGGCGGGGTGGCGGGGATGGCGTGAGGCGGGACGGCTGTTCCGCCGCCGCGCGCCCAGCAGAATCATTGGCGGAGCCTGCCCCCACACGGCTCTGGCGCCAGTCATCCACCAGGCCGATACCATAGTTGATGGTGCAGCCCGCCGCGGCGATCCATCCCAGCCATAGCCACAGATCGTTCCCGATGGTGGCAGCGACACCCGCGCCCAAGGCGGCGAAGAAGGCGGCATGTACGATCCAGTCCACGAAGGTATCGAAAAAGGCGCCGAAAACCGTGCATTGGTCTTTCATGCGCGCGATCTCGCCGTCGCAGTTATCCAACAGGTAACACAGCACCAGCATGACCCCGCCGGTGAGAGCCATGGCGGTGCCCTGTTGGGTCATGGCCCAGGCGCAGCCCAGCCCCAAAACCAAGGAAGCGAGCGTGATCTGGTTGGCGGAAACGGGCAGCCGCGCCAGCAACGGCGTCAATCGCACCGAGAGATGGCGGATCAGGGGAAATAACGTGTCGGGGGCGTCGGCCATGAATGTTCCGCCGTTTCGTTGCTGGACAATGGGTTTCTATATGCCCTTTCCCGTGGCCTGCCCGCAAGCCACGCCACGGTTGCGCCATTTGGTCAAAGCTGCCACCTTTTCCACTCAGGCGACATGGAGATTGAGGGGAAGCGCAGCATGAGGCACAGAGTTGGGGATATGGTCAGGGGCTTCGGCAAATGGCTGCAGCAAAGCCTGTCCAAGCGTTTCCTGCCCTTCGTCTGTCTTGGGCTGTTCCTGGCCCTGCGGGTCTGGGACCCCACGCCGCTGGAAGTTCTGCGCGTCCGCACCTTCGATTTCTATCAGAATTTCCACCCCAGAGAGCCCACGCCACAGCCCATCGTCATTGTCGATCTGGACGAGGAAAGCCTGGCCGAGGTGGGCCAGTGGCCGTGGCCGCGTACCGTGGTTTCCGACATGGTGGCGAGCATCTGTGATTCCGGGGCCGCCGCCATCGGTTTCGATATTGTCTTCGCCGAGCCCGACCGTATGTCGCCGGCCAAGATCGCCGGGACACTTCACGGCCTGACCCCGGAAATCAGGGATGACCTGATGAAGCTGCCGAGCAACGATCAGGTGCTCGCCGATACCCTGAAGCGGTGCCGCGTGGTGCTGGGGCAGGCCGGTTATTTCCGCGTCATCGAACGCGAGAGCGCCGACGTCATCAAGACCCCCATCGCCGAGATCGGCGGCGACCCGCGGCCGTTCCTGCTCAATTTCATCGATATGGTGCGCAATATCCCGGTGCTGGACAAAGCCGGAAAGGGCCATGGCATGTTCACCCTGACCCCGGAAACCGACAGTGTGGTGCGCCGGGTGCCCGCCCTGCTCAGGGTAGGGGAGCCCATCTTTCCCACCCTGGCCATTGAAATGCTGCGGGTGGCCACGGGACAGAAGGCCATTGCCGTCAAATCGGACAAGCTGGGGCTGACGGGCGTGGTGGTGGCCAAGAAACTGGTCCCCACCGACAGGCACGGGCGCATCTGGGTCCATTACGCACCCAGCGACCCCAAGCGTTATGTGTCGGCCAGGGACACCCTCAACGGATCACTGGCCAAGGATTTCTTCGCCGGCAAGCTGGTCTTTATCGGCACTTCGGCCACCGGCCTGCTGGATATCAAATCCACCCCGGTGAACGACGCCATGCCCGGCGTCGAGGTCCATGCCCAGCTTCTCGAAACCATTCTTTCCGGGGATTATCTGACCCGTCCCGGCAACGCCATCGGCGCCGAGTTCTCGGTGGCCCTGGTGTCGGGGCTGTTGATGATCTTTCTGATGCCGCTGTTGGGCGCGCGCTGGACCCTGGTCCTGTTCGTTGTGGTGACCGGGGTGCTGACCGCCGGGTCATGGTATCTCTATGTGGAGAAAGGCGCGCTCTATGACGTGACCTTCGCCACGCTCTCTACCTTTTTGCTCTACAGCCTGTTGACCTACGCCAATTACAGCAGCGAGGAAACCCAGCGCAAACAGGTGCGCACCGCCTTTTCGCACTACCTGTCGCCGGCCATGGTGGAGAAACTGGCCGAAGACCCCTCCCACCTGGTGCTGGGCGGTGAAACCAAGGATATGACGTTGTTGTTCTGTGACATCCGGGGCTTCACTACCATTTCCGAGCAATTCGACGCCCACGGCCTGACCAGCTTCATCAACCGCTTCCTGACCCCCATGACCGACCTCATCATGTCCAACGGCGGCACCGTGGACAAATATATGGGCGATGCCATCATGGCCTTCTGGAACGCGCCGCTGGATGATCCCGATCACGCCAGACATGCCGGGCTGACGGCCTTGGCCATGATGAAGCGGCTGGGGGAGCTGAACCAGGAATGGGAAGCGGAAGCCAAGGAAGAAGGGAAGAAATACATCCCCGTGAATATCGGCGTGGGATTGAACTCGGGCCCCTGCTGTGTCGGTAATATGGGTTCCGATCAGCGCTTCGACTATTCGGTCTTAGGCGATGCGGTCAATCTGGCGGCGCGGCTGGAGGGCCAGTCCAAGACTTATGGCGTGGATATCGTCATCGGCGAAAATACCCGCAATCAGAGCGAAGGCGCGGCCATGCTGGAGCTCGACCTGATCCAGGTCAAGGGCAAGACCGTGCCGGTGCATATCTATGCCCTGATGGGCGATGAGGAATTCAAGGAAAGCGAAGCCTTTACCCGGCTCGCCGCCAGCCATGAAGAGATGATCGCGGTCTATCGCGGCCAGGACTGGAAGGCGGCGCAAGGCCTCATGGACAGATGCCGGGAGATCAACGGCGAGCCGGGGCTGGGCCTGAAGCTGGATGTTCTCTATGAGCTTTACGAGGAGCGCATGGCCGAGTTCAAGGAAAGCCCGCCGCCCGAGGACTGGGACGGAGTCTTCGTGGCCACCAGCAAATAGCCAAACAGGACGGCGCGGCGGGGGTATCCCCGCCGCGCCGCCAGTGTTGAGAAGACCCCAGTGCTGAGAAAACCCCAGTGCCGAGAGAGCTAACGCCGGGACGTCAGGGTCAGGTGCCGCGCACCTCCTTGAGGAAGCTATCCACCTCGCCGCGCAGGGTGTCCGCCTGTTCCGTCAGCTGTTCCGCCGCCGTCTGGACCTGGCCGGCGTTCTCGCCGGTCTCGCCAGCAGCGGCGCTGACACCGGAGATATTGGAGGATACCTCCTGGGTGCCGCTTGAGGCTTGTTGCACATTGCGCGAAATCTCCTTGGTGGCGGCGCCCTGTTGCTCCACGGCAGTAGCGATGGCCGTGGCAATCTCGTTGATCTTGCCGATGGTCTCGCTGATACCCTTGATGGCCTCCACGGAGTCGCTGGTGGCGGTTTGAATCTCGCCGATCTGGGAACCGATCTCGTCGGTGGCCTTGGCGGTCTGGTTGGCCAGACTCTTAACCTCGTTGGCGACCACCGCGAAGCCCTTGCCGGCATCGCCGGCGCGGGCCGCCTCGATGGTGGCGTTCAAGGCCAAAAGGTTGGTCTGGGAAGCGATATCGTTGATCAGTTCCACCACCTCGCCGATCTTGCCCGCCGCGGCAGCCAGTCCTTCCACGGAAGAATTGGTCTTGGCCGCCTCTTCCACCGCCGACTTGGCGATAGTGGCGGAATCGGTGACCTGACGGCCCACCTCCTCGATGGAGCTGGAGAGTTCCTCGGCCGCGCTGGCCACCGTCTGCACATTGGCGGAAGCCTGTTCGGCCGCCGCCGCTACCGCCGTGGACTGGCGGGTGGTCTCCTCGGCGGTGGCGCTCATGGCCTGGGCGTTGGTCTTCATCTGACCCGAGGAAGAGGCCACCGAATTCACCACTCCACCGACCCGCTCCTCGAAGCTGTCGGCGAGCTTCATCATGCCCTCGCGTTTTTCCTCCTCGGAGCGGAGATCGGCCTCTTTCTGTCTTTCTTCCTGTTTTTTCTGTTCCTCCGCCATCTCGTCCATCTTGACCATGTTGTCCTTGAAGACCTGGACGGCCTGGGCCATGTGGCCGATCTCGTCGCCGCGCTCGGCGCCCTCGATCTCCACTGTCTTGTCGCCCTCGGAGAGTTTGCCCATGGCATCCGTCATGGTACCGATGGGGCCGGTGATACCGCGCACGATGAAGACCACGAGAAGAATCGTTACCACCAGCAGAACCACGGTGATGATGGACATGGTGAAGAACGCCGTCTGGGCCGAGGACTGGATGCCCCCGGAGAGCGCCTGAAGATCGCCGGCGACCCTGTCTTCCACCGTCTTCATCAGGTTGATTTTCTTGGTGATGGTGTCGAACCAGTACGGACCCTCAATGCCTCCGGTGGAGCCGGTAATCGGGCTTTCGATGGCGATCTCGCGCATCCGCGCCACCTCGTCCACCGCCTTGCCGCTGATAGTGCTCTTGAGGAAGGCCTTCTGTTCGCCAGTGGCGTAGATGTCGAAGGTCTTGAGCAGGATGTCCTGCATGGCGATCAACTGGAGGAATTTTCTGTAGACGCCGGGCTTGAACTCGCCGCCGCTGAAGCCGCCCGCGCCCATGGCGCGCTCGATACCGGCGCGCTCCTTGGCTTGCAGGAACTGGGTGTAGGAGGTGATGGCGTTGGTAACCTCGGCGTTGGTGCTGAGGACCGCCATCTCCTCGACCATGGCCAGCAGCTTGGCGATGGTGGGGGTGTAATAACCGGCCATCTGCGGCACCGTGATCTCGAGGCCGGTGATCTGTTTACGCTTACCGCCGAGGGGCTTGAGGGATTCGCGCGCGGTCTTGGTCTTGGCGGCCAGCGCGGCGCTGAAATCCGCGGCGTCGAAGGCGTCCAGCGCCTTCGCCAGGGCGGCGTTTTTTTCGTCCGTCATCTTTCTCTGCTCGGGAAGCTTCTGGGCGAACTTGGCGCCATTGGAGGCGATGAACCCGGCCGAAGTGCCGCGTTCTTTCTGCAACTCGTGGACCGTGGCGCTGATGACCGGCGCCAGTTCGGACAGTTCCTGGATGCGCGCCATTTCCGAAGCGGTCTGGTTTTTCTCCAGCACCGTCATGCCGGAAAAGATAACCAGCCCGACGATGGGAAGAATAATGGCCAGCGTGATACGTATACCGATTTTGGCGTTCTTGAAGAAGTCCATTTTGATAAAGTCCATTTCTAGTGCCTCCGCCGGGAATTCATGGTGAGATCACGGCAAAATATCACATCAACATTAGGTCCCGAATACCAAGCGTTCGGGATTGCGCGGTTCTGTTTGCACCTTAAGGTTTCCGGTCCGGAACTTAAGGCTCCCAGAGAGTCCATATAACATTAGGGGGTTAAAACGTTATTAACGTATCTTCTATGTTTTACAATAATTTAAGTAAATTCCCCCTGATATAGAGATGTCATCATTTATAACTCTTCCTATTTATGTTTATGGCGCCATTGGAGGCATCATCGAGAGATTGTCTTCCTTCGGCGGCATTCCGTCATCATTTTCGATCCGGGGCGAGAACACCCGCAACCAGATCGAGGATACGACCGTGGTTGAGCCGGGCCTGATACGGATCAAGGGCAGGACCGTGCCGGTGCATATCCATGCCCTCCGCTCCATGCCCTCCGCCGACACCGGAACACCGGAGATCAGACGCCGCGCACCTCCTTGAGGAAGCCATCCACCTCGCCGCGCAGGGTGTCGGCCTGTTGCGTCAATTCCTCCGCTGCATTCAGAACCTGGCCAGCGTTCTCGCCGGTCTCGCCGGCGGCGGCGCTGACGCCGGAGATATTGGAGGATACCTCCTGGGTGCCGCTTGAGGCCTGTTGCACGTTGCGCGAAATCTCCTTGGTAGCGGCGTCCTGTTCCTCCACGGCGGTGGCGATGGCCGTGGCAATCTCGTTGATCTTGCCGATGGTCTCGCCGATGCCCTTGATGGCCTCCACGGAGTCGCTGGTAGCGCTCTGGATCTCGCCGATCTGGGAACCGATCTCGTCGGTGGCCTTGGCGGTCTGGTTGGCCAGGGACTTGACCTCGTTGGCGACTACCGCGAAGCCCTTGCCGGCATCGCCGGCGCGCGCCGCCTCGATGGTGGCGTTAAGTGCCA
>JADHSZ010000008.1 GCA_016776635.1 Alphaproteobacteria bacterium
CGCTCACCCGGCACCCCAAATCGGCGAGACAGCGCAGGATATTGCGCTTGGCCCCGAAATCCATGGCCACCACGTGGAATTTGGGGTCCGTCATTGTGCCGTGGCCGTGTCCCAGCGCCCAGCGCGTCTCGTCCCATTCAAAGGGTGCCGCGCAGGTCACCTCGCAGGCCAGATCGAGACCTTCCATGGAGGGCGCGTCGGCCGCCCGCGCACGAAGCGCGTCGAGATCAAACTCTCTCTCAAATTTTCCGGTCGGGTCATGGGCCACCACGCCGTTCACCGCGCCCTGTTCGCGCAGGCGGCGGGTCAGTCTGCGGGTATCCACCCCGGTCACCGCGATCAGGCCCTGCGCCTTGAGCCATTCATCAAGCCCGCTGGTGGCGCGGAAATTGGCGGCTTGGGTGATTTCGGCGCGCAGCACCAGACCCCGCGCGGCGGGAAGGCGGGTCTCCATATCCTCGTCATTGGCGCCGGTATTGCCGATATGGGGAAAGGTGAAACAGATCACCTGTCCGGCGTAGGATGGATCGGTGAGGATTTCCTGATAGCCGGTCATGGAGGTGTTGAAACAGAGCTCGCCCACCGAAACCCCGGCGGCCCCCGCGCCATGGCCCCAGAACACCGCGCCATCGGCCAGCACCAACACGGCGGTGGCGGTTTTCTGTTTCGATTCGGGAGATGGGTTCGACGCAGCCCGCGACGACTCCCCCCCCTTACGCGCGTTTGCGCGCCGTGGGGCGGACCTCGTGGGAGGTGGCGTCATGGGCGGCTGATCCTGTGAAGGCGTCTCCGCTCCGTTGGGAGCGGCAGTAATTTGCGCGATTGATAAGCAAATATCGTGCCGCCGTCAAGTCGGAATTTTATTAAAAAGCAATTTAATTTCAATGGCTTATCAAAAAAATCCCGTTTGCACTCGGCACCCACTTGCTGTAGGGTCGCCGATTGTCCTGAAATCCACCACTTACGTTTCCCGCCATGCTGCGTACGCGCCTCAATGATGAGCTCAAACTGGCCGTCAAGTCCAAGGATGAGTACCGCAAAGCCACTCTGCGGCTGATTCTGGCGGCGCTCAAGGACCGTGACATCGCCGCCAAGACCAAGGGCCATGCGGAAGGCATCGGCGACGATGAACTTCTTGAGATGCTTCAGACCATGGTCAAACAGCGCGCCGACAGCATCGAACTCTATCGCAAGGGCGGACGCATGGACCTGGCGCAGCGTGAATCACAGGAAACCGACGTCATCCGCAGCTTCCTTCCCGAGCCGTTGAGCCAGGAAGAAACCGAAGCCGCGGTCAAACAGGTGATCACCGATGTGGGCGCCAGCGGATTAAAGGACATGGGACGGACCATGACGGCATTACGCGAACAATATGCGGGCCGCATGGATTTCAAGATAGCGAGCACCACCGTCAAGGCCCATCTGGGCTAACGGCCCGGAGACGTACAGAGACGCCAGGACGACCCAGAGACCACCAGAACACGGCGTGACGGTGGCGCAACGCGAAGAGCTTTAGAGGACGACCGGACTTGGGATTTCCCCCCGAATTTTTGGATGAACTGCGCAACCGTGTTTCGCTGGCCGATGTGATCGGACGGCGCGTCAAGCTCACCCGGCGCGGGCGCGAGCATCTCGGCCTGTGCCCCTTCCACAACGAAAAGACGCCCTCCTTCACTCTCAACGAGGAAAAGGGCTTCTATCACTGTTTCGGCTGTGGGGCGCATGGTGACGTGATCGAATTCATCATGCGTTCGGAAAACCTGCCCTTCCCCGAGACCGTGGAACGGCTGGCAGGCGACGCCGGTCTGGCGGTTCCGCAATCCTCGCCCCAGGACCGCGAGCGCGAAAAACAGCGCCATTCCCTGCTCGAAGTGGTGGAAACCGCCGCCGCGTGGTTCGGGCAACAGCTCGCGGGCGAAGGTGGCAAAGAATCCCGCGCCTATCTCGCGGGACGCGGCCTCGACCAGGCCACCCTCGATGATTTTAGGCTCGGCTTCGCCCCCGATTCCCGCAACGCGCTGAAACAGGCGCTCACCGCCAAGGGCATCCCCGAGGACAAGCTGATCGCCGCCGGTCTCGTCATCACGCCCGAGGACGGGCGCGACTCCTACGACCGCTTCCGCAACCGCATCATTTTTCCCATCGGCGACCGCCGTGGCCGCGTCATCGCCTTCGGCGGCCGCGCCCTGGCCGAGGAAATTCCCGCCGCCGGCGGCGGCACGCGCAAGATCGCCAAATACCTCAATTCGCCGGAGACCCCGCTGTTCCACAAGGGCCACGTGCTCTACGGCCTGGCCCGCTCACTCCCGGCCATGCGCGAAAAGGGCGAGGCGCTGGTGACCGAGGGCTATATGGATGTGATCGCGCTGCACCGCGCCGGATTCGCCCATGCCGTGGCGCCGCTGGGAACGGCGCTGACCGAGGACCAGATGCGTCTCTTGTGGCGCGCGGTGGACGAACCAATTTTGTGTTTCGACGGCGACGCGGCGGGTGCACGTGCGGCGGCGCGGGCGGCGGAACGCGCCCTGCCCCTGCTCACGCCCGGCAAATCCCTGCGTTTCGCAAGCCTTCCCGCCGGCGAAGACCCCGACAGCCTTATTAAGCAGGGCGGGCGGGGTGCCATGGACGAAGCGATCGCCACGGCCAAGCCCCTGTCCGAGGTGATCTGGGAGATCGAAACCTCCCTGCAATCGGTGGATACCCCGGAACGCCGCGCCAGCCTGGAATCGCGCCTCATGGCGCGGGTCCGCACCATCGCCGACCGCACGGTCCAGGACCATTACGGCCGCGATTTCAAGGACCGCCTGTGGCAGGCCTTCCGCACCACCCGCGCCCCTGCCGCGCAAAAGACATCCTCGCGCCTCCATTCCCCGGCCCCCATTGCCACCCCAGTCGGAGGAGTCGGCGGCGCGGGCAGCGGCGGGCGCACCGATCCCCAGGCGGAACGGGAGAAAGTGCTGCTCGCTTTGGTCATCGCCCACCCCGGAATGCTCGACGATGTGGCCGAACAGCTGGGCAGCATGGCTTTCAGCGCCACCAGCTTCGACGCCCTGCGCCAGGAAATTCTTCTCCTCGCGGAGCGCGAAAACCTTGACAAGGAGGCCGTGGAAAGCCACCTCTTGGAATGTGGGTTTAGGGATGCCCTCAAGACTCTGTCGGAAATGAAGAATATCGCCTCCTATCTGCACGCCGACGCGGCGGATGGCAGGGCGCGCGCGTTGTGGGATCACACCCTGAATCTCCACCAGCTTCCGGAGATCGAGGCACAGTTAAAGGAGGCCGAACAGGCCGAGGACTGGGAGCGGTTTTCCAGCCTCAAGAACCAGATTTTCGCAATCACCACGGAATCCTTCGAGGATGACCTTTCCCAAAGGGTGCCGGGACGTGTATAGAACTCCCGCCAGGTATTTCCGGAGCGGGTCCGCGCTCCGGTTTTCCTTTGCCCAAATGATTTTTGTAAAAGAGATGTTTGTAAACACCGAGAGGTAGACGTTAATGGCGACCAAGACGGCAAACACCGCGGAAACCACCGACGACAAGGGCGAACAGACCGACGGCCCCCTCATGGATGGGGTCGCCGCCGCGGTTAAAAAGATGATGGCCAAGGGCAAGGAGCGCGGCTACGTCACCTATGACGAGGTCAACGCCGCCCTGCCGTCGGAACAGGTGTCGTCTGAACAGATCGAAGACACCCTGACCGCGCTTTCGGAAATGGGCGTCAACGTCATCGAGAACGAGGAAGCCGAGGACACCCCCGCCGCCGCCGAAACCGCGAAAGATGGCGAAGAAAGCAAGGAAAAACCCGGAAAGAAGACCCGCGCCGCCGGCTATGAAGACGAAGACCTGGGCCACACCGACGATCCGGTACGCATGTATCTGCGCGAAATGGGCAGCGTCGAGCTGTTGTCGCGCAAGGGCGAAATCGCCATCGCCAAGCGTATCGAGGCCGGGCGCGAAAAGATGATCGGCGCCATCTGCGAAAGCCCGCTCACCATCCGCGCCATCGTCCACTGGCACGACGCCCTGGCCGAGGGCCGCATGCTGCTGCGTGACATTATCGACTTGGATGCCACCTATGGCCGCGTTCCCGGAACCACCCAGTCCATGGCCGCCGACGAAGAGAGCGACAAGGACGAGGAGAACGGGGAGAAGAAAAACGGCGATGAGCAAAAAACCACCGACCAAAAGGGCGACGGCGGCGCCGCTGCCAAAGACGGTGAAGATAAAAAAGAAGGCGCCGCCCCAGAGAGTGCTAAAGACGGCGCCGCCAAGGCGGGTGAGAAAGACGAGAACAAGAAGCCCGGCGCCCCCAGTACCGACGATGACGACGACGAAGACACCACCATGTCGCTGGCCGTCCTTGAACAGACCCTGATGCCCGAGGTGATCGAGAATTTCGAAAAGATCGCCGCCGATTACAAGAAAATGCACCGCCTCCAGGACCAGCGCATCGAGGCCCAGACCAAGGGCAAGGCGCTGAGCAAGTCCCAGGAAATCCGCTATAAAAATCTTAAAAGCGGGCTCGTGGAGCTGATGGAAAAGGTCCATCTCAACAATCCCCGCATCGAACAATTGGTGGACCAGCTCTACGGCATGAACCGCCGTCTGGTGGGGCTCGAGGGCAAGCTGCTGCGGCTGGCTCTCGACAGCGGCGTCAAGCGCACCGATTTCCTCGATAACTATTACGGCCGCGAGGTGGACCCCAAATGGATGAAGGCCATGGCCAAGCTGCCGGGCCGCGCCTGGAAAAAGTTCACCACCAAAAAGGCCGACGACGCCAAGGCCCTGCGCGATTCCGTGGCCGAGATTTCCGCCGCTTCGGGTTTACCCATCGGTGAATTCCGCCGCATCGTCGGCATGGTCCAGGAAGGCGAGAAAGAGGCCAACCAGGCGAAGAAGGAAATGGTCGAGGCCAATCTCCGTCTCGTCATTTCCATCGCCAAGAAATACACCAATCGCGGCCTGCAATTCCTCGATTTGATCCAGGAAGGCAATATCGGCCTCATGAAGGCGGTGGATAAATTCGAATACCGCCGCGGCTATAAATTCTCCACCTACGCCACCTGGTGGATCCGCCAGGCCATCACCCGCTCCATCGCCGACCAGGCGCGCACCATCCGCATTCCGGTGCATATGATCGAGACCATCTCGAAACTGGTGCGCACCAGCCGCCAGATGCTGCACGAGATCGGCCGCGAGCCCCAGCCCGAGGAGCTCGCCGTGAAACTCGGCATGTCGCTGGAAAAGGTGCGCAAGGTGCTGAAAATCGCCAAGGAGCCCATCAGCTTGGAAACCCCCATCGGCGACGAGGAAGACAGCCATCTCGGCGATTTCATCGAGGACAAGAACGCCGTCCTGCCCATCGACGCGGCGATCCAGGGCAATCTGCGCGAGACCACCACGCGCGTGCTCTCGACGCTCACCGCCCGCGAGGAGCGGGTCTTACGCATGCGTTTCGGCATCGGCATGAATACCGATCACACGCTCGAAGAAGTGGGGCAACAGTTTTCGGTCACGCGCGAGCGAATACGACAGATCGAAGCCAAGGCCCTGCGCAAGCTCAAGCATCCGAGCCGCTCGCGCAAACTTCGCAGCTTTCTCGATACGTAAAAGACTGAGGAATATGTTTCAAAGGGCCGGAAATTAGAGGAAAATTTCCGGCCTTTTTTATGTCACCCTTAACATAAGGGCCCGTAGTTCAGTTGGTTAGAACGCGCCGCTCATAACGGTGTTGTCGCAGGTTCGAGTCCTGCCGGGCCCACCATTTTTTTTGTTTTTATTTGCCTCCGCCGCATCAACATACCCGGAAACGGTTGTGTCTTTGGGTGGTGCTAATGCTCGCTTATGGCTAAAAGCAGACACGTCCGCTCCTGACCCAAAGCGGACGTTACGACTGTATCTCGCTGATCACCGAGTAGTGCATCAGTTTGAACTTTAATTGAAAAGATTTTAGCTTGCCTCTGGCGATATCGGCCTAGTCTAACTGAGCCTCGACGCTTTCGATGGCGTTGTTCGTTTCGGCCAGTATTTTCGCGATGTGACGAAGATGCAAATCGAAATGAAATCCAATTACCCATACGCTACCAATTAAAATCCACATTAAGATAGTTGGATCGTTGGTCCAATCCATGTTGCCCTCCCAAACTAGAAATTAACAAAACCAGCAATACTGTAACATTCTTAGACCCGCTGGAGAATCTTTGCCGATACGCTTGTGGCTATGAGTGGATATTGATGGAGGGCGCGAAGAACGTCGGCTTATGACCCAAAGCGGACGAATTAGTGACTACCTCCCTGCAAGCGATCCGAGTCTCGATATTTCTAACCATACTTTATGGCTCGAGCGAAGAGAGAAGGACAGCGTTCTCAATCCCACCTTTAACTATTGGCCCTATCATGCAGCCAATTCAGCAGTGCTATGTGGCAAACGTGCTGCAACACACCAAAATGGTCTCGTTCAGCGTTTAATGGAGCAGAGAAGCAAAATCCTGTTGCTTCTGCATCGCTCAGCATTAATGAACCGCCATGGACGTATTTTGAGCGCATGGACGCAAACTCTTTAATTTTGTCTTTCGGTAGGCCGGAGCAATAAGTATCAAGAAATGCTTGAAATCTCTGACCGATGCTGTCGCGCTTCGGGATTCCACACGTCTCGCATTCATCACCCTCCTGCGCAGGAGGCATTAGTGCTTCCAATGCAAAGACAAGAACCGCATAAGCCAAGGATCGCGACGAATGGAACACTTCGCTTGAGGTCTTGTACCAGTGTGCAGAACGAAGGAACTGACCGCGATCATCTTCTAGCAGCGAATTAAACATCTCATAACTCTGCTCGAAAGTGTCCGGCACAACGAAATTTCGTTTGTCCCCTCCCCCATACATCGCGTAATAGGACTCGCTAGATATTTTTTCAACGGTTTGCCAAGTATCATTCACAGAAAAACCGGGGCCGTCCTTGGTCTTCCATAGGTCTCCGGGCAAATAACCGATTTGACAGTATTCACTAGTCAGATTGCCGTTGGTTTTCACATGGACCCATTCATGCTTTAGGTATTTTGAACGGCTAGTAAAGCCCGGACCGAGTATAGCACGGAGAACTAGCTTTAATTCTTGTTCCCGCGCCTCCCGTCGATAGTGTTCGATCGGATTGTGAGATGACTTCCGGAAACTGAATTCAAGCAGTCCTGGATGATCGGCCGCCAAGAATTTTGGTCGTGGCGATTCGTCTGGAAGTGGCGCAATCTGAAAGTCATCCCTAATACGCATTACACCCTGGATCGACTTTCCGGCGAAAAAAAATCGTTGGGCAATTTCTTTCCCGAAATCGCCGTAAAGGGCTACATCTGCATCCTGAACGAGCTTGTCAGCCCTTCCGGTTGCAGCGTCATCGAGCCATTCAATTTTTTTGATTTTTTTCTTTTTGCTGTACTCAATGGCAACCTGACTTCCATGAACCACACGGTCCGGCTCAGTTTGACCAGAAGTACCGAATGATGAACTCAGGAAACACTCAAGCTCACCGCTATCAGTTTCAGGTTTAATGAGACGTTTTGTCAGATCGATAGGCATATACCCCCCTGAGCGTCCCGTTTGCCCAACCAAAAACCCACGGATTGCATCTCACGAATGATACCATTTTTGGTTAGAGCTTTAACGTCCGCTTATGACCCAAAGCAGACTAGTAGCCGCAATCAATTTACCCTCCCTATCGCACCGCAAGGTGGGCTTTGGCGACCTCCCTTACATTCCTTTGTGCAATATTAATTGCATCCCACGAATCTTCGACGATTGAATATCCATCATCTGCGGCCTTAGCCTCGGCCAGCTTCTTGTTGAGGGTGTCCATTTCCGTTAGCAGATCGTCGGAGAGAAAGAATTGTTCAATTTCCACTCGACGATTCAATTCATGCTTGCCCTCCTCGTATTTCATTAAAAGCTTTTCCCTCTGATCCTTAGAAATCTCAGGACTTATTGTTCCGTATGTGTCCAATAACTTGTCGGGATACCGCTTCATGTCGTGCAACGCCTCCAAAATCGCACCATAAGCCTCTGCCCTTTTCTCCCATAATTTCTCCGAGACAAAACGCTTGAGTGCAAAGTGCAAAGTGATCCATGAAGCGGCACCTGCTGTTATCACCCCCACAATAATTCTTGCCCCCCATTCAAGAAACAGCCCGTAATCGTTATTCATGGTTATTAATTCTGTTCCTGTCATTGTCATCTCCTTCGCTCGTTTGGTTACGCCGCTTTTTCGGCGGCGGGGTGATACAGGAAGTCCAGAATGGCGGCATACCAGCGGGTTCCAAATCCATAAAAGCCGTCCCCCGTTCTCAATTCCATGAAAATCCGGTCACGATAAGGAAACCTTACCGTGATCAATTTTAATTTTGAGAAATTAAGGGGACACCTTACTTAATTAGCCCTCTCTTTTCCTACCTCTGTGCCTCTGTGGTGATTCTTACTTTTTTGGGGGCCTTCTTGTTGGGGGGCTTTTTGTTTTGGGGCCGACGTACCCTGGCCCCATTACCCTGGGCTTCTTTTTTAGCGCCGACGTAGCTTGGCGCACCCCGGCGCTCTCGACTCCCTCGCCGAGCAGGGATGATATTCCTATATTAAGCCGCCTCAAAACGCGGGAAGCTGGGGCGCGATGAAACACGCCATGAAACCAACACCACGCAAATGGATCTGGGTTCTCGGCCTCGCCGCCCTGCTCGTCGCGGGATGCAGTGCCGTCCTCAAACAGGTGGGCGGGGCCTACAGCCATCCACCCGAAGAAATGGAGACGATCCTGAGCGACGGGGCGAAAGCTCTTGTTGCGTGGGCCTATGGCCATGTGGGGGACGGCCGCCTGCGGGACTATCACGTCCATGTGGTGGGGGTGGGCGCCGGCAACACCGGGGCCGAGGTCAACCCGAAAATGCTGAGCTGGCTGCACCCCATTTCCCGCCTCAAGGCCGCCGTCTATATGAATTCCTCCGGCGTTACCGATCTCGCGAATGCCGACCGGGACTATATGGAGCGCCTCACCCGTCTCGCCGAAAACACGCCGGGCGGGGGCAAATTCCATCTGCTGGCCTTCGACCGCCATTACAACGCCGACGGAACCGTGAATGCCGCCAAAACCGAACTCTACATCCCCAACGACTATGTGATGGCGCTGGCTCGCCAACGCCGCGATCTCTTCGTGCCGGTGATCTCGGTGCATCCCTACCGCCGCGATGCCGTGGCGGCGCTGGAGAAATGGGCCGCCCAGGGAGCCAAATTCATCAAATGGCTGCCCAACGCGCAGGGGATCGACGCCTCCGACCCCGCCATCGACCCCTATTACGAGACCATGAAAACCCACAACATGGTGCTGCTCACCCATGTGGGAAAGGAACTGGCGGTGGAGTCGGGCGACGCCCAGGCGCTGGGCAACCCGCTACTGTTCCGCCGTCCGCTGGATCGCGGGGTGACGGTGATCATGGCCCATGGGGCGAGCCTCGGAGACAGCGAGGATCTGGATAATCCCGGCGACACTCCCGGCGCACGGGTCGATAATTTCGACCTTTTCATGCGCCTCATGGATGATCCGCGCTACGGGGACACTCTGTTCGGTGAGATTTCCGCCATCACCCAGTTCAACCGCGTCCCCGGGCCCCTTCTCGGTCTGCTGGAGCGCGGCGACCTCCATCACCGCCTCGTCAACGGCTCCGACTATCCCCTGCCGGCCATCAATTTCCTGTTCCAGACCCGGCAGTTTGTGAACCTGGGCATGATCACCAAAGAAGAACAGACCTATTTACGGGAAATCTACGGCGTCAATCCGCTGATCTTCGACTATGTGCTTAAACGCATTCTGCGCCATCCCGAGACCGGCGCGCAGTTTCCATCCTCTGTATTCCAGACCCATCCCCGGCTGCAATAGACGAATATCCGGTTTCTTCGTCTCATCCCCCTACTCCCCCATTTTCTCCCGCAGGGCGGCCACGTTTTCCTCCCAGTGAACGCCGTCGAAGGGAATCACCTCGCCGCCGAAGCTCTCCAGATCGAAACCGTCCACACAGCGCATATTTATGGAAACCTGATCGGGGGCCGAGCGCGGGTTGGACGTCACATGAATGCCGCAATGGCGGCAGAACCAGTGTTTGGCCGTCCCGGTGCCGAATTGATAGAGGGCGAGATCGTCTTTACCAGACTCAAGCGTGAAATCCTGCGGCGCCACCTGATGGTGGATCATGCCCTTCTTGGCGCAGAGCGAACAATTGCACAACACCACGCTCGCCAGTTCCGTGCGCGCCGAAAACCGCACCGCTCCGCAATGACAGCCGCCCGTGATGGTGTTCATGTGTGCCCCCTTATCTGGGCCGCCGCTCCTGAAGTACCCTGGCCCTTTTTGCGGAGGTTAATACGCCTTCATGCCACTGTCGATCTCGCGGGCCCAGGCGTCGATCCCGCCCGCCAGGCTGGCGCTGTTTTCCACCCCGTTCTGGCGCAGCCACCCCACCACCTGGGCGCTGCGCATGCCGAGATGACAGATCACCACCACCCGGCCCTCACCCGGCAGGGCGTGGAGATTGTCGGGGATGTCATTCATGGGGATATTGGTGCTGTCCTCGAAGGCGCAGATAGCGATCTCCTCGGGCTCGCGGATATCGAGAATGGTCACCGTCTCGTCCGAATGGCGCAGTTGCTCGAGATCGTGAACGGTTATCTCCAGGGGTGCCGTATCATTCATGTGACATTTCTCCATAGTGTGAGCCATGTTGTGGGATACTCAGTCACAAAAATATGGAGACGGTAGCGGCGAAAACACATCACTTTCGCATCAGGCTCTTTATCCAGGCCCGCCATAGACTGAACTCTCCCCCCCCCTTGACGTTTACCCCCCTTTGTGCTAGGAATATTTTCTTAAGTTTTTGGTTTCTACCCTCTCCGAACCGGAGCGTAGCGCCTGTAATGAAGACCACCCCGAATACCGTCCCCAATACCACAGTCCGTGAGTCAACAATTGTTAACAAATGACACCATGGAAAGGGCGGTTTTCGCCGTATTATGGAAAGTATTTATGAAAAATATCGTTTCAAATCAATGCGTTGAAGGTGGCATGTTAACAAATGTCAACATTCTGACCCCCTGGGGGGTGAAGTTGTTTTAAATCAATAAGTTAGGGTTTTTTTAACCCCCTCCTCACCCCCTCGCAACCGCCACAACCCCTACAACGAGCAAGAAAGCCACCGCCATGCAGAGTTTCGACGCCATTTACAACATCGCCGCGGCGCGCCACGGCGGCGCGGACGCCCTGGAACAGCGCCTGCCCGCCACCAAAACACCGGAAGAACTGGCCGCCATCCCCGACCACCGCTGGCTCGCCGGCATGACCATGCGCATCTTCCAGGCCGGGTTCAACTGGAAGGTGGTGGAGCATAAATGGCCCGGCTTCGAGGACGCCTTCGAGGGCTTTATCCCGGCGCGCTGGGCCGGCGTCCCCGATCACGAGCTCGACGCGCTGTGTGCCGATACCCGCATCATCCGCAACGGCAAGAAAATCTTCGCCCTGCGCCACAACGCCGCCTTCCTCTGTGAACTGGCCGCCGAACACGGATCGGTCGGCACCTTCTTCGCCAACTGGCCGGACGAGGATTTCATCGGATTGCTGGAGGTGCTGGGCAAGCGCGCCAGCCGTATGGGCGGCAAGACCTCGCAATATTTCCTGCGCTTCATGGGCAGGGATTCCTTCGTCCTCTCGGCCGATGTGGTGGCCGCACTCATGCGCGAAGGCGTGGTCGACAAACCGCCTTCCGGCAAGCGCGCCCTAGCCGCGGTCCAGGCCGCCTTCAACCAGTGGCGTGGCGAAAGCGGGCGCAGCCTCGCCCATATCAGCCAGGTACTGGCCTGCGGCATCGACGCCCCGCCACAAATGTAAAAAGCATCCGGAATGACCCCTGCGACACTCTGCCACGGTCATTTGCGGTCATTTTCGGCCTTTTATGGTTTTCATTCAGGCCCCGTTCAGGTATTTAGACATATTCTAAAAGAAGTAGTATCACATTGATATAAACCGTAAATAGGAAACACGACATGACACAACAACGAGTCCCCGAGACCACATTCAAGACCCGGGTGCGCAACGACGCCCTCGAGGGCGACAATCCCTTCGAGTGGAAAGACCTCACCAGTGCCGACATCTTCGCCGGCAAAAAGGTGGTGGTGTTTTCCCTGCCCGGCGCCTTCACCCCCACCTGTTCCACCTCCCACCTGCCGCGCTACGAAGAACTGCACGAGAAGTTCAAGGCTTTGGGCGTGGACCAGGTGATCTGCCTCTCGGTTAATGACGCCTTCGTCATGTTCCAGTGGGGCAAGGCCCAGGGCGCGGAAAACGTGTTCCTGCTGCCCGACGGCAACGGCGAATTTACGCGCAAGATGGGTATGCTGGTGGACAAGTCCAATCTCGGCTTCGGTATGCGTTCCTGGCGTTATTCCATGGTCGTCAATGACGGCGAGATCGAGAAGATGTTCGTGGAGTCCGGCTACATGGACAACTGCCCCGACGACCCGTTCGAGGTTTCCGACGCCGACACCATGCTGGCCTATCTCGAGGGAGCGGCCTAGCGCCCCGTCCCATAACAAGGCCCAGGGTAGGGCCAGGGTACGTCGGCCCTAAACAAGAATTGCGGGCCTCAACAAGGTCCGATGCCCAAGTCCGCTCACCCCCCGCCAGCATCAAAAAAGCCCCTTACGGGGCTGCTTGATGTTGGCTGGGGCGGCAGGATTTCCTCGGGCCACGGCCCTCGCGGCACCTTCGCAAGGAAGCTACGGTGTCGAACAAGATTCGATCCCGCTCACCCCCCGCCAGCATCAAAAAAGCCCCTTACGGGGCTGCTTGATGTTGGCTGGGGCGGCAGGATTCGAACCTGCGAATGGCGGCATCAAAAGCCGCTGCCTTACCACTTGGCGACGCCCCAACACAGCGCAAGCAGACTGCAAACAAACTGCCGCGGTTTCTGGAAAATACGGGGTTTGGCGGGGCCGCGCAAGCGCGCCCCATGGCCCTTCGGCCGGCGCTTAGGCCAGGATGTCCACCAGCCGGTTGCTGTTGACCAGGAACAGGTTCTGGGCGGCCTTGGCGAAGTGGATGTTGATGTCCACCGTGTTGGGCACCTGAACCCCCACCCGTTTGACCTGGGACTCGTTGCTGTCCACCTCTTCGGCGCGGGCAAGCTGGCGGGCGGCGTAGGTCAGCCTTGTGGCCGTTATGTCCACCGTGGCCTGGCGTACATCGAGATTGCCCTGGGCGGTGGTGATCAGGGTTGTGGCGGCGGCGGCATTGGCCTGGGTGGTGAGATCGGCGCTGTCGAGCCCCGTCTCCAGCCCACCGCTCAGCACCGAGATCAGGCTGATGGAAACGGTGTCGCCCGCCGTGCCGCCGGTGCCGATGCTGAAATCGAAGGTCTTATTGGTATTGAGGATGGCGGTATTGTGGAACTCGGTGTCGTTGGCGATGGCGTCGATGTCGTCCCTTGTGTTGGAAAATTGCTGGTTGAGAATCGCCCGGTCCACGGTGGACACATCCGAATCATCGGCCGAATCGGCCAGACTTTCCAAAGTAGCGAGCAGGGCGTCGATACGCGTATAGGCGTCGCGCACCGTCTGCAGCAGGGCCAGGGCCGAAATGGCGTTATTGGCCGCCTCGCGGCTGATCTTGGCGGCGGCGCGGAAGTCGGAATTAATGAAGTTGGTGGGCGAGGACTCCAGCGTCGAGACGTCCGCCTCCGACGAGGTGGTTGTGGTCGCGGTCCCGCGACTAATAGCCAGCGTCAGATCCGGCAGCGCGTTTGCGTACAACGCAGCTATATTGCTCATGCCAAAAACTCTCGACAGAGCCATCCTGGCAACAAGTCAACTAAAGCTACTAAGCCGTCCTGGCTAGGGAGCCGTCCCCGAAGGAACTGGGCGAATGGGTCCGGAACGAATACCGGTCCTCACGCGTCGGCGACAGTTTGATATGTCTATAAACGGAGACACTTCGCCCCAACGCAAAGCGAGTATACCACAAATCCCCATCTCAAGAAAGTATTCGGAATCAATGATTTAACAGTATTTAAGTAAAATTAAATATAAATTTTAGTAAATTACAGTATTCACTGGCGTCAACTACGTTGTCCCGGCCACGTTATCACGGTACCAGGCATAGGCCCGGCGCAGCCCTTCCTCCAGATCCGTCTGCGCGCGCCAGCCGAGATCGGAAAGGCGGCTGACGTCAAGCAGCTTACGCGGGGCGCCGTCGGGTTTGTCGGTGACGAAATCAAAACGGCCCTCGAAACCGATGACGCGGGCCACCAGGGCCGCCAGATCGGCGATGGTCACATCCACGCCCGTGCCCACATTGATGTGACCCTCTTGCGAATAGGACTTCATGAGAAAGACCAGGGCGTCGGCCAGATCCTCCACATAGAGAAGCTCGCGCTTAGGCTTCCCCGTGCCCCACACCTCCACCGATTCGGCCCCGCTTTCCCGTGCCGCATGGGTTTTGGCGATAAGGGCGGGCACCACATGGCTGGCCTCGAGATCGTAATTGTCGTGAGGACCGTAAAGATTGGTGGGCATGGCGGAGATGAAGTCACAGCCGTACTGGCGGCGATAGGCCTGGCACAGCTTGATGCCGGAAATCTTGGCCAGCGCATACCACTGGTTTGTGGGCTCCAGGCCGCCACTCAGAAGCGCCTCCTCGGTCATGGGCTGAGGCGCCAGCCGGGGATAGATACAGGACGAGCCGAGATAAAGGAGCTTGGCCTGGCACTGGCGCCAGACCCCGTTCACAACATTGGCCACCATCATGATGTTGTCATAGATGAATTCCGCCGGGCGGGTATCGTTGGCGTGGATACCGCCCACGGTGCCGGCGGCCAGAAACACGGCCTCGGGCTTGTTGGCGGCAAGCCAGTCCTCCACCTGGGCCTGGTTGCGCAGGTCCACCTCGGCATGGGGCACCGTCAGAATGGTACAACTCTCCCGCTCAAGGCGAGACACGATGGCCGTGCCCACCATGCCCCCGTGCCCGGCCACCCAGACCTTCCGGCCCTCCAGCCGGAACGGCGGTTCAGTCGATGAGGGCATTGCGCTCGCGCTCGTTCTTCACCGTCACAAGATCGGCTTCCACCATTTCGCGCACCAGTTCGGGGAAGCTGGTGCGGTGTTCCCATCCCAGAACTTCCTTGGCTTTGGAAGGATCGCCCCGCAGGTTGTCCACTTCGGTGGGGCGGAAATAGCGGGGGTCAATACGCACCAACACCTCGCCGGTTTCGGTATCCGTGCCCTGTTCGTCCACCCCTTTGCCCGACCAGGCAAGGGTGCGGCCCATATGCCCGAAGGCGAGCTCCACGAACTCGCGCACCGAATGGCTTTCGCCGGTAGCCAGCACGAAATCCTCCGCCTTGTCGTGCTGGACGATACGCCACATGCCTTCCACATAATCGCGGGCATGCCCCCAGTCGCGGACGGCATCAAGATTACCCAGATGCAGCTCCGACTGCAGGCCCAGCTTGATGGCGGCCACGGCACGCGTGATCTTGCGGGTGACAAAGGTTTCGCCGCGTGTGGGCCCCTCATGATTAAAGAGAATGCCGTTGGAGGCGTGCAGGCCATAGGCCTCGCGGTAATTCACCGTAACCCAGTAGGCGTAAAGTTTGGCCGCGGCATAGGGACTGCGCGGCGCGAAGGGAGAGGTCTCGTTCTGGGGCGGCGGGGTGTTGCCGTAGAGCTCGGAAGTGGAGGCCTGGTAGAAGCGCACCTTATCTTCCAGCCCCAGGATGCGGACCGCCTCCAAAAGGCGCAGGGCGCCAAGACCGTCGGCATTAGCCGTGTATTCCGGGGTTTCAAAACTGACCTGGACGTGACTCTGCGCCGCCAGGTTATAAATTTCCGTGGGCTGGGTTTCCTGCACCAGGCGGATCAGATTGGTGGCGTCAGTCATGTCGCCGTAATGCATGAAGAAGCGCACGCCCTCTTCATGGGGATCATGATAGAGGTGATCCACCCGCGCCGTATTAAAGGAAGACGAGCGCCGCTTTACGCCATGAACCACATAGCCTTTGTCGAGGAGAAGCTCGGCGAGATACGCCCCGTCCTGTCCGGTGACGCCAGTGATCAACGCAACCTTGTCCGCCATAGTTTCCGCACCTTCCCCAGATATCTTTAAAATGATCCCGGAACGAAGCGAAACAGCCCGCCACACCGGTCACGGTGATTCATTTCACATCCCACCATAGCCAAGCTAGCCCATTTCTCCTCGGGGAAAAAGAGCCTCGAAACGGCGCCGGATTTGCCCTAAAACGGCGCGCAGGTCATACTTGGTATGACAATTGCCCCTCCAAGATAAAAGAAGAAGTCTTGCCGCCCCTCGGGCCGGTATCATTATAAACCTGATTTACACAATGATGGCAGTTGGTTACCATCAGATAAGGTAAATTCACGGAGCCCGGCGGACTGCCAAAGAGCCGGTTTCCATCGGGCCGCGGTTCGGTCATACTATCGGCTCTGGACTCGGCACACGGGGAGAGATAAGGAAGCCATGAGTCAGAATTCCCCCTGGAGCGTCAAAAGCGTGACGCAGGAGGCCCGTGACGCGGCGAAACAGGCCGCCCGCAGGGCCGGGCTGACCATTGGCGAGTGGCTGTCACAAACCATTCTCACCGCTGCTGAAAACGAAGTGCGGGAAAACGCCCTTGCCGGCGATGGCGAGGGCGGCGCGATCGCCCCGGAAGGCGGGTCCGCATCGCTGCCGTCGACTCCACTGCCGGCGGGAGTCGCCGGCGAGATTCAGGAACTCAGGGACGGCTACGTCGACCTCGAGGAACGCATCTACGACACGCTGGAACCGCTCATGCAGCGGGTTCGGCGTCTCAGCGCGCAAATGACGGAACTGCAATACGCCTCGGGAAGGATGGAGGAATTATCCTCGATTCAGGACAAGGTCCGCGACCTGCAACGCCTTTCCCGGGAGGTGGACGGCATTCCCTTGCTTCAGGAACAGGTGCGCGAATTACAGAGGAACCCGTACGATCCGGGTGCCGTCCGCCACCTCCAGGATCAGATCAGGGATATCGAACGCCGCGCCCAGGACGATAGCGGCCTGCGCAAGCTTCAGAGCCAGATCCGTGAAGTCCAGCAACAGGCGCAAAGCGGAGGCAATACCCAGGATCTTGAGAACCAGCTCTATGTACTCACCAAACGGGTGGAGAACATGGGCGGCGGTGGCGGCGGTTCCCCCGAACAGTACGAGGAACTGTCCGATATGGTCGAGCAGATCAAACAGGCCTCGCAACATCAGATCACGGAACAGACAGAAAAACTCAACAATCTCAGCCGCGAAATCGAACAGATCCGAAGCGAGGCCGGCTCATCGGCGACAACCACCGGCCCCATGGAACGGGCGCTGTCGCGTCTCGCCGAGCGGGTGCAGAAGCTGGAAGAGGGACAGCCCGAAAGCAAGGGCGGCCTGTTCGGCTGATCCTGCCGGGCTGGGCCAGGCCTAACCCCGGATCGCATCAAGACCCCGTCAGGATCCGGCTGCAATTTCCCCATCAAACGTAACCTCGGCACTGTCGGCGGCGAGGCGCGTGGCCACCACCCACCAGAGAGGCATCGCTTCGGAGATTGCGGCGGCGGCCTGACGGGCACCCTCTTCATCGCCGAACAAACCGAAACAGGTGGCGCCGCTTCCCGACATGCGCGCCAGCAGGCACCCCTCCGACGCCTCCAGGGCGCCCAGCACGTCACCCACTTCCGGCGCCAGGGAAACCGCTGCTTGCGTCAGGTCGTTATGTCGCTCCTTCAACAGAGCGACCAGTTCCGAGGCCTCGCGGGGCCTGTCTTTGAAACGGCTTGATTGGGAAAAAGGCCCCTCGCGCGCGGCAAAAACCGCCGGAGTCGAGAGTGCAACCATGGGGTTGATCAGCACCGCCCAGACCACAGACGCACCAGACGCGTCAGGCGGCGGGACCGCCGCCGGTTCGAGTGACTCCCCGATGCCGCCGACGAACCCCGCCTGTCCCGCCAGACAGAAAGGAACATCGGCGCCAAGCCCCAACGCCAGGGCGGCCATATCTTCCGGTGGCGGGGACAGCCGCCAAAGATCACAGAGAGCGCGCAACGTGGCCGCCGCATCGGCCGACCCGCCACCGATTCCGGAAGCCACCGGCAGGTTTTTGACGAGCCGGATACGAGCCCCATCCGTGACGCCGCAAGCACCCGCCAAGCCGCGCGCCGCGCGCAGCACCAGATTATCCTCACCGGCGTCAAGACCTTCGGCGAAGGGGCCTTCTACCGTCAGAGACAGATTCTCCGCAGGCTCTACGCAAATGCCGTCACCCACATGGACAAAAGTCATCAGGGTGTCGAGAAGGTGATAGCCATCCTCGCGGCGGCCCAGCACATGCAGATAGAGATTGAGCTTCGCCGGCGCGGCAACCCACCGCGCCCGTGCGCCGTGACTGGTATCCGCCCCGGAATTTTCACCATTCTTCATATGGAGAATACCATGGGTCAGGAATCGGGCTTGTCCTCGGCATCGCCCAGTCCGTTTTCGGCATCGCCCTGCCCGTTTGCGGAATCAACCGATCCGTTTTCGGCATCGCCCAATCCATTTTCCAGCTTGGCTTCGAGGGCGGCGGCCAGTTCCGGCGTCGGATCCAGATTGAGCGCGCGGCGCCACTGGAAGCGCGCCTCGTTACGCCGCCCCGTCCGCCAATAAGCGTCCCCGAGGTGATCGTTGATGGTGGAATCATGGGGCCGCAATTCCACCGCACGCTCCAGTTCCCGCACTGCGCCCTCAAATTCACCGAAACGGAACAGCACCCAACCCAGGGAATCCACGATGTAGCCGTCACGGGGTTTAAGTTTCACGGCCTGTTCGATCATCTCACGCGCGCGCTCCAGATTGATCCCCTGATCAACCCAGGAATAGCCGAGATAATTGAGCACGTAGGGTTGGCCGGGCTGTAATTCCAACGCCCGCAACAGGTCGTCTTCCGCGCGCTGCCATAATTTCGCGCGCTCAAGGGCGATGCCGCGGGCATATAGAAGCGCCCAGTGGCGTGGCTCCATCTTGTCAATACGCGCAACCGCTTCGTCATAAGCGGCGATGGCTTCCTTGAAGCGTTCCCTGGTTCGCAGGATGTCGCCCATGCTGACCAAGGCCTCCACCCGTTCGGGCCGGTCTTCGGACAAAGCGCGCAACGCGGCCAGAGCCTCTTCGGTACGGTTGAGTTCGTCCAGGATCAAGGCCACGCGTAAATCCGCCATCCAGCGATGGGGCGTGCCCGGACGGATGCTTTCATAGAGGGCTTTGGCAGTTTCCTTGCGTCCCTGGAGTTCATAAATTTCGGCGAGCAAGGCTTGGTTGATTGGGAAATCAGGCCGCAGGAATCCCGCCAGACGGGCATAGATGAGGGCCATCTTGGTCGCCCCTTCCTGATGCAGGGCGCTGGAGATATTGAACAGGGCCTCGGCCATGCCCTCACGCACCGAATTCACCACGGGCTCGGGCGTCTTGTTGTCTTCAAGCCGCGCCAGGGCGGGCTCGATCATGGAGGCATTGGCCACGTTCTCAAGATAGTTCCGGTAAATTTCCATAGCTTTTTCGGAATGCCCGGAACGCTCAAAGAAATTACCGAAAATTTCCACCAGCCTGAAAGAGGAAGGGGGGCCGCTCAAGAGGGCGTTTTCATAGCTCTCCATTGCTTTTTCCTTGTCGCCCGATACGTCCTGGATCAACCCCAGATGCAGATCCCGTAAAACGGCAAAACCGCTGTTCTCGGACAGGGGCGCCAACGCCGTCTCCGCCTCCATACCGAGCCCCTGCCCGGACAGCACCCAGGACAGCATCAAGGGCTTGAGAAACTTGTTGAATCCTTCCTCGGGAAGAGAACGCAGCTTAACCTCGGCCAGATGCAAATCCCCTTCCACCACATCACTCAGCGCCAGGGTAAGAATAGGCAGGGTCGCTTCGGGGCTGATCTCGGTGGCGCGTTCGGCAAGGGAGTTTGCCTCGTCAAAACGCCCTTCTTCCATCATCAACAGAAAAGCGCGGTTGAGAAGATCAAGATTGTCCGGGTCGGCGGCCAAAGCCCGGAGAAGAAAATCCCCCGCCGCACCGGCCTCGCCATGCCGCGCGGCGTGGAGCCCCGCCAGATAGCTCCCCGGCGAGGATAAAGACTGTGCCTCTGCCTCTTCCGTCTCGGCCTTGGCCATGGATGGCGGCGCGCCCTCATCGGCGTTCTTGACCACGCATCCCGCAACCGTCAAACCGACTACGGCCGCGCTGGCGACAAGGCACAGCTTTTTGTATGTGAAAAGAGACAATGCTGACGGAATCAGCCGCAAACGGACCTCCTGTTTCAGGCGAAAAAAGATAAGGAGCTACAGGGGCTCAACGGACCCCGATAGTATCCCAAACCCGCGTTTTCCGCCATCACATGTTGGGATAATTCGGACCGCCGCCGCCTTCGGGCACCACCCAGTCGATGTTCTGGGTCGGATCCTTGATATCGCAGGTCTTACAGTGAACGCAGTTCTGCGCGTTGATCTGGAGACGGGGCGCATCCTCCCCATCGCACAGAATTTCATAGACTCCAGCCGGGCAATAACGCTGTTCCGGCGCATCATAGAGTGCCAGATTGACCGCCACCGGCACGCCTTCGTCCTTCAAGCGGAGATGAACCGGCTGGTCTTCCTCGTGATTGGTGCTGGAGAGTTGGACCGAGGTCAGCCTGTCAAAGGTGAGCTTGCCATCGGGAGAGGGATAGTCGATGGGTTTGGAGTTGGCCGCTGGCTTAAGGCTTTCGTGATCGGCGTGGTGACGCAGGGTCCAGGGGGCGAGGCCACGGAAGACAAAGGCTTCCAGCGCCGAATAGATCATGCCCAGCCACAGGCCCCAGCGGAAGGCGGGGCGGATGTTGCGTTCGCGCTTGAGTTCCCGGCCCACCCAGCTTTCCCTCAGGGCCTTCCCATAGCCCTCGGCCTCGACACCGTCCTTGGCCCCGTCCTTACCACCGGCAAGCACCGCGAACACGGCCTCGGCCGCCAGCATGCCCGACTTCATGGCGGTGTGAGAGCCCTTGATCTTGGGCACGTTGAGGAACCCCGCGCAATCACCGATGAGAAGCCCGCCCGGGAATGATAATTTCGGGATCGACTGCCAACCGCCCTCGCTGAGCGCCCGTGCCCCATAGGCAATACGGCGGCCGCCCTCGAAAACGGGGCGGATGGCGGGATGAGTCTTGAAACGCTGGAATTCCTCATAGGGGCTGAGATGAGGATTTTCGTAATCCAGCCCCACCACGAAACCCACCGCCACCTGATTGTCTTCCAGGTGATAGAGAAAAGACCCGCCATAGGTACGCGTATCCAGCGGCCAGCCCACGGAATGTACCACCGTCCCCGGCTTATGTTGCGCCGGGTCCACCTCCCACAGTTCCTTCAGGCCAAGACCATAGGTCTGGGGGTCGGCGCCGTCGCACAGGCCGAAGGTTTCGAACAGGCCCTTGGTAAGCGAACCGCGGCAGCCCTCCGCGAACAGAGTCTGGCGCGCCACCAGATCAACGCCGGGCTGGTAGTTGGCGCCGGGCTCGCCGTCCTTGCCCACGCCCATATCGCCCGTGCCCACACCGCGCACCGAGCCGTCATCGTGAAACAGCACCTGGGCCGCGGCAAAGCCGGGATAGACCTCCACGCCCAGCGCCTCGGCCTGTTCCGCCAGCCAGCGGCACAGATTACCCAGGCTGATGATGTAGTTGCCGTGATTGTTCATCTGCGGCGGGGTGGGCAGCCGCAGGGCGTGGTTTTTTGTGAGGAACAGGAAACGATCTTTTTCGGCGGGTGTATACAGCGGCGCGCCCAGCGTCTTCCAGTCGGGAATCAGTTCATCAAGAGCGCGGGTCTCGATGACGGCGCCGGAAAGAATATGGGCACCCACCTCGGAACCTTTTTCCACCACACAAACATTGATTTCACGGTCCGATTCCAGGCCCAGCTGCTTGATGCGGATGGCAGCCGAGAGCCCCGACGGGCCGGCGCCGACGATCACCACATCATACTCCATCGTCTCACGCTGCATGATGATTCCCTCATTAATGTCTGTCGGCAGCAGCCGCCGACCATGCTAGACTCGCGTCATGAACGCCAACGCCGATCTCAAGAAACTTCTGTTATGGCAAATGGAGGCCGGGGCCGACGAAGCGATTCTCGATCATCCCGTCAACCACTATCACGCCCAAGCGGGGCAGCGCCAGAGCCAAGCGAAGCAACCGCAACTCCCGAAAAATCCTACGAAAAGTAGGGACATGGCGCGGGGAATGGACGAGGGTGCGCCGGCACCAGCCCCAAGGCCCTCCCCGTCTTCCAACGCCACGCCGCCACCCGGGCTCCACACCACCGACGAGGCCCTCCACGACGCCCGTAGCCTGGCCCATGCGGCAGAAAGTATGGACGACCTGGCCGAAAGGCTGCGCACCTACGAGGGATGCAGCCTGAAAAAGACCGCCACCAACATGGTTTTCGGCGACGGCAACATTGAGGCCCCCATCATGTTCGTGGGAGAGGCGCCGGGCGCCGACGAAGACCGCCTTGGACGTCCCTTTGTGGGGGTCAGCGGCCAGCTTCTCGACCGTATGATGGCCGCCATCGGCCTCGACCGGGACAGCGCCTATATCAGCAATATTCTGCCCTGGCGGCCGCCCGGCAACCGCAACCCCACGCCGGCCGAGATTTCACTGTGCCTGCCCTTCATCGAACGCCAGATCGAACTGGTGGCGCCCCATATCCTGGTTCTGGTGGGCGGCACCGCGGCAAAAACCCTGCTCGGCCGCAAGGAAGGAATCATGAAGCTGCGCGGCCAGTGGTTCGACTATGCCAGCCCGGGTTTGAGCTGTCCGGTGAAGGCGAGGGCCATTTTTCATCCCGCCTATCTGCTGCGTTCGCCAGCCCAGAAACAGAAAGCCTGGCAGGACCTTCTTGAAATAAAGATAAAAATGAGCGGCGACCTGTAACACCCTGATAATCCCTAGAAATACAACATTATCCATGGCCTGTGGATAACTATCACCATATATTGTGTGTTTGGGGTTGTCCCGGGAAGAGGAATTTCGTATTAATCTCAAATGCTGTCGAATAGACCCACCTTTTATCTAGGCCGTTTTTTCGATGGGTTTCATGGGGGGGGAGCCGGCGCTCGAGCACTGATCCTGGGTCTCGCGTTAGCCCTTTCCGCCACCGCCCCGTTTCCCGGAAAAGCCGATCCCAGAGACCTTCTTTCCAAAGGGGGGCTTTCCAATGACGGGAAAGCCGCCGCCACGCGTGACACCACGGGTAATACCAAAGGCGCCGAAGTGGCGGTGCTGGAGCCTTCCGGCATATCGGCGGAGCAGATAGTCCCCTTGCCTCGGCCTCTGAGCGCGGAGGATGAGAGGCGTTATGGGCGTATCTTCCTCCACCAGGAGGCCGGTGAATGGAAGGAAGCCGACCGTCTCATAGAACAGCTGAACAACCGAATTCTGATGGGCCATGTGTTGTACCAGCGCTATATGCACCCCACCAAATACCGTTCCAAATACAAGGAATTGCGCGACTGGATGGCGCTCTATGCGGACCATCCCGGGGCACGGAAAATCCATAGCCTGGCGCTGAAGCGCCGTCCCGAGAATTACAAATATCCAAAACAGCCGGTGGGCGGTTATTTTTATGGCAGGGGCACCGACCCCGGCGCCCAGGTGGAAAGCGTTTACGTTTCAAAACGCAAGCGTACAAGGGATCAAAAGGCCCGGGTGGTGACCCTGAAACGCTCCATCAAACGTTCTGTCCGCCGCGGCGGCCCCACCAAGGCCAAGAAAATTCTCATGGAGAGCCGGGACCGCAGCCTGCTCGACACCACCGAAACCGACCATCTGCTCTCGGCAATCGCGGCCGGATATTTCGCCGCCGGCAAGGATGCCTTGGCATTGAGCATCGCCAGCGCCGTGGTCAAGCGTTCGGACATGCGCGTACCCCGCGCCCACTGGACGGCGGGGCTGGCGTCATGGCGGCTGGGCCAATTACCCGAGGCCGCCCGCCATTTCGAGACCCTGGCCCTGTCCGACAAGGCTTCGGGGTGGAGCGTGGCCGCCGCCGCCTATTGGGCGGCGCGTGCCCATCTGCTCACCCGCCAGCCGCAAAAGGTCAACCACTGGCTCAATATCGCCTCCCTTCACAGCCGCACCTTCTATGGCCTTCTGGCGCGCCGCAATCTGGGTCTTCCCACCTATTTCAACTGGAAAACGCCGCCCCTGACCGAGACCCGGGTGGCGCGCCTGACATCGGTTCCCGGCGGAGAGAGAACCCTGGCCCTGTTACAGCTGGGCCGCCATGGCATGGCCGAGAAGGAACTGCGCAAGATCTATCCCCAATCTAATTCCCCCCTGGCCAGCGCGGTTCTGGCCGTGGCCACCAGCGCCAACCTGCCGGGACTGGCCATGCGCATCGGCGCCGAATGGGGAGATGACCAGGACAATCCCAATGACGGCGCCCTTTATCCGGCGCCGAACTGGGCGCTCGACGGCGGCAAGAACGTGGACAGGGCGCTGGTTTTTTCCATTATCCGTCAGGAATCGCGGTTCAATCCCAACGCCAAGAGCCATGCCGGGGCCCGCGGGTTGATGCAGATCATGCCGCGCACGGCCAATTTCATCGTCGGAAAAAAGAAGTTCCGTGGCAAGGCACGCGACCTCCTGCTCGACCCCGAACTCAATATATCACTGGGCCAGACCTATCTGCGGCGGCTTCTCGATCACGAAAACATCGAGGGCAATTTGTTCCTGCTGGCGGTGGCCTATAACAGCGGTCCGGGGAACCTCGCCAAGTGGCGGCGTAAAATGAAATACCACAACGACCCGCTGCTGTTTATCGAATCCATCCCCAATTCCGAAACCCGCGCCTTCATCGAACGGGTGCTGACCAACCTGTGGATTTACCGCAAGCATCTGGAACAGCCAACGCCGTCTCTCGACGCCATTGCCGCCGGTGACTGGCCGCTTTACGCGCCTCTCGACGGAACCGGGATCAGGGTGGCGCAACATGGCGGGAATTAAAGAAAACCGGACTTTCCATCCCGTCAACATCGCCCTGCTGACCGTTTCCGACACACGGACCGAGGCCGATGACAAGTCGGGCGACATTCTCGCTGAACTGGCGGTCGAGGCCGGCCACAAGATAGCGGCCCGGACCATCGTCACCGACGAACAAAAGCAAATCATCGCTCAGTTGAAGGACTGGATCGCCGATCCGGGCGTCGACGTGGTGATCGCCACCGGCGGCACCGGCGTCACCGGACGCGATGTAACACCGGAAGCTTTCGCCCAGGTCTACGACAAGGATATCCCCGGTTTCGGCGAACTCTTCCGCATGCTGAGCTATGAGAAAATCGGCACCTCCACCATGCAGTCGCGGGCCACTGGTGGCGTCGCCAGCGGCACTTATCTCTTCGCCCTGCCGGGCTCGCCCGGGGCCTGCCGTGACGGCTGGGAGGACATCCTGCGCTGGCAGCTGGATTCCCGCTATCGCCCCTGCAATTTGGTGGACCTCATGCCGCGTTTGCAGGAACATGAGGACTAACCAGACGTAAGGAATAACTCACACGTAACTGTGGAGGCCCTCATGAAGCAGACCGCTCTTTACACCGCAGCCGTGATCTTCGTCCTCGTCTCCCTGGCTCACTGGCTGCGCTTTTTCCTCGGCGCCGAAATCATCATCGGCGGCACCGCGATTTCCCAAGGGCTCTCGGTAGTAGCCGGGCTGGTCTCGGCGGCGCTGGCGGTATGGATGGTGATGGCGGCGCGGAAACCCTAGAGGTTTTTCTTCCAGTCCCGATAGTCCTCGGCCGTATCCACGTCGGGTAACTCCTCGACGAAACCGGTGCCCGGACGGCCTCCAGGATAGGCCTTAAGATTGGCTAATGTATCGGCCAGGGCATGTTCGCTCGACCAGCGCACATTACCGAACATAGGGGGGCGGCGGGGACGGCGGCGCGCCCCCACCAGCCAGTATCCGCCGTCGGGGGCGGGGCCGAACACGGTGCCGTATTTCCCCAAAAGCCTGAAGGCCCGCGCCACCTGCCGCGCTTCGATACCAGGAATATCGCTGCCCACGATCACCACCGGCCCCGGAGGCAGAACACGCAGAATACGGTCCATGCGCGCGCCCAGATCACCGCCGCCCTGGACCATGCGCCGCAAATCCTTGGGGCCTGCGGACCAGGCACGGGGATGAAACCTGATGATGTCGGGCGTCACCGCCAACCATGTGGTCCAGCGCCGGTCGCGGCCCAGACGCCTGAGCAGTCTTTCGCTACAGAGGCGGTAAAACCGCAGAGCGCTCCCCGCGCCCAGATCACGGGCGAGACGCCATTTCACCCGTCCCATCTGCGGCGCCCGCACCATGATCACCAGATGACGGCGCTGTCTCATGACCCATAAAGCCGGGCGATGAGACGGGGTGGACAGTTCATGAAATAGAGGACGAGACAGCCGAGATTGCGCAGCGGACGCCACAGATAACCACCGCGCCGATAACGTGCGGCGCTGGTCACGGCGTGTACATCCAGGGCGACCAGACGACGGCGGCCGATACGGCGCACCAGCGCCACATCCTCCATCAGGGGGAGGGGCGGAAAACCACCCAGCTCTTCGTAGAAATCCCGGGACAGGAGCAACCCCTGATCGCCATAGGGCAGTGCCAGAAAGCGACAGCGCCACGCCACCAGCCGTTCCAGCCGCCGCGCCGCAGGCGCCTTGTCATCGAGAACGAAGCGAAAATAAGCCGCCCGCCGGGCGTTCTCTTCCGCGCCCATGAAGTCCGCCGCCGCCCGCGCCCACCCTGGTCCCAGCGCCGTATCGCCATGGAGAAACAACAGCCAGTGACCGCCCGCCGCCCGCGCCCCGGCAACCAGTTGCCCGCCCCGACCCGGAGCGGAAGAAATCACCTTCGCGCCCATTGCCCGGGCCATATCCACGGTGCCGTCCTGCGATCCGCCATCGGCGACGATCACTTCCCGGTTAACCCCCCTCTCTGGAGCGGAGGTCACGGCGCCAAGACAGCGGCCAAGGCTCCCCGCGGCGTTAAGGGTGGGAATGACGATACTCAGATCCAGTGCGGCCATGCCCCACCATAACCCAGGATTTACAGGCCGTGCAGGGGGAGAGAAAGATTAATCCCCCGATTAATGTTCTTGTAATGTTCTTATTCCTCTCTTAGACTATCTGTCATGGAACAAGGCGCATCCGGCTTTCCCTTCGGCGACGACGCTCTTCCCGACCACGCGGTCAAGGGACGCGGCGCCATCGGTAATCGCCCCGGACGGTTCGAGACCTTGCGTCATGTAGCGCTGGACGATGGTTGGGGTGGCTGGGATGGCGGAGCGCCGGAATCGGAAGAGCCGCCCCATACGCCTCCGGTGGTCACCACCCTGACGGCGGATACCAGCCGCACCGTCATCGCCCGCAACGATTCCCCTGATGTTCCCTTCGACCGCTCCGTTAATCCCTATCGCGGCTGCGAGCATGGCTGTGTCTATTGTTTTGCCCGCCCCAGCCATGCCTATCTCGACCTTTCACCGGCCCTGGATTTCGAGACTCGCATTCTCACCAAGCCCGAGGCGCCGCGCCTTCTGGCGGAGGAATTGCGCCACCCCGGCTATCACCCCGCGCCACTGGCCCTGGGCTCCAACACCGACCCCTACCAGCCGGTGGAGCGCCGCCTCAAGATCACCCGGGGACTCCTTGAGGTAATCTCGGCCTTTTCCCATCCCGTAACCATCGTCACCAAATCTGCCCTAGTGCTGCGCGATCTCGACATTATCGCCCCCATGGCCGCCAGGGGGCTGGCCAATGTAGCCATATCCATCACCACCCTCGATGACGGCCTCGCCCGCCGCATGGAACCACGGGCGGCAACACCCGCACGGCGTCTGGAGACTCTCGCCGCCTTGTCGCGGGCCGGGATTCCCACGGCGGTCATGGCCTCGCCCATGATTCCCGGCCTCAGCGACCACGAACTGGAACGTATTCTCGAAGCCGCCGCGGAAGCCGGCGCAGACACCGCGGGCACGATTCTGCTGCGGCTGCCTCACGAGTTGAAACCCATCTTCACCGACTGGCTCGACGTTCATTTCCCCGACCGCGCCCGGCGCGTGCTTAACCTGTTGCGCCAATGCCGCGCCGGTGAGCTTAACGAGGGTGGTTTCGGCCGCCGCATGACCGGGGGCGGCGTGGTGGCGGCCATGATCAACCGCCGCTTTCGGCTCGCCTGTAAGCGGCTGGGCCTGGAGAGAGGCATGCCCGATCTCGATTGTGAGCAATTCAATCCGCCGCCGCGCCCCGGAGACCAACTCAGCCTTTTCTAAAAAGACGGCGAAAGGGTACTGACGTTCCTGCCGGACGGGGGATCGTGGTAGACTCCTCCCCATGTCCGCCCATGCCGACCTGACGGGACTCGCCGTCGTCATCCTCGCCGCCGTGATCTGCGGCGTCGTCATGTCGCGCCTTCGCCAGCCCGCCATCTCCGGCTATATCCTGGCCGGAATATTGCTCGGCCCCTCCGCCCTCGCGCTGGTGGAAAACCGCGACCAGATCATGGTTCTGGCCGATCTCGGCGTACTCATGCTGTTGTTTTTGGTGGGCATGGAACTATCGCTCAGCGACTTCCGGCGCGTCTGGCGCGGCGCCCTTGTGGCCACACTGTTACAGATAGCATGCAGCGTCGGCGCCACCCTGGCACTGTCATTGCTGTTCGGCTGGTCGCTGGGGCTTTCCATCCTGCTCGGCTTCGTCATCGCTCTGTCCAGCACCGCCGTGGTGATCAAGATGCTGGAAGGCATGAACATACTCAACACGCCGCTGGGCAAGGTCACGGTGGGCGTGCTCATCGCCCAGGACCTGGCCTTCGTTCCCATGATGCTGATCCTCGCCAGCCTTGCAGGGGACGGCTTCGATGCTTTCGACCTATTCCGGGTCGGCTTCTCGGTGGCGGTGCTGGTGGTGCTTATTTTCTATCTCAGCCGCCGCCAGAAGATCGCCCTGCCCTTTGCCGGCATGGTGGCCGGACATCCCGACCTCACGCCCCTGCGCGGGCTCGCCTTTTGCTTCGGCGCCGCGGCGCTGACCGGCACTCTCGGCCTTTCCCCCGCCTATGGGGCGTTCCTGGCCGGGCTGGTGATCGGCAACAGCACCGAGCGCCGGGCCATGATGCGCGGCATCCAGCCCATTCAGAGCATCCTCATGATGGTCTTTTTCCTCTCCATCGGCCTGCTCATTGATCTCGATTTCATCCTCGCCAATATGGGCACCGTCCTGTTGATCCTGTTCATGGTCACGGTATTTAAGACGGGACTTAATATCGGGGTGCTGCGGCTGGCGCGCGAACCCTGGCCCCATGCCTTCATCGCCGGCATGCTGCTGGCCCAGATCGGGGAGTTCTCTTTTCTGTTGGGCCAGACCGGCGTCTCCACGGGCCTCATTAACCGCGAGGAAGGCGACCTCATCATCGCCGTGACGGCGCTGTCCCTTCTCATCACGCCCTTGTGGCTTGCCACCGCGCGGCGGCTGATGCGTATCGCCATTCTCAGCACCACCTCGGGCCGCGAGGGGGTGCGGCTTCTCTTCGGCAGCCACGCCCCAGCCGTGTTCTCCGCCTGGGACGCCGTGGCCACCAGAATCGGCGATTTTTTCAGCCGTGTTCTTTCCCGGCTGCCGGCTGGACTATCTGTGGGACCAACCGCCACCGACGAAACGCTGCGGGAAGAGGCCACCGATGCCCGATGGGAGGACATCCCCCCAGAGACAACTACAGATACCCCAACGGGGGAACCGGAAGCGCCGCCACCCGGAAAAAAGAAGCGTGGCCAAGGCAAGAACACCAAGGGCAGGAAAAAAAATGTCTGAGCGCTCTCCGGATTTTTCACTCGAACAGGCGTCACCAGGCCCCGTTGCCGGCATCGACGAGGTGGGCCGTGGACCCTGGGCGGGGCCGGTGGTGGCCGTGGCGCTTGTCTTCCCCCACCGCGATTCCCTGCCTGAAACGCTGCGTCACGGGCTCGATGATTCAAAAACCCTCTCGGCCGCGCGCCGTGAGGCTTTGTTCGCCGAGCTTCCCTCCTGCGCAGCAATCGGCCTGGGCGCGGCAAGCGTCGCCGAGATTGACTGTTTTAATATTCTTCAGGCCACCCTGCGCGCTATGGCCCGCGCTATGGCCCAGTTGGAACGACGGCTGGAGACCGGCCCCAGCCTGGCGCTGGTGGACGGCACTCATGCGCCGTCCCTGTCCTGTCCGGTGCAAACCGTCACCAAAGGCGACAGCAAAAGCCTCTCCATCGCCGCCGCCTCCATCGTCGCCAAAGTCACCCGCGACCGGCTGATGGCCGAGCTCGGCCGCCGCTATCCCGGATTCGGATGGGAGCGCAATGCCGGCTATGGCACCGCCCAACACAAGGAGGGACTGGCGCGTCTTGGAATCACGCCCCATCACCGCCGCAGCTTCAAACCCATCAAGATATTGAGTCAGGGTGACTCCTGACCCCTAACATATTGATTCTAAAAATTTTTCCACAGTTTCTTGTTGACGCGACTCGTCCCCTGACTCATCTTGGCCGCCATGGGGAGGTCACACCATAGCTCTCCCGGCAAAATCGTGTCGGGGGATTGCGTTGACGTGATGAACGGTCTGGAGGCCGGTTCGGTGGATATGATATTCGCCGATCCGCCCTACAACCTTCAGCTCACGGGCGACCTGCGGCGGCCTGACAACTCGCTGGTGGACGGGGTCGATAACGACTGGGACAAATTCACCGATTTCGAAGCCTATGACCGTTTCACCCGCGACTGGCTGAGCGCGGCGCGGCGTGTGCTCAAGGATGACGGCAGCCTGTGGGTGATCGGCTCCTATCACAACATTTTCCGCGTCGGCAGCATCTTGCAGGATCTGGGGTTCTGGGTTCTCAACGATATCGTCTGGCGCAAGGCCAACCCCATGCCCAATTTCCGCGGTACCCGCTTCACCAATGCCCACGAGACCCTGATCTGGTGCGCCAAGGACAACGCCAAGCGCCGCGTCACCTTCAACTACGCGGCCATGAAGGAACTCAATGAGGGCCTGCAGATGCGTAGCGACTGGCATATCCCGCTGTGTACCGGAGGCGAGCGGCTGAAGAAGGACGGGTTGAAGGCCCATCCCACCCAGAAGCCCGAAGCCCTGCTCTATCGGGTGATTCTCGCCGCCACCAATCCCGGCGACCTGATCCTCGATCCCTTCTTCGGCACCGGCACCACCGGGGCCGTGGCAAAACGGCTGGGCCGCCATTATCTGGGCATCGAGCGCGACGCCGAATACGCCGAGATGGCCGAAAAGCGTATCGCCCAGACCCCTGCGGCAGCGGCGGAGACGGAATTACTGAGCACGCCGTCGAAACGCACCGCACCGCGCATCCCTTTCGGCGCGCTGTTGGAGCGTGGCCTACTCTCGGCGGGAGATGTACTGTTCGACCCGAAACGGCGCTGGCAGGCGCGGGTCCATGCCGACGGCTCCCTTGCCTGTAACCGCGAGCGGGGCTCTATCCACAAAATCGGCGCCAGCCTTCAGGGGGCACCGTCATGCAACGGCTGGACCTTCTGGCATTACGATGTGGAAGGCAAACTGGTCTCTATCGACGTGCTGCGGCAGAAACTGCGCGACGAAATGGGCAAACCCACCTCCGGCTAGACGGAGGCGTCATTCCCTATTTCTATTTAGAGAAATGCTCCTGGATTGTTGCCTGAATGACTTCCCCTTCCATCTTCATATCCCTTTTTCCAGAAGGTATATGTCCATAACTATCCTCTGAGAACCAAATATATTTTTTCTCCGGTTCATTCAGATCCTGTTCCATGTAGTGAAAAAGTTTCCCGCGATCAGGCAAAGTCAATGACGTGCCATATGTCATAATTTCTGCAATGCCAATTTTTAGGCTTGGCTGAATCTCATCTTCTATTGCAGCACGATTGTAATATTGCTCATAAAAAGGAAAATCGTTCCGCACCTCAAAAGGCTCATCTATTTCACGCCTTCCGACCACCTCGCCATCTATATACAAAACAAGCTCTGAGGTTAGATCATCTTTGATGTTGAAGCTGGTGCTAACGTAATGAGGCTTATCAAAATCAATTCTTTGATTGCTGCCAATTTCAGCCCTACACCCTCGCAAATCAACGATGCCAAGCCTTATCAATGAGCCGGAATGAATACACAAATTTATCCGCATAGGGGTGTTGGCGTAGATAAGATCAACAATAAATTTCGGAGATGTAATTTTCTGAGCAGGAAGATAAAAAACCATTGAAACTTCCATCTCACTTATTTTTTGGACGAGACCAACTCCAAGCTGAAAGACAATTTCAGCAATTTGGCAGAAATAATTTTCAACTACTTTTTGTCCATATAATTCAAATGACAGAAGATTTGCGAAATCCTCAGGAATTTTGTGAGGGTAATGTGCGCCCCCTGCTTTTTCGGCAAACAACTTAATTATCTCGCTCACCGGATAATCTTTTTCCTTGAAATAAATGAGATTGAGATCAAGAAATTCTTCCAATTCTACGACTGTTTGAGACGTGAGTTGTTGATGGATTGAAAATGGCGCCCCCCTTAAATGTAACAGCAGATTTTCTTGGGGAGGTCTATTTTCCGGATCATTTGGCATGCAATAAAAAGTCAACGGTTGACTTAATTCTTCGGCGACAGAAAGCAGCAATGGTCTGTGTTTGCGGCTTTTCTCATAGAGTAACGCTCGAAGCTGACCATACATTGGAATCAGTTGATGAATCTTACCGTTACGAACAGCAGAGAGAGAATCTCGTATGATAGATAAGGCGTGTGTCAACTCTCGCACACGATAGTTCAAGGATTTAGCTATTTCCTTTGGTCTAGAACCTTTATTCATGTAACGACCTTTTCTGTGCCGAAATAAGACCTCTCCCGGTCAGGCGGCCGGTTCCTCTTTCTCCGCCTCCTGCCCCTCGCCTTTTTCCGCGGCGGGAAGAATCAGCACCACTTTCAGCCCACCGAAATCGGATTCGCAAAGCGCGATATCGCCCCCGTAAAGCCCGGCGGTGTCGCGCACGATGGCGAGCCCCAGGCCGCTTCCCGGCGTCGCCTCGTCCAATCGGTGGCCGCGGTTAAACACCTCGTCATGCTTTTCCGGCGCCAGGCCGGGCCCGTCATCCTCGATAGCGATCTTGAGCTCCGTGCCCTCCACCCCCATGGTGATCCAGACCCGCGCGCGCGCCCATTTACAGGCGTTATCGATAAGGTTGCCGAGCATTTCCTCGAGGTCGTGGCGCTCGCCCCGGAAACTGGTATCGGGGTCGCCGTGCACTTCCAGTTCGATGGAACGTTCGGCATGGATGCGCTTTAAGGTGCGGCGCAAATCCTCGATCACCGGCAGCACCTCGGTGCGCGCGCCGAGTACGCTGCTGGAGGCGGCGGTGCGGGCCTGGGAGAGATAATGGTCCACATAGCGGCGCATGATACCGGTCTGTTTATCCACGGCTTCCTCCAGGGAGCCTTTCCTCGCCCCGGATTCGTTGGCCAGCACGGAAATCGGCGTCTTCAGGGCGTGGGCGAGATTGCCCACATGGGTACGCGCCCGTTCAAGCACCTCTTCGTTATGTTCAAGAAGCGTGTTGATCTCGCTGGCAAGGGGCTCGATCTCGGACGGGAATTGTCCCGCGAGCCTCGATTCACGGCCCGAACGGATGGCCGACAGGGCCATGCTGATGCGCCGCAGGGGCAACAACCCGAAGCGAACCTGGATAAACACGGCCAGGACCAGACCGCATCCGAACAGGCCCAGGGACCAGGCCAGGGTGGTGTTGAAGTTCTGAATTTCCGCCTCGATGGCGGCGCGGTCCCCAGTCACCACGAATTGCAGGCTGGAAACAATTCCGGGAATGCTCACGTCGCGCCCGACGATCCGCAGTTGACGGCTCTGGATTCCCTGCATCTGGTAGGATGTGGCGGCGGAAGGACTGATGAGGGCGAAATCCGGGGTAAGCGCCTGGTCCCAGAGCGAGCGCGACCGCAGCATGGGACCACTGATGCCGGAAATCTGCCAGTACCATCCCGAATAGGGCTGTTCGTAGCGGGGGTCGCCCAGGGGCCGCGTAATCACCACACGGCCTCGGTTATCCCCTTCGGTCACGGAAACCAGAGCATCGAGGTAGACCAGAAGCTGTGCGTCGAAGGAACGCTCCACATGGTCCCGGAAAACCGCCGAAAGCACGATTCCACCGGCGATTATGGCCGCGGCGATCCACATTCCGGCCCCAACCACGAGGCGAAAGGCGAGCGAATTAGCCCGCATTTTTATTTGCTTTACCCTTTGGCGTTTCCCCGGAATTCCCACCGGAATCTTCAGGGGCGCTCATGCGATAGCCGAGCCCCCTCTCGGTCTTGATCACATCAACGCCGAGCTTCTTGCGCAGACGGCCGATAAACACCTCGATGGTATTGGAATCGCGGTCGAAATCCTGGTCATAGACATGCTCGGTAAGTTCGGTGCGCGAGACGATTTTTTCCTGATGGTGCATCAGATAGGCCAGGATTTTGTATTCCTGGGCCGTCAGCTTGATGGTGACGTCATCCACGGTGACGCGGCCACCGCGGGTATCGAGCACCACCGGCCCGCAATCCAGTTGCACCGTGGCATGGCCCGCGGCGCGGCGGATCAGGGCCCGCAGGCGCGCCAGAAGTTCCTCCATCTGGAAGGGCTTGGTGACGTAATCGTCGGCGCCGGCGTCGAAACCCGCCACTTTCTCGCTCCAGCGGTCGCGGGCGGTAAGAATAAGCACCGGCATATCCTTGCCGTCGCGGCGCCAGCGCTCTAGTACGGTGAGCCCGTCCATCACCGGCAGGCCGAGGTCGAGCACCACCGCGTCATAGGGTTCGGTATCGCCGAGAAAATGACCCTCCTCCCCGTCATGGGCCATATCCACGGCGTAGCCGGCTTCTTCCAGCGTGGCGGCTATCTGCCGCGCCAGATCGGGCTCGTCCTCGATAACCAGAACACGCATCTTCCCGGTCGTCCTCGTTTTCTTAAAATGGCCTAACCGGCCTAGGGAGCGGCCCCGTTATCGCCGCCGCCTATTTTTCCGCGCTCGATTTTAAGGATTGTGGCGGTCCCGGCATCCACACGCAACACCAGAAGCGCATCTTCGGGCGTAAACATCCTGATTTCGTAAACCCAGCCGTGCAGCCCTTCTTCCTGGTCCCTCAGTACTACCTCCAGAACCCGGCCCTCATGGCGCTTGTGGATACGGGCGAGGATATCATGCAGGGCCATGATTTCGCCCGACTGTACGGCGGCCCGTGCGCGGTCGTGGTCGACGCCGGGTTCCGCGGCTTGAACCGTGCCACCCGCAAGCACCGCCCAACCGAGCAGAAAGGCGGCCGCCAGGTGCTGAATACGCCTATTAAGGGACATTGCCACAGACTAGGTGTAGACGCGTGAACGGACAATGAACGCCGCGCTCATCAGCCGTTCAGACCACATCCCTATGATGCACGGTGAAAACGGAAACATAGTTTCCTCCCCATTCGCCGCCGCGTGCCCCCGACACCTTTCTGCGGCGGCATCGAGACCCGCCCGCCACCCCGGCGGGCGGGTATTTTTTTCGATCTGCCCCCCCTCTTTTCCCAAGATGAACACCAGATGAATAGAGGTCTCATCCCCTGTTCAGGCGCCCTGTGGGAGAAAGAGGGTGAGGATATTTACAGGTATTTCACCAGCGACTCTTTTCCCCCGGAAGAACGCGTGAACGCCTGCACAACTGCGCTTGAACATATGGAAAACCCGTCCGCACCTCCTCGCGGGCGGGTTTTGCTTTATCCGGCGCCGTCTTCCTCAGCGTTTCGACTCCCCTTCGTCATCTCCGCCTTTCAACGCATGATCGGCGATCTTTCGGGTCAGCACCGAAAGCGCGTAGGCGGAGAACCCCGACGGCGGCGACCACACACCCGGTTCGGCCTCCGCGCCATCCCCAGCGTCGTCCCCAGCATCATCTATGACGTCATCTACGGCACCCGTGAGAACCGTCATTTCCAGCCTGAAATGGGTGAAACCGTGGCACACCCGTCCCGGCAGCGTGGTCCAATCGGCATCGAAGGGCGCGGCGGCCCTGGCCTCGTCCAGATTCCAGTCATGCTCCCGCCAGTCGGTGGAGGGAATTTCCATCATTCCGCCAAGAAGGCCCCGTGACGGACGTTTCCTCAACAGCACCCTGCCCTCGCGGTCGCGTACCCAAAAGGCGACGCCACGCCGTAACGGACGCTCTGCGCGTGGCGCGCGACGGGGCAGGATTTCCGCCTCTCCGGCATTGGCCGCGGCGCAGTCCGATTCCCACGGACAGGCTCCGCAGGCGGGATTGCGTGGCGTGCATATGGTAGCCCCCAAATCCATCACCGCCTGGGCATAGTCCCCCGGCCGCCCTCGCGCCGACTTCGGCGTCATTTCGGCGGCCCGGGCGTACAGTTCCTTGCGCGCGCCCGGCAGAGGATCGCTGACACGGAAAAACCGGGCCATGACCCGTTCCACGTTTCCGTCCACCACCACCGCCGGACGCTGGAAGGCAATGGCGGCGATGGCGGCCGCGGTGTAGGGGCCGATCCCGGGCAGTTTCCGGAGATCCGTCTCGTCATCGGGAAAGACCCCGCCATGATCGCGCGCCAGCACCCCGGCACAGGCATGGAGGTTACGGGCGCGGCCGTAATAACCCAGCCCCTGCCAGGCATGGAGCACCTCGTCGAGGTCGGCGCCGGCAAGCGCCTCGAGATCGGGCCAGCGCTTCAGGAACGCCAGGAAATAGGGAATCACGGTGGCCACCGTGGTCTGTTGCAGCATGATCTCGCTCAGCCACACGCGGTAGGGATCGGGCACGGCGTCCCCATGGCTGCGCCAGGGAAGATCGCGGCGGTTGTGGTCGTACCAGGCGAGAAGACGGGAAGCCATCAGAATTGATTCGATTTGATCGGATAGTGCTCTAACATGGGAAACCGACTCTATGACAGGAGCGGTCTCACGAACAGGGTCCAGGCGCCGCCGCACTATGAACAATCCATCGCCCGCCTCGTCACCAAGGCGCAAGACACCCCCGTCGCCGTCGCGCGTCCAGAGAGGGCTTCTTGCCCTCGGCGCCATGGTGTCCAAGGTCACAACGCCCCTCTATCGCAAGCGCGGCTTCGCCGAAGCCCGCATTCTCAGCGACTGGCCGGTCATCGTCGGCGAGCGTTTCGCCGCCGTCACCCTTCCCGAGAAGCTGACCTTTCCCCGGGGAGGTGCCGGGGGAGGAAAACGCGACGGGCTGTTGCATGTGCGTGTAGGCGCCCCACTGGCCACCGAATTACAGCATCTGGAGCCCCAGATCGTCGAACGCATCAACGGCTATTTCGGCTATAACGCCGTGGCCCGGCTCAAGCTGGTCCAGGGGCCGGTGACGCCGCCATCGAAACCGGCGGCGGCAAAACCCCCGCCCCAGGCCGATGCCGCTACCGAGCGCACCATAAATGAGATGACCGCAGAGGTCGCCCATGAGGGCCTGCGCGAAGCGCTGGCCGATCTGGGCTGCGCGGTGGCCGCAGAACAAGCAGAACAGGAGGAACAGGAGCGCCGCCACGACGCTGAGTCTTCAAAAAAGGGGAAAACCGCACCCGGAACCGCTCCTAAAAACGGTACCGGAGAGAGCTGAATTTTCCCGCCATATAGCCACCATATATCGGTCCCATAATCAGCCACAGACCCGTTTTCCCGCTCTTGCCGCCCCCCGAGGCGGCGCGTATAGTTCAGTCCAACACGGTTTCCGGAGGAACTCTTGAACACATTTCCAACCCCACAGATTTCAGTCTTTCGTCGTTCTCTTGCCCTGGTGGGCCTTATCACCGGCGTAGTCGTTTTAACCGCCCTTTTGGCTCTTCCCCACCCGGCGATGGCGGTCGTTTCAGACCCGGTGGAGGCCCTGTCCGAGAAAGTCCTCGGTGCCGAGGATGCGCCCATCACCATCATCGAATTCGCTTCGCTCACCTGCCCCCACTGCGCCGCCTTTCACGCCAACGTGCTGCCGCAGCTGAAAAGCGACTATATCGAGACCGGCAAGGCGAAACTGATCTATCGCGATTTTCCCCTCGACCGCTATGCGCTGACGGCCTCCAAGCTGGCGCGCTGTGCCGGAAACGACCGCTATTTCGCCTTTCTTAATATCCTGTTCCAGAAACAGCCGGTCTGGGCCTTGAGAGACAATCCCATCCCAGCCCTGAAGCGCATTGCCAAGTTCGGCGGCATCGATGCCGCGGACTTCAAGCAATGCCTCAACAACAAGGTTCTGGAGGAAGGCATTCTCGACATGCGGTTGCAGGCGGAGAGGAAATATGAAATTTCCGAGACGCCCACCATCTACATCAACGGCGAGAGATATGAAGGCAAACACTCCTTCGAAGCCCTGAACGCGGCCCTGCAAGAGCTTGGGCTGGAGACCGGGCCGCCGGCGACCGCTCCCATGGCGGCGGCGGACGAGTCCTCCTCCGAGACCGAGCCCCAATCCTGGTTTGACAGGATTATCAATGCCATACGCAACCTTTGATGTCTTTTCTGATCGTTCGTTAGGAACCCTCTTTGGTCCAGTTCACAAAGCTTCGCCTGTCGGGTTTCAAATCCTTCATTGAGCCGACGGAAATTTTGATCGAGTCCGGGCTCACGGGCATCGTTGGCCCCAACGGCTGTGGTAAATCCAACATCGTTGACGCCCTGCGCTGGGTCATGGGCGAGATTTCGGCCAAGCAGATGCGCGGCGGCGAAATGAACGATGTCATCTTCAGCGGTACCGCCAACCGGCCCGCGCGCAACATCGCCGAGGTCAGTGTTTCCCTGGATAATTCTCAGCGCAATGCACCGGCGGCTTTCAACGATGAGGTCGAGCTGGAGATCATCCGCCGCATCGAGCGCGACCAGGGCTCCGCCTATACCGTCAACGGCCAGGAAACACGCGCCCGCGACGTCCAACTGTTGTTCGCCGATTCGGCCACCGGCGCCCGCTCCACCGCCCTGGTGAGCCAGGGCCGCATCGGCGCCCTGATCGGCGCCAAGCCCACCGACCGCCGCGCCGTGTTGGAAGAGGCGGCCGGCATTACCGGCCTTCATTCGCGCCGTCACGAGGCGGAACTGCGGCTGCGCGGCGCCGAGACCAATCTCGAACGGCTCGATGATGTGCTGCTGACCCTGGAGGAACAGGGCCGGGGATTGAAGCGCCAGGCCCGCCAGGCTTCGCGCTATCGCAATATCGGCGACCAGATTCGCCGCCAGGAGGCCATGCTGTTCCACCAGCGCTGGCACAGCGCCGGAGAAGACATGGCGCAGTCGCGGGAAAAAATGGCCGAGGCCGAATTGCGGGTTACGGAGCTGTCCCAGACCGTTGCCGCCGCCACCACCAAGAAAACACAAACCGCCGCCGATCTGCCGGATTTGCGCCGCGACGAGGCGGCGGCGGCCAGCGCCCTGCAGCGGCTGCTTCTCGCCCGCGACGGCCTTGACGCCGAAGAGGAGCGTCTGACCCAGGCGCGGCAGGAGTGTGAAAACCGCCTCGCCCAGACCGCCGGCGACATCGAGCGCGAAAAGACCCTCTCCCAGGACGCCGCCGCGGCGCTGGCGCGGCACGAAGAAGAACGCGCCGCCATCAACGATGCCCGGCAGGGGGAGGAAACAGCCCAAGGCGAGGCATTGGAGAAGGTGGAGGCCGTGGCTTCGGAGGTAGCGGAGCTGGAAAACCGCCTCACATCCCTCACCGAACAGGTGGCCGCTTCCGAAGGGCGGCGGGCCGGGCTGGAGCGGCAGATCGCCGAGATTGACAAGCGGCTGGCCCGCAATGCCGAACGCATGGCCGAGGTGGCCGAACAACAGGGCGCCCTTGATTCTGAATTCGGGGATTCCGAGTCCGGGGATTCCGACCAGAGCGCCGAATTAAGCGAAACCGAGGCCGCCGTAACGGCGGGGCAGGCCGGGCTCGAAGAATTGCGGACCGCCGCCGAGAAGGCCGAGGAAAACCTCGCCGCGGCGCGCACAGCCGACGAGGAAGCCCGCGAAGCATTGGCAACCGCCGAGGCCGATGATGCCCGCCTGCGCGCCGAGGAGGAAGCGCTGACGGCTCTCCTCGCCGCCTCCGAAGCCAGCGGTGGAACGCCGCTCATGGACGAGATCACCGTGGAGTCCGGCTATGAGGCGGCGCTGGGAGCGGCGCTGGGTGAAGACCTCGACGCCCCGGCCGATGAAGACGCACCGGTGCGCTGGCGCACCCTGCCCCCCTATGAAGACGCCGCCGCCCTCCCCGGAGGGATAGAACCCCTGTCGGCCTTCGTCACGGCGCCCGACGCCCTGTCACGCAGGCTGGCGTTGATCGGTGTGGTCGCGGACAATAACCAGGGCCGCGATCTGGCCGCCGCGCTGAAACCCGGCCAGAGACTGGTCAGCCGCGATGGCGGCCTGTGGCGCTGGGACGGCTTCACCGTGGATTCGGGGGCCGAAACCACCGCCGCAACACGGCTCGGCCAGCGCAACCGCCTCAATGAAATCCGCGGCCAGAAGAACGCCGCCGAAAGCATGCTGGCCGGGATCAGAACCCGCGCCGGGGAAACCCGGGACCAGGCGCGCGCGGCCCAGGAGACCGAACGCCAGGCCCAGGAAACCCTGCGCCGCGCCTATGCCGATCACCATGCCGCGCGCGATGCCCATGCCGCCGTCATACATCAGGCGGCGGAGGCAAAATCCCGCATTGCCGGGCTGCGTGAGGCCGATGAGCGGCTCCGCGCCGAGCGCGTGGAAGCCGAAGCCGAGCGCGAGGTAGCCGTGGAGGCGCTGGCGGCCCAGGAAGACGTGTCGGACAGCCGCCAGGAAATGGAACAGCTTCGCGAGGAGACCGGCGAGCGCCGCACCCTGTTGATCGAAGCCCGCGGCACTCACGACCATCTGATGCGCGAGACCGCCCAGCGCAGTGACCGGCTCGCCGCCATTGCCGCCGAAAGCGAAACCTGGAAGACCCGTTCGCAGGCCGCCATGCGTCAGGTTTCCGAACTCGAGGAAAGGCAACAGGCCGCGAGCGCCGAACGCGACCAGCTCGATGCCAGACCCCAGGAAATCGCCGCCCAGCGCACCACCCTCCAGGACCAGATTGACGAAGCCGAAGCCACCCGCAGCCAGGCCGCCAGCGTCCTGGCCGAAGCCGAGGAGCGGCTGGCCGAGGTCGAGCGCATGCTCAAGGTGGAGGAAACCAATCTTGCCGAAGCGCGCGAGGGCCGGGTACGGGCCGAGGCCGTGGTGGAACAAGCGCAACAGGCATTGGATAGCCTCGCCGAGCGCATCGCCGAACGGCTGGAATGCGCCCCCGACAAGACCCTGGAAACGGTGGGTATCTCATCCGATGACGACCTGCCGGACACGCAAGCCGTGGAAAAAAAGCTCGAACGGCTTCTGCGCGAGCGCGACACCATGGGTCCGGTCAATCTGCGTGCCGAAGAGGAAGCCCGCGATATCGAGGAACAGATCACCACCCTGCAATCGGAGCGCGAAGACCTGGTATCCGCCATCTCCCGCCTGCGCCAGGGCATTTCCAGCCTCAACCGCGAGGGCCGGGAACGCCTGCTGGTGGCCTTTTCGGAGGTGGACACCCATTTCCAGGAGCTTTTCGTACGCCTGTTCGGCGGCGGCAAGGCACATATGGAACTGGTGGATTCCGATGATCCGCTGGAAGCCGGGCTGGAAATTTTCGCCAGCCCCCCGGGGAAGAAACTCCAGGTTCTCTCCCTGCTCTCGGGCGGCGAAAAGGCCTTAACCGCGCTGGCGCTGTTATTCGCCGTCTTTCTCACCAACCCGGCGCCCATCTGTGTGCTTGACGAGGTGGACGCGCCTCTCGATGACGCCAATGTGGACCGATTCTGTGACCTGATCTCGGAAATCGCCCATAAATCCGACACCCGTTTCGTCGTCGTCACCCATCACCGGCTGACCATGGCCCGGGTCGACCGGCTGTTCGGCGTGACCATGATGGAGCGCGGCGTCTCGCAAATCGTCTCGGTGGACCTGCAGCGCGCCGAGCGGCTGCGCGAAGCCAGCTAGGACGGCTCCGGGAACGCCCTCCGCAAACCCTGGTTTTTGCTGTCTTTTTTCCCCTCTACGGCGCGTCTCCCCGCACCCTTGACAGCCTTGGGGCCACCCCCTATTGTGCCCCGGCTTTGGCGCTGAATACCGCTGAAAAGCAGGGGATTTAAAGACTTCCCAACCATGATGGAACGCACCCCGCCACCCTCCCTTCACGACCTCGACACCCGTTTGCGCGAGGCCCGGGAACGGAGAGAACAGAATACTGTTGAAGGCGGCGGATCGCAGTCATCATTGAAAGGAGCCCCCCTGGCCTTTCGCATCGGCGCCGAACTGGTGGCCGCCACCGTGGTGGGCGTTGGTATCGGTCTGTTGACGGACTATTGGCTGGACACCGCCCCCTGGGGAATGATCGTCTTTTTTTTCCTGGGCGGGGCCGCCGGTATATTGAATGTGTGGCGGGCCGTATCCGGAATCGGCATGGCCGCCGGATACCAAGCACCGGACGAGCATAACGACGTGCAGAACGAAGGCGAGCAGGACAAGGACGAAGGGCAGGAATAAGGTGGCCGATCCACTCCATCAGTTTGAAATCCATCCCGTGGTTCACATCCCCCTGGGCGAGGTGAACGCGTCCCTGACCAATTCCGGTGTCGCCATGCTGGCGGCGACGGTAGCCGTTACCCTGTTCATGACGCTCAGCATGCGCGGCCGCGCCCTGGTTCCGGGACGCTGGCAGTCATTGGCGGAATTGGCCTATGAATTCATCGGCAACATGGTGCGCGACAACGTGGGCAAGGAGGGGCGGCCCTATTTCCCCTTCGTGCTGTCGCTTTTCATGTTTGTCCTGTTCGGCAATCTTCTGGGACTTCTGCCTTACAGCTTTACCTTTACCAGCCATATTATCGTCACCTTCGCCATGGCGTTGGTGGTTTTTCTTGGCGTGACGGCCGTTGGCATTATCCGTCATGGTCTTCATTTCTTCAGTTTTTTCGTGCCCAAGGGCGTGCCGGCGGCAATGCTGCCGTTGATGATTCCCATCGAGGTGGTCTCCTATCTCTCACGCCCGGTAAGCCTTTCCATCCGTCTCTTCGCCAATATGATGGCGGGCCATACCATGATGAAGGTTTTCGCCGGATTCGTTTTCTCCCTGGGCCTGTTCGGCGTTGCGCCCCTGGCCGTGGATGTGGCCCTGACCGCCTTCGAGGTCATGGTGGCCTTTCTTCAGGCCTATGTGTTCACCGTTCTTACCTGTCTTTATCTCAACGACACCATTCATCTGCATTAGGACCATCACCATGCGGAAGGATAAATTCCGCTTAACCCGAAACGTTGATTCGTTACCTGCATAAACAAAGGATTTCAGAACCATGGATATTGAAGCTGCAAAAATGATTGGCGCCGGTCTTGCCGTTATCGGCCTTGGCGGCGTGGGCGTCGGTATCGGCAATATCTTTTCTTCACTGATCAGCTCCATCTCCCGCAATCCGGCATCGCGGCCGGAAGTATTCCCCATGAGCATGTTGGGATTTGCCCTGGTGGAAGCGGTGGCGTTGTACGCCTTGCTGATCTCGTTCCTGATCCTGTTCCTCTAAGAGCGGGTCAGGGCTGACAGGGATCAATTTGATGGCGGCGAATCGGTTCATTCGGATAGGCGCGGCGCGCGGCGCGATGCGGAAACATCGGGCAAGCGCCGCAACGCCTCCGAGGGGCCGATCCGCCCCACCTTCGGCCGGGTTCTTTGGCCCCGTGGCGTCGTTACGCTTCTCATCCGATGCGCAGGCATCGCATTTCGAAGCGCGCCTCGCCACGGGACAAAATCACTCCGGTCAAATAGTTCCTATCAACCCTGAACCGCTCTCCGGACAGGAAGAAGGAGTTTCCCGGGGGCGTTCCGCATTTCGCGGCGCCCCGGGGCTCAAGGAAGCGCCATGCCGCAACTAGACGTCGCCCTTTATCCGCCCCAGCTCATCTGGCTCGTCATCAGCTTCACGCTGTTGTATCTGGCCATGGCCAAGGTCGCCCTGCCGCGTATTTCCGAGGTGCTTGAAAAGCGCCGTGACCGGATCGATGGCGATCTCGACAAAGCGGCGGTCCTGAAGAAGGAAGCCGATGAGGCTCTGGCGGCCTACGAAGAGTCCATGGCCGAGGCCAAGACCCAGGCGCTTGCCGTAATCAAGGAAGCCTCCGACAAGCTGACCGAGGACTCCGCGGCCCGTCATGCCGAACTTTCCGCCACCATAGCCGATCAGGCCGAAGCCGCCGAGGCCACCATCGCACGAGCCAAGGAAAGTGCGCTGGCGGATATTGGCGGCATCGCCGAAGATATCACCAGCCAGGCCGCGGCCAAGCTGATCGGGGCCAAGAAGGTGGATAAAAAACAGCTTCAGGACGCCGTGACGGCCGCCATGAAGGAGCATGAATGATGCTGCAATCCGCTGAATTCTGGGTCGCCATCGCCTTCATCGCCTTCGTCGCCGGTGTCTTCAAGCCGGGCCGCAAGGTTATCCTCGGCGCTCTCGACAGGAGGGCGGCGAAAATCCAGTCCGAGATTGACGAGGCCACCCGCCTGCGCGAAGAAGCCCAGGCCGCCCTTGCCGCCTATCAGCGCAAACAGCGCGAGGCCGCCGAAGAGGCCGGGGAAATGCTCGAACATGCCAGGGAGGAGGCCGACCTGTTACGCAAGCGAACCCTGAGCGAGCTCGAGGAGGCCCTGCAGCGGCGCCAGAAACAGGCTCTCGACCGCATCGCCCAGGCCGAGGCCGAAGCCACCCAGGAAGTGCGCAACCACGCGGTGGATATCGCCGTGGCCGCCACCGTGCGAATTCTCGAAGAAAACCTGGGGGATGAACGTGGCGACGACCTGGTCAAGGCCGCCATCGAGGAGTTGCCGAAAAAGCTGCATTAGAGCGGGCCGCGCCCACAACGGCAAAACCCCCGCTTGCAAGGCGGGGGTTTTTTAGTGGCCGAAAGGTTGTGGCGGGAAGCTCCTAAAGATCCTTATCGGTGCCGTCGCAGTAAGGCGGCGCCTTGGTATGCTTGCAACCGCAGAAGAAGATGGTATCCGAGATTTCAGGCGTGAAGGGAACGGGCTGGAAGCCACTTCCGGAATGGGCGCCATCGCAGAAAGGCTGTTTTTCGCTTTTCCCGCAGCTGCACCAGTAATAGGTTTTTCCGGCTTCCACCTCCACCTCGTAGGGGCCCTTTTTGACGATAATGGGCTCTTCCATTATTTCACTCATTTCCACCTCTTCCTTTAGCCTTTTGGCTGTATTACCTTGCGATGCTTAAACCGGGCTACCGTCACGCGGCAGCCCGATTTAGATACTGATATAGAGACACGGGCATGAGGGCACAAGGGTAAGATTAGGGATCGTGGGACGCGGCCACCTCTTTTCCGTTCCAGTGCCCGGTACGCGCCCTCCAGCCCTTCTTTTAGAGAACCTTTCCAGGGAAGTTTCATGGCGGTCTATACGGAAGTTTCCGACCAAGAACTGGCCACCTTCCTGCGTGGCTATGACATCGGCCACGCGGTGTCGTTCAAGGGCATCGCCGAAGGCGTGGAGAATTCCAACTATCTGCTCCGCACCGATCGGGGCAGCTTTATCCTGACCCTGTACGAAAAGCGGGTGGCGCCCGAAGACCTGCCCTATTTCCTGGGCCTCATGGATCATCTCGCCGGTGAGGGCCTTGCCTGCCCCACCCCCATCCACGGCAGCGACGGCGAGGCCCTGCGCGAGCTGTGCGGACGCCCCGCCGCCATTATCAGCTTCCTCGAGGGCATGTGGCCGCGCCGTATCGAACCCCCTCACTGTGCCCTGCTGGGCGAGGCCATGGCGAAAATGCATCTCGCCGGCAACAGCTTCGCCATGACGCGGGAGAACGATCTCTCGGTGGCGGGCTGGCGTTCCCTGTTCGAGGATGTCCGCGCGCGCGCCCATGAAATCGAGGACGGTCTTGAGGAGATCATAGAGAAGGAACTGGCGCGGCTGGAGGAAAGCTGGCCGGTGGACCTTCCCGCCGGCGTCATCCATGCCGATTTGTTTCCCGACAACGTCTTCTTTCTGGATGGAGCGCTTTCGGGACTGATTGATTTCTATTTCGCCTGTAACGATTTCCTCGCCTATGACCTGGCTATCTGTCTCAATGCCTGGTGCTTCGAGGAAGACGGCAGTTTCAACGTTACCAAGGGGCGCCGCCTGTTGGCCGGGTATGACGGCGTGCGCCCCCTGGAGAAGAGTGAAATCGCGGCCTTGCCCCTGCTCGCCCGCGGCGGCGCCATGCGCTTTCTCCTGACACGGCTTTACGACTGGCTGCACCACCCCGAGGGCGCCATGGTCAATCCCAAGAACCCGAAGGAATACCTGGGCAAGCTGCGCTTTCACCAGCAGGTAAAGAATGCAGGCGCATACGGGTTGGACGGAATTTCATGAGCGGGGCCCCGTGAAAGAAAGCCCCATGACAGAGGCACAGGCACAGCCCCAAGCGGCGGCGATGGTGGAATTGTTCACCGACGGCGCCTGTTCTGGCAATCCCGGTCCCGGCGGCTGGGGCGTGTTGTTGCGCTATGGCGAGGCGGAGAAGGAACTCTGTGGTTTCGAGGCCGAGACCACCAACAACCGCATGGAACTCACCGCCGCCATACGCGGGATCGAGGCGCTCAACCGCGATGCCCGCGTGGCCCTCTACACCGACAGCACCTATGTGCGCGACGGCATCACCAAATGGATCGACGAATGGAAGGCCCGGGGCTGGAAGACCGCGGCCAAAAAACCGGTGAAGAATCAGGACTTATGGCAACGGCTGGAAGAAGCGCTGGGTAGCCATGAGGTAGAGTGGCACTGGGTCAAGGGCCATTCCGGCCATGACGGAAACGAGCGCGCCGACGCCCTGGCCCGCAAGGGGCTTGAACAAGGCGCCGGCGGCTGAGTTTAGGGGGCCGATAAATCCGGACCGGTAAATCCGGGCCGGGGAAAGCGGCCTAAAGCTGTTCCAGCAGGGCTTCGGCGGAGCTGACCTCGAAGTCGGGGCCGCCCTCGTTATTGAGCACCGTCACCGTGCCGTCATCGACGATCATGGAATAGCGGTTGGAGCGCACGCCGAGACCGGCCACGCCGAGATCCAGTTCCATGCCCACGGCCTTGGTGAAGTCGCCGGGATCGGCATAGAGCGCAACCTTGTCGCCCACGTTCTGGGCTTCGCCCCAGGCCGCCATGACAAAGGGATCGTTAACGGAAACACAGACGATGCTGTCCACGCCCTTGGCCTTGAGGGCGTCGGCGTTGTTGACGAAGCCGGGCAGATGGGCCGCCGAACAGGTGGGAGTGAAGGCTCCCGGAACCACGAAAAACGCCACTTTCTTGCCGCCGAAGATGTCATTGGTGGAAATCTGCGCGGGTCCGTCTTCCGTCATGTGAAAAAGATTAACCGTAGGTATTCTGTCGCCGACATTGATGCTCATGTTCTTCCTCTATGGGTATAATTTTAAAAAAATAGCACGGGAACAGGCCCCTGCGGAGCGCGAACATAATCATTCTAATGCAAAAATGCAACGCCTCCTGGCCGTTTTCCTGACCAGACGGCGTCTCTAACCGGGCGGCGTTTTGCCACCGGCCCGGTTCACGGCCGCCACCACCCGCGCCGGGGTGAGAAGTTCCGGCAGCACCATGCCCTGGGGCGCGGCGGGACCGTAGACCACGTTGAAGGGAATACCGAAGCGCCCGAAGCCCGCGAGATAGGCGGCGATATCATCGTCGCGGCGGGTCCAGTCGGCGCGCATGGCGATGACGCCGCCCTGGTTCGATGGAGCGTCCAGCAATTGGGTCACCTCGCCGCGATCGAGGGCGAGCTTTTTATTGACCTGGCAGGTGAGGCACCATTCGGCGGTCACGTCCACCAGCACCACCCGCCCCGAGGCCACCAAGGCGGGGATGGCGGCGCGGTCGAAGGGCTGCCAGAGATGGTCCGACGGCGGCGGCGGTATGGTCGCATTCTCGTAGCGGCCGGGCGCAATCAGCGCCATCAGAACCAACAATCCTGCCACCACGCGCAGCCAGGGACGCGGCAGGGAAAGCAGCCGGGGCTTGTCTCCGGCAAGGCCCCGCAACACCACCCCCAGGACCAGTAAAAGGACGGCCACATTGGCGGCGGCGTCCACCGAGACCTGCACCGCCAGAACCGAGATCAGCCACAGGGCGGTGAGCGCCAGCGCCAGACCCAGCAAGCGGCGCAGAGTCACCATCCACGGTCCCGGACGGGGCAGCCGCACGGCCAGTTGCGGCGCCGCCACCATGGTCAGATAGGGGGCGGCGAATCCCAGGCCCAGCGCCGCAAAGACGGCATAGGTCTCGAACGCACCACGGGCCAGGGCGAAACCGATGGCGGTGCCGAGAAAGGGCGCCGAACAGGGCGTCGCCAGCAGGGTAGCGAAGGCCCCGGTGAGGAACTGTCCCTCGAGGCTGTGGGGCCGGGTCTGGGAATGGCCGCTGTGGCGCAGGGCGAGATCGCCCATCCAGCCGGGCAGGGGAATTTCGAAGAATCCCCACAGATTGCAGGCAAACAGGGTCAGCACCACCGCCATGGCGGCGAGGAAGACCGGCTGTTGGAACTGGATGCCCCAGCCCACGCTGAGCCCCGCCATGCGCAGCCCCACCGCCAGCGAGGCCAGCACCATGAAGGTGAAGAGAATCCCCGCCGAGGTGGCGAGGAAGCTGCGCCGCACGGCCCCGGTCTCGCCGCCGCCGTGACCGATGACGCCCAGCAGTTTGAGCGACAGCACCGGCAGCACGCAGGGCATGAGGTTGAGGATGAGCCCGCCCAAGAGGGCGATGGCGAGAATGCCCACGAACCCGCCAAGCCCGTTGGTCTCGGTCCCCGCCGTCACGGTGAGCCGCGTTTCCAGCGCGCGGACCGGGGGAGCCCCGGCTTTGGCGTCGGCATCGCTTTCAACAAGTGTCACGGTAAGAGGCATGGTGATGAGGGAGGGGCTTTTGCCGTCGTCTTGCGGCGATGCCGGACCCATCCCCGCCGCCATGGTCAACACCGCCACCCGGCCGCCGGCCAGGGAGCGCAGTTTCGCCCGCCCGGCCCAGAATCCCGGCGGGCCCTCCACGAAGGCGTCGAGATCGCCGAAGGGAGTCCCCGAACGGGCGGTAATGCGAAGCCGGGTCTTGTCTCCCGCGCCCAGCGCCTCTACCCGCTCCACGGCCAGTTCCCCGCCCTCATGGGGGCCGGGAACCAGCGCCGCATAACGGGCGATGAGGGTGGCGAAGGAGGTGGGCGCGGCAGCACCCGCCGCCAGATCGAGGGTGAGATCGGCGCGGCGCGGAATGCATATCTCCTTGCAGGTGAGGTAATCCACCCGGGCGTTGAGGGAGAGCGCCCGGCCCGGCTGTTGCAGCCGCGCCGTCACCGGCAGCAGCACCTCTTTCTCGTAGCCCACGGTCTCCAGGCCATAGGCCGAATAGCGGCGCGGCGCCGGCCAGAAGAGTTCAGCCGCCGCCAGATTGGCCGAACCCGACCAGTCCACCTGGGGCGGCAGCCCGGCATCGCCCGGCGAGCGCCAATAGGTTTTCCAGCCCGGCTCCATGCGGAATTCCAGCCCCAGAGAAATGCTGTCTTCTTCTCCGGTGGCGGTCACGGCGGCGACGAGGCGCACCTTGCTCTCCTCTACCTCGGCCCAGGGAGAGGCGGCCAGGGAGCTCTGCGGGTCTTGAGAACCTTGGGCAGCGGCGGCGGGCGACGCGCCTGAGAGAGCGAGGGAAGCGGCCATGAAAAAGGCCGCGAAAGCGGACCCCAACCAGGGACGGAATAACCGGGACATTGTCTTAGGCATTGATGGAAACATGGGGCGACTCGTCACCACTCCTCATAAAATCTTAGGCTTTGCACTGCTATACTATAGCCCGTCACGGCATTACAGCCTTTCACGTTTACGTGTTGCGCGATTGGGGCCACTTGCCCTGCGGCGCCTCATGCTGGTACCATGGACATGCTGCGAGATAACGCCCCGCCATTCTTAGGATTGGAAGTTATTCAAAGATGGGCCGTTCCATAAAAGAGGATATGCCGTCCTACCTCGATGGGGATCTTCTCATCGCCATGCCGCAGATGCGCGACCCCCGCTTTTCCCAGTCTGTTATCTATATGGTGGCCCATTCCGACGACGGCGCCATGGGGATCGTTCTCAACCAGATGATCGATTCCATCACCTTTCCCGACCTCTTGAAACAGCTCGGTATCGCGCTGGAGCGCGAGGACCAGATCATCGCAATCCATTGCGGCGGCCCGGTGGAAAGCGGCCGCGGCTTCGTGCTCCATTCCCCCGACTATCACCAGGAAGGCACCCTGGAACTCAATTCGGAAATCTGTCTCACCGCCACGGTGGAAATCCTGCGCGCCATCGCCGCCGGACAAGGCCCCAGCCAATGCATGCTGGCGCTGGGCTATGCGGGATGGGGGCCGGGCCAGCTTGAATCGGAAATCCAGTCCAATGGCTGGCTCCACGCGCCCGCCGAGAAGGAACTGGTGTTCGGCGATGACCTCTCTAATTTATGGGAGCGGGCGGTGGCGAGCCTGGGCATCGATCCGTCCATGCTTTCCGACGACGCCGGCCACGCCTGAGGCTGGGTTACCCCGCCTGAGGCTGGGTTATCCGCTCTCAAAGGGTGTTTCCACCCCACTCATTTTCATCTAAATCATTGATTTAAAACGAATCTGCCGCCGGAGGGCGGCAAAATGTTAACATTTGTCATCATTTGTTAACATGCGCCGGCAAGGAAAACGTCGCAGCCCAGAGTATGCGCGGCTTGCAAGGATTGTGCGGTGCAAAAATTGCGGGGGGTTATGTTAACATGTGAGAGGGATATGGGTTGAGACTCGCCGGGCGCACTGCGCCCCCTGATTAAGGAGTATATTCCTATATTGGCGAGGGAATGTCAAGGGCTGAAATGGCGGGAATAACGTTTCCTTGCCACACGGATTACCCGTATAGTGAGTGTGGTTAAATGTTGGTTCCACTTTTTAGGGAGGAACCCATGCTCAAAACCGACATCAAGAAGACCGCGAGCGAAGACGTGGCCGAGCTTTCCGACGAGGCTCTGGACCGCACCGCCGAAGACGCACAGGCGTGCCAAGGCGGATGCGCCGACTGCATCTGCTGGTCTCCGGCCGAGTAACCGGCGCTAAAGGAAGAAACCATGCCTAAAACAGATATTAAGAAAATCGAGAACGAAGATGTGGCCGAGCTTTGTGACGAGGCCCTGGACCGGACCGCGGACGTGCAGGCGTGCTTGACCCGCTACTGCGCCCCTTCTGACTAACCACCATTAAAGGGAGAAACCCATGCCTAAGACAGACATAAAGAAAATTGAGAGTGAAGACGTGGCCGAACTCAGCGACGAAACCCTGGACCGGACCGCGGACGTGCAGGCGTGCTTCTGCCAAGCCTGTATGCTGACCGGCAACTGCTCTTCCCCGGCCGAGTAACCGGCGCTAAAGGAAGAAACCAATGCCCAAAACAGACATCAAGAGACCCGCGAGCGAAGACGTGGCCGAGCTTGCCGACGAGGCCCTGGACCGGGCCACGAACACGCAGGCGTGTCTTACCTACGTCATTTGCCATGGCCCCTGCTCGTCTCCGGCTGAATAACCAACCGGGAAAAGCCCGATGTAAGGAGAAACGCCATGCCCAAGACCGATGTTAAGAAAATCGAGAGCGAAGACCTCAAGGAACTGACCGACGAGGCCCTGGACCGCACCGCCGAAGGCGCACAGGCGTGCCAGGGTGGATGCGCCGACTGCATCTGCTGGTCTCCGGCTGAGTAGCCTGACCCAGCATCAGGACGTCACGAAAGACCGCGCCGGTTTCCACCGGCGGAGAATTTCGTACCGGCGATGCCTGTGACATCCGCGTAAGGGGTGAGACGGCTATTTCTTATCCCAGCCACTCCAATTCATACTCTTGGGCTTTATTACAGAGTTGGCATTGATTTCGTTGAGCGTTTCCGACAAGTGCAGGAGAACCTTCAGCATTACCGGGTCCATCTTGTCCAGCCGCGCCTTGAAGGATTCCTTGGAAATGGCAACCAGAGAGCACTTCTCCGTTGTAACGGCCCCTGCATTGCGGGGAACATCATTGATCAGAGCCAATTCACCGAAGATGCTGCCTTTTTTCAGAGTCGCAATGGTTCGCGGGTTTTCAGTTCGCGTACCCTTGCGAATTTCCACGCTTCCTTCGCTGATCATATAGGCCGCATCGGGCATATCCCCTTCGTCGAAGACCATCTTGTTGGCCTCGAGGGTGATTTTCTTGAATGC
>JADHSZ010000009.1 GCA_016776635.1 Alphaproteobacteria bacterium
AAAGGCATTTCTTGTGGATGGGATTTGTAACAATCCCGGATATACGCCCTCCCTGCGCTAGCCCAATTGCGTGGTCAATGGATGCTATGACGGCGGGAGCATTTTCCGTGTTGGGCTTTCCGGGAGTGGCTGTTACGGAGAAGTTTAAAGGCATCACAGGCAAAGCATCGGCAAAGACGGATGCGGCCTGTTCGGGGGTCTCTATGGGCTGGATCGGTGTGCCAATGCCGAGGCGGCTAGAGAGCTCTTCAAGGCGATGGGGGGCGTCGATGGAAAAAAAGACCGGCGGTGTTTGATCGTTTTCTCTGTCCCCCTTTTGTGAAAGATGTCGCCACGCCTTCAGGGCGATTTCTCCGCCGATACCCGCGGGTTCACCCATAGTCAGCGCCAGGGGCAAGGCCGATCGATCAGATTCTCGTGTAAATGACATGGCTTCGTGATCCCAACAAGGGACCTATTCAACGCGTATATCGATATGAGCCGAACGGCGGAGATCGCGAAGATAACGTTGCGCCATCAGATCCAGTCGTTGAAACTCAATCTGATCGGCGATTTGGTTATGTTCCGGGATGGTGGACTTTGGCTCGGTCCGGCTGCAGACCATTAACACCATGACTCCGCCGCCTGCCACCACGGGCTCGCTGGGCTTTCCGATTTCAATATCCTTGACGGCTTCCTGAAGATTCGAAGGTAAATCCCTCAACTTCAATGTTCCAAGATCATTGGACAAAGAGGCACCGCTGTCATCCGTGAGTGCCGCCATGGCATCACAGCCGGAAACCCCACTCCTCAATTCATTGGCCCGATTCGAGACAATCTCGATTTCGTTCTCGCTGGCTCCGGGGGGGAGAGAAAGAAAAATCTGATGCAATTCGAGACTGGACTCTCCCTGAGATCCACTGATTCTCTTGTCTCGTAACAACAGGATATGAAATCCCGTGAGGCTCCTGATGGGCCCCACAACCTGGTTTTTACCCATGGCTGAGAGGGCTTTTTCCACCTCCTCATCGAGATCACCGGGAAGGACCCATCCGATGTCACCTCCGGTGGCTGCGGACGCGGAATGGGAAAACTGACTCGCCAATTGCTGGAAAGAACGCCCTTCTTTCAGGTATCCCATAAGTTTTTCGGCAGTCGCCTCTATTTCTCCTTCCTGGCCTGGAGTGTCCACCTGAAGAAATATCTCCGCGACGAGATGCTCTGGTTCACCTTTGTTCTGTTTCATGCGCTCTATGACCTCGTCGATCTCCTCCTTACCCACGTCAATGAGCGGCAACAAACGGCGTTCAATCAGTTCCCGCCATGTCAGGTCGGTGCGAATCTGTGTCTCCAACGTGGAAAAATCTACTCCTTTGAGAGCCAGATATTCCTCAAACTTTCCTTCCTCGACCCCGCTTTTCTTTTCAAGAAACCGCACTGCCTTCTCTATGCGAGATTTGCTGACGGAAACCTTTTCTTTCTTGGCTTCCTGAAGCTTGAGTCGTTCATCCACCAGTGAACGAATAATCTGTGGCATCAACTCCCTGCGGACCTCCGGAGAGTCTTTAATTTCCAGAGACGACAGGACCGCTTTCAGGCGGGCGTATAGATCATACATGGAGATCACATCGTCATTGACGACGGCTGCGATGCCCTGCAACTCCTGACCGCGCACGCCGGGCGGCATAAGAAGTGAGAGAAGTAGAAGAATAAAGGGAAGAGACCGTCGCATTCTTAGGGGCCAGAGTGTGATCCGTAATTTCCTAGGCTGGTTCATCCTAGAGGGGGTTTGCCGTATCAGATGAGAATTTCCGGAAGGATTTCTGGCTCTGAACGGTTCCAAGATGTTTGAAGATCAGTTGAACAAATATTGTATCCGTTGGCTCAAGGTCCCGGTCCCGTGTAAAGGAGCGGGAATAACTTGAGATAACAGAGAAGCATTCATCTTCGTACGTCAGAGCGCTTCCCATCCATACCATGCCTCCGCCCGATGTCAGGTCTCGCGTCGCATTTGCCGTGATTCTCCAATTTTCATGAAAATGCGAACTGGCGCCGAAGGAGACCTCCTTACGCTCTTCGATGTCGCCGGAACCGGCACCGGATTCGATGTCGAGATAGTTTGCGTTGACCCGTAAAATGGAGGGGCCGGCTCCAAAGGCTAGATCGCTTAGTGTGGGGCTCAAGTTTCCCTTATCGAGTCGGAACCGGTAAAGAACATCAAAATAGCTCCCAGGTCTGATTCGGACATTCCCCACATAATCTGAAAAATGGTCTTCCAGGCCGGACCTTTCCTCAAAGGTCCTGTCATCGCGCAGGCGATAGCTCTGGCCGATAAAGGCCGTGGTGCTTCCTCCCTTTGACCCATAGGTTCCCAGCCGGATGCCGTAATCCACTCTTTTCCCACCCTCAACCCTGTCGAGTCCGACGAAGCGGTTGGGGATGAAAAGGTCGGAATCATCAAATTCGAAGGCAAGACTGTCTTCATTGGGAATGTCATCAGGATTACCGCCATTGGGTGCGAGGACGACCGAGGCGATGGGCTCTATCAACTGGTGAGTGGTTCCCGTTCTTCGTTTCAGGGGGAATCGCCAATTTGCGGAAAGCTGCGGAAAAATACGACCGGTGGTTTCATCAAGGTTAGAGCCATCCGCCTGGTTAACGTTATAGATGTCACCTCTGAGCGTGGCAGCGAGATTGAATACATGGCCGTATATATTACTAAAATTACGATGCCACCCGCCCTTAACAGAGAATCTCCGGCTATCAATTCCTTCTTCCCTCACAAGATTTAGGAGATTGGCGTCAAGTGTCCAATAGTCCCCCCATCGTGAAGGCTGACCCACGAAATTATAGCCGAGGATAGGAAGAATCTGTGTTGTGGATTCGGAAAGGATGTCGGAGCGAAGGTCTTGAAAAAGGTAGCTGTCGAGTGACGCATAATTACGGCCTCGAAACCCCTCGGCAAAGAGACGGGATGTGAGAATTTGTTCGCCATCGAACTGATAGAGACGGAGATAGGTATCGTCGGTGGTGCGGGAGACATCAGCCCCCCAACGCCATGTGCGATTGATATCAAAACGTCCCTCGGCTTTGATATGACCGCGAATTTTGTCTTTTTCAACCACGCCCAGATTCGAAGTGCGGTCTGCCTGGGTTATGCTTCCTGAAACTTCAAACTTTCCGTTTTTAAGACGCTCCCGGAATTCTCCGGCTAAAACCAGTCCCTGATCAGCCGTGTATATGGGGATCAGGGTCGCATCCATCTGTGGATTGATCACAAAATAGTAGGGAACCTTGCTGGTGAATCCGAGATTATTGCTGCCAAAAGATGGTGCTAGGAAGCCACTACGGCGTTTTACCGTGGGGTCGGGATGGGAAAAATAGGGTGTGTAGAAAACCGGCACCCCGAACATTTCAAGAAAGGCATCCTTGTATTCTATCTCGTGGGCTTTGTTATCGTGAATCACCTGATTGGCTTTTATTTGCCAGAGGGGCGGTCTCTCGGGGTTCTCTTTACATATTTTACAGGGTGAAAAAACGGCCTTGCTCATATGAGTTATGGGGCCTTTCTTCAGGGCGCCATTGGCGGCCATCCGGCTGTCGTCGGTCATGCGCAGACGGAGTTGTTTGATGACACCGTCTCTCATTTCATTGGTTAGCTTTACAAAGCTGGCGAAGAGCACCTCGCCGGAGGGCTCCAGCAGGGTGACATGCCCCTTGGCGCTGAGGGAATTAGTGGACTGGTTGTAGGTAAGGGTGTCGGCAAGAAGAATGCGCTCTCCCTGCATGATCTCTACTTTACCGGAGGCAATGATGAGGTTCCGGTTTTGGTCGTGCCTGACCTGTTCGGCGGTAAGATAGACGGGAACATCCCTGGACAGAGCTGATTTCGTGTGTCCGGGAGAGGAAGGCATCATGGCAAGGACAAAAACCACCGGGCCGACGAGCAAGAGACGGCGGAAAGCCTTCAACTGGAAAATGAACGGATACATTCAGCCGTCCTCAAGGTGCATGAGCATGGCAAGTCCCAAAAGAACGCTGATGCCAACAGGCGACCAGGCCGCGAGCATAACCGGAAGACTTGCCGAAAGACCAAGAGCATATACGACGTCGGAGAGAAAATAGAAAAGGAAACCAACAAAAATTCCACCGGCGACGATTAACGCCGTGCCTCCATGGCGCACCAGACGCAGAGAAAAGGTGGCGGCGATAAAAACCATGGCGCACAGAAGAAAAGGAAGCGCAAGGAGGGTATACCAGTGAAGGCGGTGCCTGAGGGCGGAAAACCCCGCATTTTCCATGACCTTGATAAAATCGGGGAGATTCCAGAAAGACATGGTTTCCGGCGAGGCAAAACTTTCCTGAATCTTCTCGAAGGTGAGCTCGGTTTTCACGCTGTGGCCTGTTTTGAAGCTCGGAGGGGTATCCGGGGCTGTTATCCAGGCATCGGCAAGCCGCCAGTTTCCACTGTCGAGAGTCGCTGTCGATGCGTCGATACGACCGGCGAACCTGTCTTCGTCTTCAAACAGGAAAATAATGACATCCTGAAGCTGGAAACTCTCGGGCAGGACACGTTGTGCATGAATGATGGATTGCCCGTTCTCATCGGATTGGCGCAACCATAATCCGGTGGATGACATGGCTAAGAGGCTTGATTTGCCACGCAAATAACGGCCTTCAAGATGTTCGAAACGTGAGGTGGTAATGGAAGCGAAAGGATTGAAAACCGTTACGCTGAAACAGCCGATGAGAAACGCGATCACCAGGGCGGGAAAGAGAAATTGCCATACGGAAACACCCGCCGCCCGCGCCACCACCAATTCATGGGCGCGGGTGAGCCGTGAAAAAACGAGCATGCCGCCAAAGAGAACGGCAAAGGGAAGAATTTCCTGGGCCATCAGGGGGATTTTCAATAGCGCCATTTGGGCAATGATATCCAGGCTAACCTGTTGCTTGGATGAGGCGCGGCGCATCAGTTCCACCAGATCGAGCATGAAGATGATGGTGGTCAGAGAAAGAAAGATGCCGCCGCACCAGAAAAAAAACTGGCGGCCGATATAGGCTGAAAGTGTCATCGAAAGGCGCATGCCATGGTTTCCGAAGGAGAATTACAGCCGTTCAAGTGGGATTGGGTGTTGCATCTGCGTCGACGCCGCCGCCGGGTCTCCGCTTTCTGTGGCTGAAGAGCACATACCCCCCCCCGATCAAAGGAAGTATGGCATTAAGGTAAACCAGAGGAACCATCCAGGGAAAGCGGGCTGCCAGATTAGTGAATCCCAAGGCTCCCGCCTGAATGGCGATGATCAGGAGAATGGCCATGGTGATTCTCTTGCCCAGGCCGCGCCGGGTAAAACCACCCGAGAGCAAAGCGGCAAGCGCAATCGCGGTGAAAGTCAGGGCATAAATCGGCAGGGTCAGCCGCTGATGCCCTTCGGCCTTTAATTTGGCTGCATTGAACTGGTTGTTCCCGTCCGTCATGTCGGGATAAAAAAGTTCGCCAAGGAAACGTTCCCGCGGTTCGCGCCATCTCTTTTCCGTGCTGTTGTCCACGGAACGCACATCCAGGGAATAGCGGTCAAAATAGAGCAATGAGAGTTTTCCCGAATCTTTCGATACTTCCTGCCGGTTGCCGTTGACCATGATGACCTGAGGGCCTTCATCGGTTCGTACCAACGCTCCGTTTTCCGCCATTATGGTCACGGGTTTTTCCGGGTTCCGTCCGTCATGAACGAAGATTCCGAGAAGTTCCCCCTTGGCTCCGCGTTCGCGAACAAAAACGGTGATTCCCTTGGATATCTCCGTAAACACGCCTTCCTGGAGAAGAACGGTGGAGAAATCGTTGCGGATGGTGACCTGCCTGTCCTTGAACTCCCGAAAGGAGAGTGGCAGCAGGTATAACGTCAGACTGTAAATGATGACAGTGACGATGCCCGCCAGCAGAAAAGCCGGTTTAGACAGGCCGCCCTGGCTGATGCCCGCCGCCCGCATGACCAGTAATTCGCTGTCCATGGTCAGCCGGTTATAGGCGAACAGCACGGCGGCAAACAGGGCGATGGGAAGTATAAGCGCCAGAAAGGTAGGCAGCATCAAGACGGACATATAGAAAAACATTGAAAGCGGCAGGCCACGGTTGACGATAAGATCGACAAGCCGCAATGACTGCATCAGCCAGATTGCGCAGACCAGGGATAAGGCCACAAAAAGAAGGGCAACAGTGGATCGGAGCAAAATATAGCTCGAGACTTTTTGCATGGATGGCCAACCCTGAAAGACGTGACCGCCCTTTAACCTCTCCCAAAAATAGAGAGCAAAGGCCTCCGGGCACGTGAAGGACCGAGATTATCACATAAAACTCATTGATGTTGCTCAGGTTTTTCCCTGATTTTCGGGGATTATTGCTTTCTTTAGCCTGAGGTCAAGTTTGCCTTCCCTTTGCCGGAGGGATGAGTAAAGTCATGGTCGATCCGGTCAAGCTGGGCTTTTTCGGAATACCCCCTTCCGCCCCTTATCCAGAAAATGGAAAATTCCTAATGAAAATCACTTTCTCCTCTCCTTCACAGTCTCGATCCGGAACGCTCGTTGTCGGTGTTCTCGAAGGAGGCCAGATGCTCCCTACGACCGCTGCCCTAGACAAAAAAAGTGGTGGTGCGGTGAGCCGGGCCATGAAGGCCAGCCGTTTTAAGGGCGAGAAAGGGCAATGGCTGAGTCTTCTCGCGCCTTCCGGCCTGCCTTTAAGCAGGCTTGTTTTGCTTGGGATCGGCAAGGCCGAAGATATTGACGACAAACGATTACAGGCGGCCGGAGGGCGTATCGTTTCCGGGCTTGCCACAAAGGGAGAGAGCACGGTCCGTGTGGTGGTCGATGCCATAAAGGAATCGCCCATACGCACCAGTGATATGGCCGCGCAACTGGCCTTCGGGGCGCTGCTGCGGTCTTATCGTTTTGGAAAATACCGCACTAAAGAAAAGGCCAAGGACAAGCCCTCGCTTAAAACCTTGATGATCCAGGTCAGGGGACATGATGCGGCTCGAAAGGCTTACGCGCCCATGGAGAAAACCGCCGCGGGTGTTTTCTTTACCCGAGATCTGGTTTCGGAGCCCTCCAACGTGCTCTATCCGGAACCCCTTGCGAGACAGGCCAAGACCCTGGAAAAGCTGGGCGTTAAGGTGGAAATTCTCAATCAGGCACGGCTGAAAAAGCTGGGTATGGGGGCTCTGCTCGGCGTTGCTCAAGGCAGTGTGCGCCCTCCCTATGTGGTGGTGATGCAATGGAAGGGCGCCCCCAAGGCCAAGAATAAACGTCCGGTGGCTTTCATCGGCAAGGGTGTGACGTTCGATACCGGGGGTATCTCCATTAAACCATCCAACGGCATGGAGGATATGAAATGGGATATGGCCGGATCTGGGGTGGTCATTGGCCTGATGAAGGCTTTGGCCGGCCGCAAGGCGAAGGTCAATGCCGTAGGCGTGGTGGGCCTTGTGGAGAACATGCCTTCAGGCTCCGCCCAACGCCCGGGTGACATTGTCACCTCCATGTCGGGCCAGACCATCGAGGTTCTTAATACTGATGCCGAGGGCCGGCTGGTTCTGGCCGATGTTCTCTGGTACTGCCAGAAGCGGTTCAAGCCTCGTCTCATGGTAGACTTGGCGACTCTCACAGGCGCCATTATCGTTGCCTTGGGAACCGAGATTGCGGGCCTTTTTTCCAATGATGACGACCTGGCGAAGCATTTAACCGAAGCCGGAGATGCGGTAGGGGAAGAGGTCTGGCGCTTTCCCATGAACGATTCATTCGACAAGCTCCTCAATTGCAATATTGCCGATATGAAAAATATCACCGGTACCCGTGGTGCCGGCAGTATCACGGCGGCGCAGTTCCTCCAGAGATTCGTTAATAAGGTTCCCTGGGCCCATCTGGATATTGCCGGCGTTACCTGGTCATCCAAGGATAAACCAACTGTCCCCAAGGGTGGGACCGGATTCGGCGTTCGTCTTCTCGACCGGTTCGTTGCCGATTATTGTGAAAAGGGATAAATCGGGCGAAGGAAAAGATCGTGACAGAGGTGCGTTTCTATCAGTTAAAGAAGCATCCCTTGGAACGGGCGCTTCCGAAACTGCTGGAAAAGGTGATATCCAGCGGCGCCAAGGCGGTAATCATGGCGGGGTCCAAAGAGCGTATCGCAGCACTGAATTCCATGATGTGGACGTACGAGCCTGGGGCCTTCCTTGTCCATGGCAGTGCTGAGGACGGTTATGATTCCGAACAGCCTGTGTGGCTTACGACCTCGCCGGAAAATCCCAATGGGGCGAGCGTTCTCGTGCTGACCGATGGAGCTTCTCACGATGGTATGGACGGTTTCGAGAAATGCCTGGAAATTTTCGACGGCAATGACGAACAGGCCCTTACACAGGCTCGTGAGCGATGGAAGACCTACGAACAAGCCGGTTATCCCCTGACTTACTACGAACAGACGGCTCAGGGCGGATGGCAGCTTCGGGAATAAGTTCCGGTTTCACAATGTCACGCTTTTCTTGCCGAAGACGTTGGGTAGGGATATAAGGCCGCTTCTTCGGCAGTTCCTCCTGCTTTTTTTTATTAACAAGGTTTTGGGATTTTCAAAGACTATGGCTGTTGAACGCACCCTTTCCATTATTAAACCAGATGCCACACGGAGAGGCCTGACCGGGAGAATCAATGCCAGATTCGAAGAGTCAGGCCTGCGCATTGTGGCGCAGAAGCGAATTAGGCTGACCCGCGAGATCGCGGAAAATTTTTACGACGTTCATAAAGACAGATCCTTTTTCGAGGATTTGTGCACATTTATGACGTCCGGGCCGGTTGTGGTGCAGGTTCTTGAGGGGGAGGACGCCATTGTCCGCAACCGTGAAATTATGGGCGCCACCAACCCTGCCAACGCCGAGGACAAAACCATTCGCAAGGACTTCGGGGAGAGCGTGGAAGCTAATTCGGTGCATGGTTCCGACAGCCCGGAAACGGCGGCGATAGAAATAGCCTTCTTTTTTTCCGAAGTGGAAATCGTTGGCTGATTATTCATGTTCAGCCGGTTTTGCATTAAAAAAGGCCGCGCCCTTGGGCGCGGCCTTTTTAGTGAAATTCGTTACGTTTAGCCGGGTGTGCGTTCGGTCAGAAAAGCCGCCATCAGGATCAACGTAATAATAATAGTGGCAAGGCTGTATTTCATCAGCGAGATGAAATTTTCCCAATCTGTCTGGTGGCGCTGTATTTCGCTGTCGGCAGGCATCTTCTTTCCCCTTTGGTTTAACGGCTAAATCAATGGCGAAATCTATAGCGCAATGTTCGGTTTAGGGGAAGGGGAAGATTCCAAAAGATGACCATACCGGCCAATGAAACCCATGTATCAGGATTCTTCGGTTGGATTAAGCATGGCATCAGCGGAAGCAATTGCGCCATCAATTTTCACCGTCTCCTCAACCACGCGCACCCGGCCCTCGGCGATCAGGCGTAAGGCCAGGGGGTAGGCGCGGTGTTCCGCAGCCAATACCCGGGCAGCCAGATTATCTACCGTATCGCCGCTGTGTACAGGAACCGCGGCCTGGGCGATGACGGGGCCGTCATCCATTTCCGGGCGTACGAAATGGATGGTACAGCCGGAAAAACTCACCCCTGACTGCAGAACCCGGGCATGGGTGTTGAGACCCTTGAAGGAGGGCAACAGCGAGGGGTGGATGTTGATGATGCGGTCGCGCCATTTATTGACCAGTTCCTCACTCAGGATGCGCATAAATCCGGCAAGGCAGACCAGTTCCACTTTGTGGTCGCTGAGCACCGAATCAAGAACCGCGTCAAATTCAGCACGTTTTGGAAACCCACTCTGGTCGATGACATGGGTGGCGAGACCGGCCTCTTTTGCGTATTCCAATCCAGGCGCATCCGGATTGTTGGAGAGCACAAGAACCACTTCGGCGGGAAATCCCGGCTTGTTACAGGCGGCGACCAGCGCCTCCATATTGCTTCCGCGCCCGGAAATCAGGATTGCAGCCTTCAAATTTGCCACGATTTTTCCATCCCCGACAGCTCGACACGGGCCGCGCCTTCTTGGCAGGTTATCACCTGCCCGATGGTCCAGACTGTCTCGCCGTCCGCGCTCAGAGCTTGGCTCACCTCGGCGGCATGGTCGGCGGCGACCATAACCGCCATGCCAATACCGCAATTGAAAGTACGGGCAATTTCCTCCACGGCAATTGGCCCGATGGCAGCAAGCCAGGCAAAGACATCTCCGAAGGGCCATGCATCGGCATCTATGGCAACGCCGAGTCCCGCAGGCAGTACGCGTGGGATGTTTTCGGTAAACCCACCGCCGGTGATATGGGCCATAGCCTTGATCATGCCCTTACGGACAAGAGGGAGACAGCTTTTCACATAGATACGAGTGGGCGCCAGCAAGGCTTCGCCGAGTGTCTCTGTGGGCCGGAACGGGGCCGGGTCGTCGTAGGAAATACCGTTCTCCGACACCAGTTTCCGCACAAGGGAGAATCCATTGGCATGAAGTCCGCTGGAGGCCAGGCCCAGGACCACATCCCCTTCGGCCACGTCTTCCCCGGTCAGAATCTTCCCGCGTTCGGCCGCGCCTACGGAAAACCCCGCCAGATCATAGTCTCCTCCCGAGTACATGCCGGGCATTTCCGCCGTTTCGCCGCCGATCAGGGCACAGCCGGCAAGGTGGCAACCCTCGGCAATTCCGGCAATAACATCCTTTGCCACGCCCGCGTCGAGCCCGCCGCAGGCGTAGTAGTCGAGAAAAAACAGAGGTTCGGCGCCCTGCACCAGCAGATCGTTGACGCACATGGCGACGAGGTCAATGCCCACGCCGCGATGGCGGCCGGTTGCAATAGCCACCTGAAGCTTGGTGCCGACGCCATCAGTGGCGGCAACCAGAATAGGGTCGTCGTACCCGGTGGCGGCAAGATCGAAAATGGCGCCAAATCCCCCCAGCTTTCCATCGGCGCCGGGCCGGGAGGTGCCCCGCGCCAGGGGCTTGATGGCCTCTACCAAGGCATTTCCGGCGGTGATATCTACCCCCGCATCCTTATAAGTCTGGCTGCTTATGGTGTCCTCACGCGTGATAAAGTATAAGGCTAGGGTTTGTAGGGAACCTTGACGTTTGAACATACTTTATCCTTCACGCTTTGCAATGATCCTGGCCAGCGGCCTGTCACGGGGACTCTGCCTCCCTTGGGTTAGCCCGCGTTTCCGCGTGGTGATCCTGGCGGCTCTTCTGTTCCCGGTAGTTCTTGCGGTTCCCGTGCATACGAGCGAAGCGCTGGCCTCGGATGTGTTCAGTCTCCGCGATGTGGCGGTTGACGTAACGGCGGGGTCCGCCACCCTTGCCCGCAAGGCTGCCCTTGCCAACGGCCAACGCAAGGCTTTTCGCACCCTACTGGAACGCCTGACGTTGCGAACCGACCACGGTGATCTTCCTGCCCTTGCCGATGCCGGTATCGCCGAACTCGTCAGTGGCATTGAGGTCAGCGATGAAAAGACATCTTCGGTTCGTTATCTGGCGAAAATCACTTATCGATTCAAACCCGACGCGATCCGGGAACTCTTAAGTCAGGAAGGGCTCCCTTTTGCCGAGACAAGAAGCAAGCCAGTCTTGGTTATTCCCGTCTATCAACTGGCTGGAACACAGCTGTTGTGGGATGATCCAAACCCCTGGCGGGAGGCATGGGTCGGGTATCAGCACCGGGAATCCCTTATTCCGTTTATTGTTCCAAAGGGAGATTTGGCTGATGTGGCCGATATTGGTCCGGTTCAGGCCATGGCGGCGACACGCAAGCGGCTTGATACCATTGCCCGCCGCTATGGCGCCACGGATACGCTGGTGGCGGTGGCCACCCTGACCACGGATCCGGCGGCCGGCCGCTCCGGTCTCGATGTTTCCGTCAGCAGATTCGGCCCGGCGATCCAGGAATACACCAACATATTCAGTTTTACAGGCAGCCGCGGTGAAACCGTGGATACCCTGTTAAACCGCGCGGTCGAGGGGGTGGCCATTCAGGTGGAGGAGAACTGGAAGCGCGATAACCTGATGCAGCTTGACAGTCGTCAGGAATCCCTGATTGTCTCGGTTCCCATAACCGGAATCAAATACTGGACGGATGTCAGCAAACGTCTCGATTCCATCGCCTTTATTCGCAGGAAAGATGTGTTGTCCCTGACGCGAAGTGAAGTGATCGTGGGTCTGTATTTCGTGGGCTCCACGACCCAGTTGAAGCTGGCATTGGCCCAGAGTGATCTGAATTTGAGTCAGGGAGATACTTCCTGGATGCTTCGTCTGGAATTCTGATTTCCAACAGAACGGCTAGTGTATGCCTAGGCTGACTAATCTTCCCAATATCATCAGCATCGCGCGCCTGCTGTCGGTGCCTGTGGCGGTGTGGCTGATTGTTTCTGATCTGTATGCGGCGGCTTTCTGGCTGTTCATGATTGCCGGTTTGTCCGATGCTGTAGACGGATTCCTTGCCCGTCTGTTCAATGCGCAGACCCCGTTGGGAGCTTATATTGACCCTTTGGCGGACAAGATGCTGCTGGTGGGTGTTTATGTCACCCTTGGTCTCCAGGGCCTGCTTCCCGATTGGCTGGTAATTCTGGTGGTGTTCAGAGATTTGCTGATTATCGGCGGCGCGCTGTTGCTTTATACCATGTCGGATCGAAGTCTGAGCATGGCTCCGTTATGGGTCAGCAAGATTAACACCGTGGCCCAGATTGCCCTCGCGGGGATAGTCCTCGCCCGCTCGGCATTGTTATTCGATGATGGTGGAGTGGCCGAAATCCTGATCTATGTGGTAGCGGCGACCACCTTTATTTCGGGGATGGGTTATCTGGGACGATGGACAAGGGGCGTGACGGTAGACACATGAACGAAAAAATAAATCGTCAGCTTTGGTTTTGGTCCGGTGGCATCATTGCCTTTGGACTTTTCCTCTATCTTCTCGGCGATATTCTTTTGCCTTTCGTGGTCGGCATGGCGGTGGCCTATTTCCTCGACCCCGTGGTCGACGTCCTTGAAGAGCGCGGCATATCCCGGGGCCTTGCCGTTTTTGGCATCCTCGTCCTTTTCTTTGCGGTTGTTGTTTTAGGTCTGATTCTGCTCCTGCCGCTATTGCAGGAACAATTCATCGCGTTTCTTGACCGGCTACCCCATTACGTTGCCGTTTTACGTGAGATGGTGGCGCCCTATCTCGAAATTATGCGCGACCGCCTCAAGGACGTGGATATGGAACGGCTGGGGGGCGGCGCCGGTCTTGTGTCATGGGCGGGAGGTATTGTCTCCAATTTGTGGAGCGGGGGGCTGGCGCTGCTCAACCTGCTGTCGCTTATTTTTATTATGCCGGTTGCCGCTTTTTATCTGCTCCGCGACTGGGACATAATCGTCGCCCATATAGACGGCTGGCTGCCCCGCGACCATGTGGCCACGATCCGCACCCAGCTTGGGCTGATTGATGAAACCCTGTCGGGCTTTGTGCGCGGAGTTTTTCTGGTCTGTCTGGTTCTGGCGAGTTTCTACGGGTTCTTTCTGTCCGTAATCGGTCTTGAATTCGGACTTATGGTGGGAATCTTCAGCGGCCTTATTTCCTTTGTCCCCTATGTGGGGGCGGCTATCGGGTTTGTGATCGGCACGAGCATGGCCCTGATGCAGTTTTCTGAAATGCTGCCGGTGGTTCTGGTGGCCGCCACCTTCCTCACCGGCCAGACCGCGGAAAGTTACCTGCTTACGCCGAACCTCGTGGGTGACCGTATCGGCTTGCATCCGGCCTGGATCCTCTTTGCCCTGTTGGCCTTCGGGGCATTGTTCGGATTTGTAGGCGTCCTGCTGGCGGTTCCCCTGGCAGCGGTCATCGGCGTCTTGAGCCGGTTCGCCATCAACCGTTATCTGGAAAGCCCCTATTACCGGGGGGCGGGAAATGGAGGCGGGGGACAGGCATGACGGCGCCCGGAATGTTAATGCGGGAGCAGTTGCCTCTGAATCTAGGTCACCGTCCGGCTCTGGGACAGGAGGATTTCCTCGTCGCTCCGTGTAACGAACAGGCCATAGCCTGGCTTGACCGTTGGCCGGAATGGGAGCCGCCGGGGCTCGTGATTCATGGTCCGGCAGGCTGCGGCAAGACCCATCTCGCCCATGTCTGGCAGGCGCGCAGCCAGGCAGTGTTCCTTTCCCCGGAATCGTTGCAGGAAGATGAACCGCCGGAACTTCTCCGCGATAACAGCTCGGCCATTATCGAGAATGCCGACCGGGTTGTGGGGTCTGCTGCTCGGGAAAGAACCCTACTCCATCTTTACAATATATTGGGAGAACGCCGGGGAAGCCTACTCCTGACGGCCGTGACGCCTGTTGCCGGGTGGCAGACGGAATTACCTGACCTGCGTTCCCGTATTGCCGCCTTGCCGGCGGTGGATGTGGGTGCGCCTGACGATCCTCTGATTGGCGCCGTGCTGGTGAAGATGTTCTCCGACCGTCAATTACGGGTGGGCCAGGATGTCATCGCCTATCTTTTGACACATATGGAAAGGTCTTTCTCGGCCGCGAGGCGTATTGTGGCCGCGCTCGATTCACGAGCGCTGGCGGCGAAACGGCGTATTACTGTGCCTTTCGTCGCCGAGGTTCTGGACGGGCGTTAAGAAAGTTTGACCAGGGCGACCTGATTTTTACCCGCGGTGAGGGCCAATTCTCCGCGTTTAAGCGCCAGCGCATCCTCGCCAAACAATTCCCTCCGCCAGCCATGCAGGGCGGGGACATCGGCCTGATCGTCGGCGGCGATCATCTCCAGGTCGGCGCTGTTGGCGATAAGTTTTTGGGCTACGCCATGAGCCTCGCTCTTGGTTTTAAGCAGAACCTTGAGGAGTTCCACCACTGGCTTCAGGCCGGGGGGGAGGTGATGTTTCGCCGGAGGTTGGGGGCAGTCCTTGGGGTCGCGCGCTTTACCCTTTGCCACTGCGGCGAGAACGGCCCGGCCCAGCGAGGTGCCGGCCTGTTTGCGGGGAAAGCCGCGTCCATGATCCAGTTCCTGTTCGGTTTGCGGTGCCAGACTCGCCAGTTCCACAAGCACGTCATCGCGAAGGACATGATTTCTCGGTACGTCCCGTGACCGGGCCTCTTTTTCACGCCACGCAGCCAACTCCTGGAGGATAGCCAGGAACCTGGGCTTGGCGTTGCGGAATTTAAGCCGCCGCCAGGACTCCATCAGGTCAACCTCATAGGATCCCGGATCCGTAATAACCGCCATTTCTTCTTCCACCCATCCCTCGCGTTCGTTCTCATGGAGGAGGGCGGCAATTTTCTCGTAGACCGGGCGTAAATGAATAACGTCGGCCAGGGCGTAGTCTATTTGTTTGCGCCTAAGGGGCCGGCGCGACCAGTCCGTAAAGCGCTGGGACTTGTCGACGCGCTCTCCGACCAGTTTTGCAACGATGGACTCAAAGCCGACGGAATCTCCAAAACCGCAAACCATGGCCGCCACCTGGGTATCGAACAGGGGGGCCGGAATACAACCCGAGAGATGAAAGAAAATCTCCACATCCTGCCGAGCCGCGTGAAACACCTTCAGTACGTCGGTATCGGCCATCAGGTCGTAGAGAGGCTCCAGATTCATACCCGGTGCCAGCGTATCTACGGCCACGGCCTGGTTTTCGGTGGCGATCTGGACAAGGCAAAGCCGGGAATAATAGGTTTTATCCCGGATAAACTCGGTGTCGACGGCGATATAAGGCTCGTTCTTGGCGTCCTGGCAGAAAGCGGCCAGGGCGTCGGTGGTTTCCAGCAAAGTCATGGCGGCGGATATACACGGCTTTTCCCGCCAGCGAAAGCGTCGAGACGATCCCCAGTGAAAGCGCCAAGACTTTCCTGGAACTCCGGAGCCTCCATACATGGCTTGACAAGGGGGCTGATCCATGTGCTTTTTCGCCCGCCTGCCCATTATCATTGAAGGCAGGCAGGAACAGTCCGAGACGAGCGTCGTGAACGATCCTTCCCAGCATCCCTACAGATCTCATACATGTGGTGAATTGCGCCCCGAGCATACGGGTTCGCATGCCCGCCTTTCGGGCTGGATTCACCGCAAGCGAGACCACGGCAATCTTCTTTTTGTCGATTTGCGCGACCATTATGGGCTGACCCAGTGTGTAATTGACGTTTCCAGCCCTCTGTTCGCGGCATCGGAACAGGTGAGGCCGGAAAGCGTCATCACTGTCACTGGCAAGGTGGTGGATCGCGATGCGGAGACCGTGAACCCTAATCTGCCCACCGGCCAGGTGGAATTACGCATCGAAGAGATGGAAGTTCTCAGCGCGGCCGATATGCTGCCTTTCCAGGTAGCCGTGGACGACAATGCTCCCGAAGATCTGCGGCTTCGCCACCGCTTCATCGACCTCAGGCGTGAGCATATCCATGATAATATGGTGCTGCGTTCCCAGGTTATCTCCAGCATCCGGCGGCGAATGGTGGAACAGGGGTTTACCGAATTCCAGACACCTATTCTGACCGCCAGCTCACCGGAAGGCGCCCGCGACTATCTTGTTCCCTCACGTCTCCATCCCGGAAAATTCTATGCCCTCCCACAGGCGCCACAACAGTTTAAACAGCTTCTCATGGTCGCCGGTTTCGACCGCTATTTCCAGATTTCCCCTTGTTTCCGGGACGAAGACGCCCGTGCCGACCGCTCTCCCGGCGAGTTCTACCAACTTGATCTGGAAATGTCTTTCGTCACCCAGGAGGATGTTTTCGCCGCCGTGGAACCGGTGATGACCGGGGTGTTTGAGGAATTCAGCGGCGAACGAAGCGTCACCCAGGGCTCGTATCCGCGGATTCCCTTCGCCGAGTCCATGCTCAAATATGGCAGCGACAAGCCCGATTTGCGTAATCCACTTATCATTTCGGATGTCACCGAATCCTTCCACGAATCTGGATTCGGTATATTCGCCAAGGCTATCGAGAGTGGCGCGGTGGTGCGCGCCATACCTGCGCCCGGCGCGGCCGCCCGGCCGCGCAGCTATTTCGACAAGCTCAATGACTGGGCCCGGGAAGAAGGTCAGGCAGGACTCGGCTACATCATCTTCGAAGACGGTGGGGGTAAGGGGCCGATTGCCAAGAATCTTGAGGCCGAGCGCGTGTCGGCCATTGCCAAGACCGTGGGGCTTGGCGACGGCGATGCCGTGTTCTTCGTCTGCGGCAAGGAACACGAGTCCGTGCCATTTGCCGGTGCCGTGCGCACCCAGGTTTGTGACGATCTTGATCTTCTGGAGAAGGATTGCTTCCGTTTTTGCTGGATTGTCGATTACCCCATGTATGGATTGGACGAGACCACACACAAGCTCGGATTCAGCCACAACCCCTTTTCAATGCCCCAAGGCGGGCTTGAGGCTTTGGAAAATGAGGACCCGTTGACCGTCAAGGCATGGCAGTACGATATCGTCTGCAACGGTGTGGAGCTGTCCAGCGGGGCCATTCGCAACCATTTGCCCGAGGTCATGTATAAGGCGTTTTCCATCGCCGGGTACAGCCGCGAGGATGTGGAGGAACAGTTCGGTGGGCTGCTTGCCGCCTTTAAATTTGGTGCGCCGCCCCATGGCGGTTCCGCCCCGGGAATTGACCGCATCGTCATGTTGCTGGCCGATGAGCCCAATATCCGGGAAGTTATCGCCTTCCCGATGAATCAACAGGCCCAGGATTTGCTCATGCAGGCCCCGGCGGAGGTGCCCATGGAACGTCTGCGTGAACTCCATATCAAACTTAACCTGCCCCCGGTGAAAAAAACCGGCGGGGAAAATGAGGTTGTAAATGACTGCGGCGATCAACCCAAGGGCAATAAAATGGAGAGCGACGGGAAGGAATAATTCTTTCCCGGCAGGCTTATGCCCTCTAAAACGGCTTTTTCTGGAGGGTTCGGAAGTTATCTCCACAGTGAAAAATCCCAATGGTTTTATATAGTTGCCTATAAAATTTGTTGTAATTTCTCTGAAGTTTCACTATCTTAATTTTCAATTAACGCCTGATCCTACTGAAGTGAGTCAAAAAAGCTGGATCGGGAATTAGACAGCCGCCGCAAAGGCGGAACATGGGGAAGAGAATTTGTTGTCTGGCAAGCCTGTCTTTAAAGGGCTGTTCATAGCCATATTCCCCCTGCTGCTTGCGGGGTGTGCGCCTCCCGCTGTCCAGATTGCTTCCTGGGTGGTGGATGGGATTCTGTACGTCACCACCGGTAAAAGCGCGCCCGATCATGCCATTTCCGTCGCCATGAAAAAGGACTGCGCCATGTGGCGCGTGGTCAGGGGTGTGGAGATTTGCTCCGACCTTGCTCCGGCCGAAAGTGACGACATCCTGGTGGCGATGGGTGGTGACGAAACCCTGTCCCAGGATGATCTGGACGCTATCGCCGAACGACTCTCCACGATCGAGACGGCGGCAGGTGGCGAGATGGCCCCTGAATCCTCTCAAACACCTGAATATCGTGGTGTTCAAACCGCCAGTCTTTCCTTCGGAAGAACCGTTCTTTCCCCCCGCAAGAAGTACTATGACCTCTCTGCGGGTATGGAAGCCACGACTACGGATACCACCACAGCGGAAGCTGTTGACGGCCTCCCCGCGCAAGCGGCCACTGAATCAGCTGACGATATCGGAGGTGATTTTGTATCCCCGATCGTTACGGCCGTCATGTCTTTCGGCAGGCCGGTGGCTTTCGCTGATGGGTTTATCCAGTCCCTGAGAAATAGAAACAGGTTGGGATCGACACCCATCCCGGCGACCCAGCCCTTTGGCCGTCCGGTACATAGTGATTTTTCAAAGCTTCCCGAGCCCGCGCCTGAACCTGCGATCGGTCCTGTTCCCGAACGGGCCAAGCTGCCGGGCGTGAACACGTCTTCCCGTGATTCTTCTGGCAACGGAATTCGCCAGATGGCGGCTTTGTCCATCGCCGACGATTCCCTGTTCTCCGTTACCAGCATTACCAAAAAGGCCCCTGCCGTTTCTCCGAAGATTTCAACGGTGATCCCTGCTATCAAGCCGGCCCCCGCCGTCCCGTCCCGATATCTTGTGCTCGGCAGTTTCCGCAGCCGGGACAACGCCGATGCCTTCTCCAAGAAACTTGGGGCATTCAGGGCATTTGTCGTTACCGCCCAACTGCGGGGCGGCACCCATTACCGTGTTCTGGCGGCTCCGTCCTCTGGGGAAAGCCTTGAGGGCCTGAAGAGCCGTTATGGCCAGGCTACGGGAGTAAAGGGCTGGGTAGTGACGCTCTCGGAGCCCGTGTCATCCAAAACGGCGGCTTTACGCTAGCTGATTACCGGTTTTTTTCGTTTTCTTCCGTCCGGGTGGTCGTCAGACTGCCCGGTCGTGTTTTGTTGTGGCATGATGTGTTTGAAAACCATTCATCGTATTAGGCATTAGAGAAGGACCATGTCTTTGCGCCGAGTAATTTTGGGTCTGTTTATAGCCCTGACCTGCTTCCTGGTTTCCCGTCCGTCGGCACAAGCCGCGAACCTTCCCTCCTACCGGGCGGTCTACACTCTTGCCCTCGACAGGGCCTCGGCTCAGAGCGGCCTTGTGGGCGCGCCGGGTTCCATGACTATCGAATGGCAGGATGTCTGCGACGGCTGGAGCGCCGTCCAACATGTGACCATCAATCTGAATGAAGGTTCAGGAAATACTATGGAAACCGATTCACGTTTTGCCAGTTGGGAATCCAAGGACGGTCTTGTCTTCCGGTTTGACGTAAGGAATTCCCGGGATGGCAGTCTCTACGAGCAATTCAGCGGTCGCGCGACCCTTTCCAGTCAAGGCGGCCCAGGTCATGTAGTGTATTCGGCGCCAGGGGGTAAAACTCTCGATATTCCCAAGGGGGCGGTTTTTCCCTCCGAGCATCTGTTCGTTCTTGTGGATGCGGCAAAAAAAGGAGAAAAAATTCTCTCCCGTGTTGTTTTTGACGGCGCCAGCGATGAGGGAATGTTCGAAATCAATGCCGTCATTGGTGCTTTAACTCCGGTTGCAACACCAAATGCCGATCTGGATTCTTCATTAAATACGAAATACTGGCCCATGCGTTTGGCCTTTTTTTCCATGAAAGTTGGCGTTGATCTCCCTGAATATGAAACTACGGTCCATCTTCTGGAAAACGGGATTGCCCGGGAGCTTCTCCTCGATTATGGGAACTTTAAAATAAGGGGCACCCTGGATACGGTGGAATTTCCTCCCGAGCCGTCCTGTTAACATGATTTATATTCATTCCGGATAGGCTGGAGTCTTCCTGCCTCTCATGGCGGGAGAGACGGGGTTCTTTTCTCCTGTACGTACCGAGCCCGGGAAAGGAGCGTGTCTTGAGAGTAAAATTGTTGTAATAATTAACTAACGGTGGGGAAGGGCGATCTTTTTCTCTCCGCGCTAAAGTTTTCAGAGCATCAAGACCATTAGTTAAAACCAGATAGCATGGGTGTTTCGTGTCAAAGACCATTCTTATCGTTGAAGACAACGAATTGAACATGAAGCTGTTCCATGACCTTCTCGACGCCCACGGCTATGCGACGGTTCAGACCATGGATGGCACCGAAGTTATGGATTTGGCAAGACAGCACCATCCCGACCTGATTCTCATGGATATCCAGTTGCCCGAGGTATCCGGCCTTGAGGTGGCGAAATGGATCAAGGATGATGAAGAGTTGAAATCCATCCCTATTGTCGCTGTCACCGCCTTTGCCATGAAGGGGGATGAAGAGAAAATTCTTGAAGGGGGCTGCGAAGCCTATATTGCCAAGCCCATATCAGTGGCTCATTTCCTTGAAACCGTTGAGAAGTTTCTGAACTGAACCCCCATGACAGCTCGTGTTCTCATCGTTGATGATTTGCTTCCCAACGTAAAGTTGCTTGAGGCAAAACTTACAAATGAGTATTTCGACGTTATTACGGCTTTCAACGGCCAAGAGGCCCTTGATGCGGCGGTGAGCCAGTCCCCCGACATTATGCTTCTCGACGTGATGATGCCTGGCATGGATGGATACGAAGTCTGTCGGCGTATGAAGGCCGACCCCCAGCTGATGCATATTCCCGTGGTTATGGTTACGGCATTGAGTGAGGTCAGCGACCGGGTTACCGGGCTTGAATGTGGCGCCGACGATTTTCTTACCAAGCCAGTTAACGATGTGGCCCTTGTGGCGCGGGTTAAATCTCTGGTGCGTCTCAAGATGACCATAGATGAATGGCGCCGCCGCGAGGAAACCTGTGATCAATTCGGGGTGATTCCCGCCGATGAAAGTGCCACCGGTATGGAAGCCACCGGCGCCAGGGTTCTGGTCGTTGACAAACAAGAAATAATCGGAGCCAAGATCAAGGATGTGCTTGCTGTCGACAAGCACGAGTTTTTCCTTTCGACCGGTCAGGAAGAAGCTCTTGGCTTGGCATTGGAGAATCCTTTCGATCTCATCATCGTTGGCGCCATTCCGGAATCGGAAGGTGGCGATTCCTTACGCTTGTGTTCCATGTTGCGGTCCCGGGACGAGACCAGGAACGTGCCTATACTGATTCTTATCGAAGATGACGACATGGATTTTCTTGCCAAGGCTCTGGAACTGGGGGTCAATGATTATCTCGTCAAGCCTGTGGAGCCGAGTGAACTTTTAGCGCGCAGCCGCGGCCAGATTCGCCGCAAGCGGTATCAGGACTGTTTGCGTGATAACTACGAGCGCAGCCTTTCCATGGCCCTGACCGACAGTTTGACAGGACTCTATAATCGTCGTTACGCCAACGCCCATCTCAGTACCACTCTTCAGAGATCTAAGGAGGATGGCCGTCCTATCGCCATCCTTATGATCGATATCGATCATTTTAAGCAGGTTAACGATACCCATGGGCATGCCGTAGGAGATGAAGTGCTGCGCGAAATCTCCAACCGCATTATCCATTGCGTGCGTAGTTTTGACATGGTGGCGCGCATGGGGGGGGAGGAATTCATCGTTGTTCTTCCCGATGCGCCCACGGAAATCGTCCTTTCGGTGGCTGAACGCCTGCGTAGTGTAATGGCCGACAATCCATTTAAAATCTCCGACCCCAAAATCGGTGAATTGACCGTTACCATCAGTATCGGCGCAGTTCTGGCGCGTCCTGGCGAGGATACGCCGGAAGATCTTATGAGGTTCGCCGATGAAGCCCTCTATGCGGCCAAGGGAGAAGGCCGCAACCGCGTTGTTTCCGCGTTTGAATCAGAATTTAGGCCGTCGGGAAAAAGCGCCGCCGGTTAATCGCTGTTTTGGCGAAGAAAGAGGCTGGTAAAGACACTTTGTGGCCACCCGCAGGGATGGCCTTTATCCTCGGACAGGCGTTTTCAGCTTTACCCAAACGTCGATGAGGAAGGGAGAGGGCTGCCCCTACTTGATCTTTTCTTCCTTGAATTTTACATGCTTGCGCACCACCGGGTCGTATTTGCGGAACGAGAGCTTCTCAGCTTTCTGCTTGGGATTCCGCTTGGCGACGTAGAAATATCCGGTGTCGGCCGTGCTGGTCATTTTGACAACAATGGAATTTGGTTTGGCCATGTTTCTTCCGTGAATCTAAAGATCAGACTTGAAAGCGAGAACATACCCGCCTTCGACAGACTGTCAAGTGTGATTGGGGATTAAGCCAGCTTGTCTATCGGTTGGCGATGGCCGGAAAAGAAAGATTCATGGCACGACTGTAGATCGTCTGATCGGAAAGAATCTGTTTTGCCACATCAATGTCTTGATCCGATGTCTTTTTGCGCGATGGACAGATAGCGCGCAGTTTTTCGACGGATTCCTCGCTGGGAAGTTCCTCGGCCCGCCACTGGGAAAAAACGGTTTCCGAAACAACAACGCCGGCATGAAGTTTTTTCAGGCGACGGACAAATTCGGCATTTTCCTTTCCGGCGCTATCAATGTTTTCCCTGCTGGTACAGATAGTAGGTAATACACCAAGATTGTGCAGGGTGTAGCCGGAGGGGGCGTGGAAACGGGACCATGTAAGGGTCAGCTCACCGTCATTGGGAAGGGTGATAACGTTCTGAACGGTGCCCTTGCCATAAGAATTGGATCCCACAACGACAGCCCGGCCGTGGTCCTGAAGAGCCGCTGCGACGATCTCGGCGGCCGATGCCGTATTGCCGTTGGTAAGCACCGCCAGGGGAAGATTCTGTGCCTTGTCGTCTTCGCTGGCGGCAAAACTTTGGTTGCTATCGGGGTGCCGACCGTTGGTAGAGACGATCTTTCCTTCGGTCAGAAACAGGTTTGAGACTTCCACCGCCTGATCAAGAAGCCCCCCCGGGTTGGACCGAAGATCAAGGATAATTCCTTTTATTTCTCCTGATTGGATAGCAGGCTCCATTTCCACCAAAATGTTTTCAAGGCCCTTGCTGGTGCGCTTGTTAAACGAGGTGATGCGGATGTAACCCAGATCATCCATCATTTTATGGGTTACGGTAACGCCGACAATTAATCTGCGCGACAGGGTTACGGATAGGGGGTCGTCGCTGTCGTCGCGCCTAACGGTCACGGTAACGTCGGAGCCTATTTTCCCACGCAGCCGGTCCACCACCTCACGGATGGTCAGTCCGGCAACCACTTCATCGTTGATGTGAGTGATGCGGTCATTGTCCTGAAGTCCCATTTTTTCGGCGGGGGTATCAGGTAGAACGGACACCACGCGGATTTCATCGCCATCCACAAGAATTTGCACGCCGATGCCGCCAAATCCGTCACGAGTGGCCCGGTTGCGGCGGGCGTCGAGGGCGCTGGCATAGCGTGAAAAGCCGTCGAGTTCCGTAACCATGCTTTGGAAGATGCTGGCATAAATATTCTCGGCCTCTGTCTCCAGAAGGGGGGTGGAGGCGATGCGTCCGTTTTCGATCATTTCCACCGTCAGATCAGCCCAGGCCTTTGTATCGTCGTCCTCCGGGGCGGGCATGGAGCCGAGAAAGCTGTCGCCGAGGGAAAGGTCCACATGGTCGCCATTTCTGGAGACATCCAATTGCGGATCAATGGCTGTCAGTCCTTCCAGGCCACTCACGGTCAATTCGCCAATGTTCACATCCTCGATGAATCGTTCGGAAATATAGTCGTAACCGGCAGAAAATACCGGGGTGGCATCTCTCTCGGTAAAGTGAGGTGAAGACTCCTCAACGGGAAGAAAGGCGCAGGCGGATGAAGCCAGCGCCAGCACCAACGCAGCGCTGATGCCTTTCAGCGACCCTGAAAAAGGTATGGCAGCTCGTAAATGTCTTTCTATCAACCGCATGAATTGCGCCTATCCCTTGATTCTCAGCACCCAGAGCAAAGCAAGAACCGTGCCTTTGATCCGCGGCAAAAGATACAACGTCAGTATCAGGGTGAGGGGGAGCCATATGGCTGCTTGTACCCATATGGCCGGTGACACCATGCGTTCAAGGATCAGGACTCCCGGCACACACAGATGGCCGACAATGAAGACGGTGAAATAAGCCGGCACATCATCCGAGCGGTATTGTGACAGCGGAATATTACAGGAGGAGCATTCTTCTTCGGGGCTGATATAGCCGGCGAACACTCTACCCCCGCCGCAAGCCGGACAACGCCGGGCGAACCCCCGGAGAAGAGCGGCAATTTTGACCTTCATAGAGGTTTCCGGAATGTGGGAATTAGGCCGGGTCATTATCTGGTAGTTGTCTGAACCTGTCGTCACAATATGTTTGTAATCCTCCGGCTGAAAAAGCGCCATATATAATCACTATAATCACCGAAAATTAATATTGTCCTTCCTATATTCTATATGGAGTTTTTGAATAATAGGGGTGATTGAGCCTTGGATTTGTTGATGTAATCGTAGGGAGCGCTATGTCACAGGCCACGAATTATGAAGATGTGATGGAAAGTCTGCGCCAGGACTTTCTGGAAGGCTCTCTGGAGCGCCTCGAACAACTCGAAGCCGTTATAGACGGTATTCATAACGAAAACGTCCTTACTGCCGAAACTCTCATGGATTTCCATCGTCAGGTGCATTCATTGAAGGGCCTGGGCGGCACCTTCGGCTTTCCCTTTATCACGCTTCTGTCCCACCGCCTGGAGGATTATCTGGCGGACCTTTCCGGCTTGAGTAAGTCCCAGGCCCGTGATGTGGAGGCATATCTCGATGCTTTGCGAAAAGTAGTTGAAACAGGTTCCGAACCGGATGAGGAACAGCGTGACACTATCCTGCGTGGACTTCCGGTACACGGGGGAGACGACAGTCAGGAAGCCGCTCCCCAACGTGATGTGGAAGTTCTTCTTGTTGCGTCATCCAAGACATTGACCCATCTCGTATCGGAAAAATTACGGAACATGGGGTTTCGTGTGGTGACCGCACGGTCATCCGTGGACGCCTTGGGAATGGCAATCAGCACCAGACCCGATCTGGTAATTGTTTCGGCCACCATGAAAGGATTGAGCGGGGTAGATATGAGCCGCGCCATGTCCGCCATGTCGACCACGGCGGATATTCCGGTAATGATCTTGACCAGTTTTAATGACGGTCATCAGGCCCTGTCGGGGGCTCCTGATAACGTGGAAATCATCCATACTGGAGACCCCTTCGTCCGGGAAATCACTTCAGGGCTGGAAAAATACAACCTGCTCTGAGCGCGATTATTTTTTTCTTCTTCTGCGTCTCTGCCGCCCGGATGCGCCCGCTCCATGCTTTTTCATGACCCGCCTTTTCTTTCCGGGTGTGGTTGGAGCGGGTTTCCCTTTGCGTCCCCCTTCGAGAATTTCGAACTGCATGCCGCCGGTCACGGGATTGGCTTCCGTCAGTTGCACAATTACCGGATCGCCCAGGGTGAAGGTCGTTCCCGTGGCGCGTCCACACAGACAATGGCGGGATTCATCGTGATCGAAAAATTCCGTACCCAGGCTTCGCACCGGCACCAGACCGTCGGCGCCTGTTTCGTCCAGGGTCACAAACAGGCCAAACCGGGTGACACCGTTGATGCGGCCGGAGAACCGCGCCCCTATCCGGTCGCTGAGGAAGGCCACGGTATAACGGTCGAAGGCATCCCGCTCCGCCGCTTCGCCACGGCGCTCGGTATCGGAAATATGCTCGGCGATGTCGCCAAAGCGCTTGATTGAATCAGCACTCAAGCCGTGTTCGCCGAGTTTCAGGGCGTCGATCAGGGAGCGATGAACAAGAAGGTCCGAATAGCGCCGGATGGGTGAGGTGAAATGGGCATACTGACTCAGCGCCAGGCCAAAATGGCCGAGATTTTCCGGGCTATAGACCGCCTTTGACTGGGTGCGCAGGATGATCTCGGAGATCAAAGGGGAATGATCGCTTGTGGCGGCCTGATGCAGGATGTGGCTGAAATTCCGGGGCCGTAGCACCTGTCCGCGGGGCAGGGAATAGCCCAGCCCTTTCAGGAAGTCGCGCAGGGCATCCACCTTCGACGGATCGGGCGGCTCATGAACCCGGTACATACAGGGTCGTTTGCGGCGCGAAAGGGTTTCGGCGGCGGCCACGTTGGCGGTGATCATAAATTCCTCGATCAGGCGGTGACTGTCGAGCCGGTCCCGGGCTTCGATACCGGTCAGGTTCCCCGATTCATCCAGCGTTACCCGGCGCTCGGGAAGATCAAGATCGAGTACGCCGCGCTCGTCGCGCGCCTTGGAAAGGGCGGCAAATGCGCCATAGAGGGGATTGATGACGGTATCGAGAAGGGCTGTCGTAGTGTCATCGCCGCCGCCGTCTTTTGCATCCTGCACTTGTGAATAGGTGAGGCGGGCGGTCGAGCGCATGAGGCCCCTGACGAAACGATGACGCCGCAAGCCGCCGTCCCGGTCAAGCCATAGGTGAACTGCGAGACAGGGGCGGTCCTCGTCGGGGCGCAGCGAGCACAGCCCATTAGACAGAGCCTCGGGCAGCATGGGTACCACCCGGTCTGGAAAATAGACGGAATTGCCCCGGCTCTCGGCGCAACGGTCCAGGGCGTCTCCGGGACGCACGTAATGGGCCACGTCGGCAATGGCAACCACGAGATGCCAGCCACCCTTGTTATTCGGCTCGGGGTCGGACTCCGCCCATACCGCGTCGTCGAAGTCACGGGCATCCGCCCCGTCAATTGTCACCAGAGGCAGGTGGCGAAGATCTTCCCGCTCACCCAGTGTGGCGGGTTTCGCGGATTCTGCCTGGGCGATGGCTTCGTCGGGGAATTCCGTGGGGATATCATGGCTGTGGATACAGACCAGACTGATGGCGCCCGGCGCGTCGGTATGGCCCAGACGCTCTGTCACACGGGCCGTGGGCAGACCACGATGGCGGCTGGGCAGAACTTCCCCCAGCACCAGTTCTCCGGTTTTTGCGCCGCAATCGTCTTGTCCCAGAACCGCGAACTCGCTTTTGTGGCGGCGGTCCGTGGATTCGATGCGGCCTTCTTTCGCAAGTTTGCTGAACAGGCCCAGCACCCTGCGTGGACGACCGGCAATGACACGGATGGTGCTGGCCTCATAGCTGGCTTCGTCGATGCGTTTGAGGCGAGCCAGAACTCTTTCACCGGCACCAAGCGCGGGACGTCCGCGGTGCTCGGGCACTACGTAAATCACCGGTGGCGGCTTCTCGTCATGCCATACGGTAGGCCGCCCTGTGAGTTCTCCGTCGGCATCAGGACCGATGATTTCTATGACGGCCACGGGAGGCAGGCCGCTCTTGGCCGTTATCCGTTGTTCTTTCCCCTGGGGTTTCTCGCGGTCGGCCTTAATCAGACCCTCCTCCTTCATTTCCTTGAGGAGCCGTTTAAAGGGAATACGGTCGGCGCCCTTGATGCGGAAGGCGCGGCCGAGCTCACGCTTGCCCACGCGACCGGGGTTTTCCTTGATGAAGTCAAGGATCTCCTGCTTGCTGGGAAGAGGGGATTTTCGGGTCTTGGTCAAGAAACGACGGAAAGGTTTAGCCGGCAGCCGAGGATTTAGACTTTGCCTTGGCTGACTTCTTGGGTTTGGCCGCTTTTTTCTTTCTTCCGCTTCCCGCCGGCTTTCCCTTGGCGGCAAGAAGGGACACGGCTTCTTCCAGGGTTATGGTGTCACTGGATGAGTCCTTTGGCAGGGAAGCGTTAATTCGGCCATGGGACGCATAGGGGCCATAGCGGCCGGTCTTCAGGAATACCGGCTTGCCGTCATCGGGATGCGCACCCAGTTCCCGGCCTGTGCCGGCCCCACCCTTGCGTGAGTTGGAAATAAGGTCTACGGCCCGGTTGATGCCGACGGTCAGGACATCGTCATCATCCCCTTTGAGGGAAGTATAGGCCCCATCATGTTTGAGATAGGGGCCGTAGGGGCCGATATCGGCGGTGATGGTCTTGCCACTTTCGGGATGGGCGCCAACGGTTCGGGGTAGCGCAAGCAGGGCCTGCGCTGCGGCCAGATCAACGGTGTCGGGAGAAAGGGTGCGGGGCAGGGATTTGCGTTTCGGTTTCTTGTCTTTTTCGCCCTCGCCGAGTTGGACATAAAACCCATAAGGACCTTTTCGCAGGCTGATTTCCTGACCGCTTTGTTCATCGGTGCCCAGATTGCGCGGTCCGCTTTCGGCGCCGCCTTCGCCGCCATTGCCCACAGCCAGAGACCGGGTATAGGTACAGTCGGGATAGTTGGAACAGCCGATGAAGCCGCCGGTCTTGCTGAGCTTCAGTCCAAGACGGCCATCGGCGCAGGTGGGACAGGTGCGCTGGTTCGCGCCATCGGCGTTTTCGGGAAAGAAATGGGGGCCGAGCTCTTCATCCAGGGCGTCAATGACCTGACGCACGGTATACCCGCTGGCGTCTTCCACGGCCTGGGTGAAGGCAGCCCAGAAATTTTCCAGAACTTTTTTCCAATCAGCCCGCCCGCCGGAGATGTCGTCGAGCTGGTTTTCGAGATCGGCGGTAAAGGTGTACTCGACGTAGCGCTGGAAAAAATTTTCCAGAAAGGCGGTGACGATCCGCCCCCGGTCTTCGGGAACAAAACGCTTTTTTTCCAGATTGACGTAGTTGCGGGCCTGAAGCACGTCGATGATACTGGCATAGGTGGAAGGTCGGCCTATCCCCAGCTCCTCGAGTTTCTTGACCAGACTGGCTTCGCTGTAACGGGGCGGCGGTTTGGTGAAATGCTGCTCCCGTACGGCTTCCACAAGATCATGGGCCTCGCCTTCTTCCATTGCAGGCAGGATACGTCCGTCGGCGTCCTCGTCGGGTGCATCATCCCGCCCTTCCTGATAGAGCTTGAGGAAGCCGTCAAAGAGAATCACCGATCCGGTGGCCCGGAAACGGGTTTTCTGATCACTGCTGTTGAGGTCCACACCCACCTTTTCGATATTGGCGGTGGCCATCTGGCTGGCGATGGTGCGTTTCCATATCAGTTCGTAGAGCCGATGCTGGTCCTGGTCGAGATGGCCCGCCACATCCTGGGGCGTACGGGTCGGGTCTGTGGGGCGGATGGCCTCGTGGGCTTCCTGGGCATTTTTAGCCTTGGTCTTGTACATGCGGGGCGCATCGGGAAGATATTTATCTCCAAACCGGCCTCCGATCAATTTGCGACAACCGGCCACGGCTTCGCCGGCAAGGGTAACGCTGTCGGTTCTCATATAGGTAATCAAACCCTGTGTCTCGCCGTCGATGGTGATGCCTTCATAGAGTCTCTGGGCAAGGCTCATGGTGCGCGAGGTCCCGAAGCCCAGTTTTCTGGATGCCTCCTGTTGCAGGGTGGATGTGGTGAAGGGGGCATAGGGATTACGCTTGACCGTTTTGCGCTCCACCGAGGCCACCGCATAGGTTTCCGCCTTGGCAGTGGCTTCGGCCTTTTCAGCCGTTTCGGCATCGGCGAGCGAGAACTTATCGAGTTTTTCGCCGTCCAAATGGGTCAGGTTGGCTGAGAATTGTGCTCCGGAAGGGGTACGGAAGGTGCCTTCAACCGTCCAGTATTCCTGTGGCTTGAAACATTCGACTTCGGCTTCGCGTTCAGAAATCAGACGCAAGGCCACCGATTGTACGCGCCCGGCGGAACGGCTGCCGGGAAGCTTGCGCCACAATACGGGAGAGAGAGTGAACCCGAAGAGATAATCAAGAGTGCGTCTGGCGAGATAGGCCTCCACAAGGGCGTGGTCGAGTTCGCGTGGATGGGTCATGGCCTCGAGAATGGCGTTGCGGGTGATTTCGTGAAATACCACGCGGCTGACCTTGATGTTTTCAAGCCCCTTGCGTTGTTTGAGAACCTCGGCGATATGCCAGGAAATGGCCTCTCCCTCGCGGTCGGGGTCGGTGGCAAGGTAAAGATTTTCAGCCCCCTTAAGGGCCTTGGCGATAGTGTCGAGATGTTTTTTGGCCTTGCTGTCCACCTCCCAGGTCATGGCGAAATCCTGGTCCGGCTTCACCGATCCGTCCTTTGAGGGAAGATCGCGTACATGGCCATAGCTGGCGAGCACGGTGAAATCGTCACCGAGATATTTATTGATGGTTTTCGCCTTGGCAGGGGATTCGACGACAACGACGTTCATGGGGCGGTCCGTATATAAAACCCGGTTAAGGAGGGGCGGCGGCTCCCGCACAGAACAGAAGCGCCACCAGTTGTTGGTGACAATTGGCACCGCAAAAGGGATTCGTCAACCGTCAGCCGACCTGGCGTGTTATTTTTGTTAACGATGGGATGCGCCCATACCGGTTGTTCGCACACATGATTTCGAGCTTTCCGGCTATGCCGTCATCGAAATGCTCCATGACGGTTTACGGCTTGAGTCCCCCCATGTCTCTGGGCTTTAATTCCAGTTGCATCATGCGCTAAAGGGCAATGAAGAGCCCGAGCCTCAAGGAGTCCTTGGTCACATCCATGAGCTTTGAAGTCCAAACATACAGAAACGGCAACTGGGACATCACCAAGGTTCTGGAGGACAAAAACTCGGCTATAGCCGAAGCACAGAAGATGCTTGAGGGAAAAATTCACTTTTCGGTCAAGGTAGTGGAGGAAGTCCACGACGAGGCAACCGACCAGTACCGTTCCAAGGTTGTTTTCCGCAAAGAAAAAAAAGTAAAGAGCAAGGAAGAGAAGAAGAAAGCAAAACCCGCCGGGGCCGCCGAGCAGCAACGCCGAGAGGAAGAAGCAGCGGAAGAGGGCGACGAAGACGAAGACGAGGACGAGGAAGAGGAAGAGGCCGCCGCCGTACCTAAGAAGAAGATCGGTTTTGAAAAAATATTCATCCGTGGGCTTTTAGGAATTCTTCTACTTGCCGGAGGCGCCGCCAGTTATTGGCAGTCACAACAACCAGATCCAGAACCGGAAATCGAGGGGCCTCCAAAGACGTCACTAGAAGCGGAAATGCTGAAAAATCTTCTGTCGGAATCCGACGGCGAAGAGTCCGATAGTGAGGCAAGGGAGGCTGCGGTTCAGGAACTGTCGGGAGCGCCCAGATCGACTTCTTTTGGAGAATGGTCGTCGGTTCCGGAAGCGGCGCAAAAGGGTTTTACGGAGAAACGCAAATCCTCTGGAGCCGGGCTCTCCGGAGCTTCTAGAGGAGAGGGCTCCGGCGAGGGCGGCGGCGGAGAGAGCGGCGGCGGAGAGGGCGGCGGCGGAGAGATCAGCGGAGAAGGCGGCGAGGAAGGTCCGGGCGATATCACTTTCGGTTCTGGCCCGGCGGAGGAATGGTCGTCGGTTTCGGGAGCGGCACAAAAAGGCTTTACGAAGAAACGCAAATCTGCCGGAGGCGGGCAATACAGAGCCTCTGGAGAGGGTGGCGGAGAGATCAGCGGAGAAGGCGGCGTGGAAGGTCCGGGCGATATCACTTTCGGTTCTGGCCCGGCGGGAGAATGGTCGTCCGTTCCGGGGTCGGCGCAAAAGGGCTTTACAAAAAAGCGCAAAGGTTCCGGATCGGGTGCCGGATCCGATGCTGGCGCCGGATCAGGTGTTGGCGACGGGTCGCAAGAGGAAGAACTCGCGGCCTTGGCGCCCCTCGGTCCACCGATTTTTTTTCCTCTTCCGGTGTTTGAATATTTGGATGTGAGAAACAAGAGGCTGGAACGCGCGGTTGTGCTTCAGGTGACTCTTGATGTGGTCGGCGATGAGGGGCTGGACAGGGTGAAGGAAAAGGCCGATGACCTTCATACGGTCCTGAACAAGGAACTTTCCCGGATTGTTTCCAAGGCGGAAAAAGACAAAGATTCCTTCACCGTTTCTTTCCTTAAAAAACGTTTTCTGGTGGTTTGCGCCCGGGAACTTGGAAAGGGAGTCGTCCGCGAGGTGTTGATCCAGGATTCCAGGGAGGCCCGCTCCTCAAGATAGGAAATGGGCGCCGGGCACGGCGTTCCGATTGGTTTCAGGCGCTCGATACCTGATTTCCGGGGTGCCGGATCAGGGTGCCGGCAAGTTCCATCTCAAGCAGAATAGTGGCGACCATGGAGGGATCGAGGTGGCTTTGCCGGACCAGGTCGTCAACGGTTACGGCCGTGGGGCCGAGCATTTCCCTTATTCTGATGCGGGCCTGGGCCATATGGCTTTCTCCTGCTCCAGAATCATCTTCACGCTCGGTGGCAGGGCTTATTTTCGCTTCGAATGGCTCTTGGACAAGGGAGCGCAATTGCCCCTCAAGGGCCTCTATAATATCGGAAGTGGATTCCGTCAGACATGCGCCTTTGCGGATAAGTTCATTGGTTCCGCGGCATCGTGGATCGAGGGGCGATCCGGGCACGGCAAACACTTCCCGGCCCTGTTCTCCGGCTAGGCGCGCCGTGATGAGCGAACCCGAGCGCATTGCCGCCTCCACCACCAGAACGCCTCGCGAGAGTCCGGAAACCAGCCGGTTGCGGCGCGGGAAATGGCGTGCCTGCGGGACCAGCCCCAGAGGCTCTTCGGAAATCAGCAGGCCCTGTTCGGCAATTCGCTCATGGAGAGACGTATTTTCCCTAGGATAGATGTTGTCCACGCCTCCGGCGAGAATGGCAATGGTGCCGGTTTCAAGCGCGCCTTCATGGGCCGCGGTGTCGATTCCACGCGCCATCCCGGAAACAATGACGAATCCTTCCTGGCCCAGCTCGGAGGCGATCCCACGGGCAAATTTCTTTCCTGCGGCGGAAGCATTTCGTGCGCCGACGATGGCAAAAGCCCGACCTTGCAGAAGATGCGCGTGCCCCTGTACCGTGATCAAGGGCGGCGCGTCGGGCAAGGCGGCCAAGGGTTCCGGATAGTCGGGTTCGCCGAGTCCGATCAGCCGCGCTCCATGTTCCGCGATGGCCTCTATTTCCCGCAAGGCGGCGGCCCTGGAGTAAACAGTAGTGGACTTACCCCCACCCCCCATCCGCACCAGTTCGGGCAGAGCTTCCAGTGCGGCCTCAGCTGTTCTGCACCGCGCAAGGAGCCTGCGGAATGTTATGGGGCCCACATTTTTGCTGCGGATAAGCCGTAGCCGGTCGCACCGTTCCTGGTCGGATAGGGGCCGGGAGGCCTGGTTTTGGTGAAGCATATGGTGACTTTGCTGCTGTGACTTATAATTGCCAAAGCTGAAATTAATACATCTGTTTATATAGGCAAAGAATATAACTCACTTATATTTGTAAGAGAGGCGTTGCTTTTGATGTGTTGTCCTCCGGCCTTTTTGGGGGCCGACGTACCCTGGCCCTTATGGAGGAGGATTTCTTCGTTTCGGCGCAGCGGAGGTCCGGCAACTGGAGATATGGGGTAATTTATGTTACACTGGAAAGACTTAGTAAGAACGGACCGAATTCCTTTTGTGTTTGATCACTGAGGCGGGTGCGACCATGAAACGGCTGCAGGGCATAGCATGCACAGTCCTTGTGTTGGGGATGGGAATCTTTGTGTTTCCTCCGTCTCCGGCTGTCTGCAAGCAGATTTTTTCTGCGCAAACGGAGGCGCCTGTTTCCGGCGCTGCCATCCGGCTCAGTCAGAATCTGGATATGCGGCAAATTATTCAGCAACAACAGATCCGGCAGCGGCAACAGAATCAGAAACTGCAACATGAGCAGAGACAGCGCCGCAAAAGGCTGGAAGTTCTCCAGAAAAAAGCTCTCAGCAAACAGAAGGCGATTAACGAACAGAAGGTGAAGGATCAGGCGCGCGCTCTGCGGGATCAGGAGATAGAGCAACAGCTTCAACTCAACCGCCAGCGGGCCCAGGCCGACAGGGAACTCAGGGATTTACGTAATGCCCAGCGGATTCAGGAACAGGACAGGCTCGACCTTCTCAGGACTCAGAGGACCATTCTCGACAAGCCCGAGCGGGATCTGAGGGCCCGGCTTCAGGAACAGGACCTCCGTCAACGCTTCCTCGAGAAAAAACAGGCCCGTTTCCAGCGGCTTCTGGAGGAGAACCGGGAGCAACAGGTCCGGGTGCAGAAACGTTCCGTCGAACAGCAGGTCCAGCGTCAGCTTCTAACCGAGCAGCTCCGTAACAAGCCGGTGATTACCCAGCCCGCCCCTCGCTGATACCATTCCCGTTACCATTCCCATGTATTGCCGCGCCCGGTTTTTTACCGGGCGAAATTCCCTGACGCCCGGATTTTCCCCGTTTGTCGACCCTGCGGTTCTACCTTTTATTTCCCGAAAAGCGGCAAATTTTGCCGTCTCCGGAGCTCACCTGACAACCTGTTCACGGCCAAATGACAGGACATGTGGGCGTTCCACTGATCTGGACGGCTGGTACGTAAATTGCGGCGCATGCCGGCAGATTTACAGGGTTTCGCCTTTTTGGGGATGTTTGGTCATGGTCTGGAAGTATGGATCAAGGTTTGGTCTTTTTCTGATTGCGGTGAGTGTGCCGGTGTTTTTACCGATACAGGACGCATCTACAAAGAATACCTCCCTGGTGGCGAATCAGAACGCCCGTACCCATGACGTGTCTCCAGGGCCCCAAGCTCCGTCAGATATCCCTGTGAAATTTGCCCGCAATCTAAACTCGACTCGGCTTTATAAACAGCAGCTAAGCAAGCAAAAACAACGCCTGCAAATTCTTCTGCACAAACAGAAGATTCAGGAGAGGAAGCAAGAAATCGCTCGCAAGAAGCTCCGGGGCGAACAGAAGGCATTCCAGAAAAAAACAGTTAAATAAATCTGGCTCGGGAAAAGGCAGTCCCCACGGGCGGGCCATCCCGAACTTTAGTCGGCGTCGATCTTCGTTTCCTCGCCGCTGAAGAGACGGCGGATATTCCCGGTATGCCGCAACCAGACAAGGATGGCCGCCAACGCCGCATAGGTGGCCATGGAGGGATCATCCCGCCACAGGGCATAGAGAGGCGCCGCCGCCATCGCCGCCAGGGCGGCCAGCGACGAATAGCGGAACAGAAAACCCACCACGAGCCAAGTAACGCAGGCCAGCAGACCCACCAGCCAGTTGAGCGCCAGCAGAGTCCCCAGGGCGGTGGCAACCCCCTTGCCGCCCCTAAACTTCAGCCATAACGGAAAAATGTGACCGGTCAGGCTACCCGCCGCCGCCGCCAGGGCCGCATCCCGTCCCCACAGCGCGAACACCAGCACGGCCAGCGCTCCCTTGCCGCCGTCCAGCAACAGAGTCAGGGCGGCGAGGGCCTTGCTGCCCGTTCTCAGCACATTGGTGGCGCCGATATTACCCGAACCCATGGCGCGGATATCGCCCTTGCCCGCCAGCCGGGTCAGAATCAGGCCGAAAGGGATGGTGCCGAGAAGATAGCCGCCGAGCGCCGCCATGAAGAGCGTCGGGAGGTCTCCCTGGGCCATTTCCATTGCCATCACCGGTCAGGGCTTTCAGGCATCAAGGCCGGGATCATGGAAGACGGTGCGGCCGGAAATCACGGTGCGGATCACGCGGCCCTGGGCGAGCTTGCCGTCGAAGGGGGTGTTCTTGGATTTACTGAGGAGTTGGTCGGCGTCGATCTTCCAGGGTGCGTCCGGGTCAAAGACGACCATATCCGCCGGGGCTTTCTTTTTCAGCCTGCCGCCATCGAGGCCCAGTATATCCGCGGGCCCGCAGGTGAGTTTTCCCAGCATATCAGGGAGCGAAAGCGATCCCTCGCGGGTCAGATCGAGAGCTATGGCCAGCAGGGTCTCCAAACCCACGGCCCCGCTTTCGGCCTGGGCGAAGGGCTGGCGTTTGCTGTCTTGGTGGTGGGGGGCGTGGTCGCTGACGATGGCGTCAATGGTGCCGTCCTCGATCCCCTCCACCACCGCGCGGCGGTCTTCCTCGCAGCGCAGGGGCGGGGAGAGCCGGACGAAGGTACGGTAATCGCCGACGGCGATCTCGTTGAGGGCGAAATAGGGTGGCGCCGTGTCGCAGGTGACGTTGAGTCCGCGCGCCTTGGCGCGGCGCACCACATCCACCGATTCCGCCGTCGAGAGGAGCGAGGCGTGATAGCGGCCGCCCGTCAGTTCCACGAGCCGGATATCGCGCTCCAGGCGGATGACCTCGGCGGCGTTGGGAATGCCGGCCAGCCCCAGACGGGTGGCGATTTCGCCTTCGTTCATGACGCCGTCACTGGCGAGACTGCTGTCTTCCGGGCGCTGGACGATGAGAAGGCCAAAGCTGCGGGCGTAGCTGAGCGCCCTGCGCATGACCAGGCTGTCATCGATGGAGGCCGCGCCGTCGCCAAAGGCCACGGCGCCTGCCCCGGCCAACAGTCCCATCTCGGTGATTTCTCCGCCTTCAAGCCCCTGGGTCAACGCCGCCATGGGATGGATGTTGATCAGTCCCGCCTCGCCGGTGCGGCGACCGATGAATTCCACCAGAGCGACGCTGTCGATGACGGGATCGGTGTTGGGCAGGACAATGATGGTGGTGATTCCGCCCGCCGCCGCCGAAACCGTGGCTTCCTTGTGCTCGTGGCCGGGGTCGCGGAGCCGCACCCGCATGTCCACCAGTCCCGGCGCCAGGATGCGTCCCCGGCAGTCTATGGTTTCGGCGTTCTCCGGCGCGCCGTCGGCAAACAGACCGGCTGCGAAATCGGCAATCCGTCCACCCTCGCTCAACAGGCCTCCGGGCGCATCGAGACCGCTGGCGGGATCAATCAGGCGGGCATTCACATAAGCGGTTCTGTTGGCCGTTTTGGGGGCGGCCGCGACAGTTTTCGTGGTGGCTTTTGCCTTCACCGTTTTGGTTTTTTTAGCGCCCTTCGCCATCAGGCTTCTCCCCCGCTTTGTGGAAGGGCGCCGGTAAGTGTCTCGAGACAGGCCATGCGCACCGCCACCCCCATTTCCACCTGTTCGCGGATGGCGCTGCGGTTGATGTCGTCGGCCAGTTCACCGTCGATCTCCACGCCCCGGTTCATGGGTCCGGGATGCATAATCAGGGCGTCGGGTTTGGCCGCCTCCAGCTTGGCGTAGTCGAGCCCGTAGAAGCGGAAATATTCACGCACCGAGGGTACGAAGGAGCCGTTCATGCGCTCCAGTTGCAGGCGCAGCATCATGACGATGTCACAGTCTTTCAAGCCTTCTTCCATGTGGTGGAAGGTCTCTACGCCGAGCTTGCCGATCTCGGCGGGCAGCAGGGTGGGCGGGGCCACCACCCGTACCTGCGCCCCCATGATGGAGAGCAGGCGGATGTTGGAGCGGGCGACGCGGGAATGCATGATATCGCCGCAGATGGCCACCCGAAGCCCTGAGAGCTTGCCCTTGCGGCGGCGGATGGTGAGCGCGTCGAGAAGCGCCTGGGTGGGATGTTCGTGGCGGCCGTCGCCGCCGTTGATGACGGCGCAGTTGACCTTTTCCGAGAGCAACTGGACCGCGCCCGAGTCGGGATGGCGCACCACCAGAACGTCCGGGTGCATGGCGTTCAGCGTCATGGCGGTGTCGATCAGGGTCTCGCCCTTTTTGATGGAACTGGTGGAGACTGACATGTTGATGACGTCGGCGCCGAGCCGCTTTCCCGCCAGCTCGAAAGAGGTGCGGGTGCGGGTGGAATTTTCAAAGAAGAGGTTGATACAGGTGCGCCCGCGCAGCGTGGTGCGCTTCTTGTCGGTCTGGCGATTCTGTTCTACGTGGGATTCGGAAAGGTCGAGGAGGCCGGAAATCTCGTCCGGCGAAAGCCCCTCGATACCGAGAAGATGTCGGTGAGGAAAGCTGATCTTCGGCGTAACAATGGTCATTAAAGGCGGACTATAAGCACACCTAGGGTAAACCTGCAAGTAGTGGCGGAAAATGGCGTTTTAGATGACACCCTTTTTATGGAGCGCCGCTATCTCCTGTTCGCTCATCCCCAGCAGTTCCTCCAGCACTTCGGCTGTGTGTTGCCCCAGTTGCGGCGGCGCCTGGCGATAGGAAACGGGGGAGCGCGAGAGACGCAGGGGGCTGGCGATGAGGTCCATGGTCTCCCCGGAAATGTGAGGGTGGGGCATGGCGATTTTCATGTCCCGGGCCACCACCTGGGGATCGGCGAAAACCTGGTCGATGGTGTTGATGGGGCTGCACGGCACGTTGACGTTCACCAGCCCCTCCACCCAGTGGGAAATGGGCTTGCCGGCCATGATGTCGGCGAGGATGGGGGTCAGGCTGCCGCGGTTCTTCACCCGCGCCCCGTTGGTGGTGTAACGTTCATCGGCGGCCAAGTCGGGACAGCCCGCGAAAGTGCAGAAACGCTCGAACTGGGCGTCGTTGCCCACGGCCAGCACCAGGAGCCCGTCACTGGCGCGGAATACCTGGTAGGGCACGATGTTGGGATGATGGCTGCCCAGTTTCTGTGGCACCTCGCCCGACACCAGATAGTTTTCGCCCACATAGCTGAGCCAGGCGACCTGGGAATCGAGCAGTGCCATGTCGATATGCTGGCCCTCGCCGGTGTTCTCGCGGTGGCGCAGGGCGGCCTGGATGGCGATCACCGCATACATGCCGGTGATGATGTCGGAGACGCCGACGCCGACCTTTTCGGGCGGGCCGTCGGGCTGGCCGGTGACACTCATGATGCCGCCCATGCCCTGGACCAGATAATCGTAGCCGCCGCGTTCGGCATAGGGGCCGGTCTGGCCGAACCCGGTGATGGAACAATAGATGAGGGCGGGGAGTTCCTCTTTGATCTGGTCATAGGCGAGGCCGTACTGGGCCAGGGCGCCGGTACGGAAGTTCTCCACCACCACGTCGCATTTGCCGATCATGCGCCGCGCCAGTTCTTGGCCTTGCTTAGTGGTGAGGTTGAGAGTGACGGAACGCTTGTTGCGGTTGACGCTGAGGAAGTAGGCGCTTTCCTGGCTGTCCTCGCCTTTCGCGTCGGCAAGGTAGGGCGGTCCCATGCCCCGCGAATCGTCGCCCCGTCCGGGACGTTCCACCTTGATCACCTCGGCCCCCAGATCGCCTAGAATCTGGGTGCAGGTGGGACCGGCCAGCACCCGCGTCATATCGAAGACGCGGAGTCCCGAAAGGGGGCCGGCCGCGTGGCCGCCTTTTGCCTTGTCTGAGGGAGAGCCGATCATGGGTGAATCCTGTTTACCGGGGATTACCAGGGAGATGAGTTTTTATAGGCGAGCCTGTGCCGCACGGCAAGGAAGGTGGGAAAGAGGTCCGCCCCGACCGGGGTCACCCCCCATGCTTTTTACCCTAAGTCATTGATATAAAACAATTCACAGCCAAACAGGGCCCAAAATGTTAACATTTGTTGTCATTTGTTAACATCCACCGCCGCAATGCAGCATTGCGGGTGTTCATCCGCTGTGGAAACGGCGATCAATGCCGGCATCCGCAGCCGTTGAGATACCCGCGGAGAAGGGAACCAATTTCCAGGCACCCAAGGTTTCTAAATACCGGGGCTTTTAGTCGCCCAGAGCCAGTGCGAGAATGGCATTGAGGTTGGGAAGGAAGAGAAGCGCCAGGGTTATAGGCTCGGCAAGAACGCCCCCGACACGGCTCCCGGTTTCGCGGGCGAGGCGTTGGTGGCGTAGCGTTCGTCGGCGGCCAGGTCGGGGCATCCGGAAAAGGCGCAGAAACGCTCGAACTGGGCGTCGTTGCCCACGGCCAGCACCAGGAGCCCGTCACTGGCCCGGAACACCTGATAGGGCACGATATTGGGATGATGGCTGCCCAGTTTTTGCGGCACCTCGCCCGAAACCAGATAGTTCTCGCCCACATAGCTGAGCCAGGCGACCTGGGAATCGAGCAGGGCCATGTCGATATGCTGGCCCTCGCCGGTGTTCTCGCGGTGGCGCAGGGCGGCCTGGATGGCGATCACCGCATACATGCCGGTGATGATGTCCGAGACGCCCACGCCCACCTTTTCAGGCGGGCCGTCGGGTTCGCCGGTGACGCTCATGATGCCGCCCATGCCCTGGACCAGATAGTCGTAGCCGCCGCGTTCCGCATAGGGTCCGGTCTGGCCGAACCCGGTCACCGAACAATAGATGAGGGCGGGGAACTCGTCCTTGATCTGGTCATAGGAGAGGCCGTACTGGGCCAGGGCGCCGGTACGGAAATTCTCCACCACCACATCGCATTTGCCGATCATGCGCCGCGCCAGTTCCTGGCCTTCCGTGGTGGTGAGGTTGAGGGTGATGGAGCGCTTGTTGCGGTTGACGCTGAGGAAGTAGGCGCTCTCGGGCGTATCCTTTCCTTTCGCGTCGGTAAGATAGGGCGGCCCCATGCCCCGGGAATCGTCGCCCCGTCCGGGGCGCTCCACCTTGATCACGTCGGCCCCCAGATCGCCCAGAATCTGGGTACAGGTAGGACCGGCCAGAACCCGCGTCATGTCGAAGACGCGGAGGCCCGAAAGGGGGCCGGTTGCAGAGTCTGGTGGAGAGCCGGTCATAAACGGGATCGATCCTGTTTTCCGGGGAGACTAGGTTTTATAGGCGAGCCCGCGCCGCACGGCAAGGAAAGCAAGGAAGACGGCTGGGAGAGGAGGGTTGCCCCCCACACTTTTCAGGTCAAGTCATTGATTTTAAACGATTCATCATCCAGAGGGCGTCAAAACGTTGTCATTTGTTGTCATTTGTTAACATCCACCGCCGCAATGCAGCATTACCGTAGCGCTGTGGGGGCCGGTCATGAGTGGCGGATTATTCACGATGTCAAAGAACTAAGAAAATATTCCTAGCACAAAGAGGGGTGTGAGTCAAGGAGACCAAGAGGGGAGAAAGTCAAGAAAGCAAAACCCATAGTTGATGTGCATCAGGCAAAATACTACTTTATGCACATTTGACGCGCCTTATCGGTGCGTTGATTTAGGGGGGGAGATGATGAAGACTGAAACGTTAGTTGCTTTGCTTGTGGGGGTTGCACTTATTTTTGCAGCAATTACAGCCTTGTTGCTGTCTTTTTCTGATGTCTCGAACGTGCCGTCTGGTACGCCCGATGAGATGGCAATACCCGAAGTCCAGTCGGGTAATGCATCACCTAAACCTGTCATTAGCGGTTCCGCTGTTGCGAAGGAGCCCTCTTCCGTCACGCCCATGGGACCGGCAGTGGGTCCACAATGGTGGGTCTTTATCTCGCTTTCGGTGATGGCAATCGTAACACTCGCCGCCGTGGCAATCTCATTCTACCTGTACCGGTGGAGGGGAATCCTTCTCAGCAATCCGCACTTAGTCGTTCCAGAGGAATTCGGCGCTTGGATCAATGATCTGTCTAAAAGAATTGGTGGTTTTACTCAAGAAGTGGCTTCAGGAATTGGGAATATTGGTGATCAGGGTCGGGAGACGCATCAGGGCATTGCAAACTTATCCGAAACCTTCATGACGATGCAGGGTGCATTGGATGAGCGTGAGGAAGAAATTCGGCGTCTCAAGAAAGGATATGATGCGCATATTTACCGGAAGTTTGTTTCCCGATTCATACGTGTGGACCAAACCGTAGAAGACTTTCAACGGGCGGGAGGAGCAGATCAAACTGGCCTTGAGCAAATTAGGCGTTTGCTCGGTGATTCTTTTGCCGAATGTGGCGTTGAATGTTTCCAACCTCAAATCGGTGAGGATTACCGAAAGGCTGATGGCATCGCCGACAAGCCGAAGACGGTGAAAGCAGATCGCCCTGAAGATGATTTCAAAATCGCTGAGGTTTTAGAGAGTGGGTACCTGATCCGTAGCACCGAGGGCGCCGAAGTGATCATTCCGGCGAAGGTGAGGATTTACATGTTTCAAGAAGGGGAGGCGTCATAATGTCGGCATTCATTGGCATCGATTTGGGAACAACATTCTCAGCAGTTGCAACGATTGACGAAACTGGCCGGCCAACAATTGTCCCTAACGAAGACGGTTCTAATATCACGCCTTCCTGTGTTGTCGAAGCCTCCGAAGGAGTGATGGGGGTTGGCGAATTTGCGCGGCGACAGTGGGGTAATGCGCCAGAAACAGCCGCCGCACGTTTTAAGCGTGATATGGGAATGTCAGCAACACATGCGATCAACGGCCAAGAGTTTACGCCTACCCAATTAAGTACATTCGTGCTGAAAAAACTAGTTTCTGACGCTGGGAAGACCCTTGGTCCCATCGGAGAGGCCGTCGTCACAATTCCAGCTAATTTTCCCATGAGGCCCGCGATGCAACGATGGCCGCCGCAGAGGCGGCGGGCCTCAATGTCAAATACATCATCAACGAGCCTACAGCCGCAGCTTTGTATTACGCCTTTAAGAGCGGTGAAGAACTCGGGGGCGTTTACGCAGTGTACGATTTGGGTGGCGGGACTTTTGACGTTTCCATAATTCGTGTCGATGGACAAGATGTGGAAGTTTTAGCGACTAACGGCGTCTCAAAACTTGGAGGTGACGACTTTGACCTAGCCCTCAAAAAACTTGTCCAGGAAAAGTATAAGGATCTGACGGGTGATGAGTTGGAAGATGACGATTTTACTACCAACCATGCTGAGGAAGAAAAGAAATCTCTTTCAGCAAGGAAGCAAGTGACTGTTAGATGTGCACGAGAACTCATCGATATTAAACGCGAGGAGTTTGAGGAGGCGATTTCTTCATATGTCACTCAAGCAGTGATGCTCTGTGAAGCAAGCATTGATGAAGCGGATATTGATCCATCTGATATCAAGGGTGTCTTTCTGGCTGGAGGGAGCACCCGGATTCCAATCGTAACTGAGAGCGTGAAAACCGTATTTCAGCAAGAACCCACGGCATCCGTCAATGTTGATGAGGTCGTAGCTCTTGGGGCAGCCCTTTACGCGGCATACAAGGGGGACCGTAAAAAACTTTCCGTGGTTCAGAAAAATGCAATTGAAAAGATCAAAGTAAGTGAGTCAACGAGCAAGTGCTTTGGAACAATCGCTGTAAGGCATGAACAAGAACGCGATAGGACCAAGCTGTTCAATTCAGTGCTCATTCGGAAAGGAGAAAAAATTCCATGCTCGGTCACTGAGTCGTTTTATACAGTGCATGATGGGCAAGAAGCAGTTCAATGTCAGGTCACGGAATCTACATCTGCTGAAACAGACCCTCGGTTTGTAAAGGTTATCTGGGAGGGTGAATTAAAACTCCCTCCAGATCGTCCCGCGAACCAAGAGGTTCAAATTACGTTCGCTTACGACGACAACCAAATCATGAAATGTTCGTTTGTTGATGTCGCAACTAAACGTAAGACGAACATCGACCTTCCGACGGCATCTTCCAAGGGTGCAGATGCCAAAGAAGTCGAAAAGTTTTTGGTAGAGTAAAGTAATGGAATTTCTCGCTTTAATAGCTATTTACTTTGTGTTGAAACTTTTATTTTCTGGCGGCGGGTCGGCCGGTCCGAACATGGGGGCCATGGAGCTAAGGTTCACTGACGCCCGGTTAGGTGAAGACAATGACGGCCTGCCATTTAAAGCTATCGAAGCAAAAGGCCTTTTCCCTTTAAACAAAACTCGTCGTATAGGTTTTGTAACATCAGTCATTGATGATACCGGCGATGAACCAGAGGCTGTTATTTGTCCTCTCGAATTTTTTCAAGAACCAGAATCAATTGCCTATCAGCATACCTCGGAGATTGGACAGGTCTCACCTGATCATGGGTTTACAACGTGGGTACGTGTAGGCGCTGTAGTCCCCGAACTTCTATCATCTCCCTACGGTGGCCGTCGTAAATTTATCGCGATAATGCGTCTTGTCGATCTTGATGACATGCCCGAGATCACCCATGGGTTCCAAAGTACAGATGACACCAGAATCTTATGGTATCAGGAGCTTAAGTTCGAACACACGGTTGTCGAGAAAGGTTATCTGGAAGCTGCGGAGCATCGTGACGAGGCAAAGGGGCTATCTGTCCAAATCGGCATGGCCGTGGCAATGGCGGATGGAAGCTTAGACGATAGAGAAGGTAAGATTCTGAAGGAGTGGATAACTAAAGAGATATCGCCGTTTCCTGATGATAAGCGGGAAAAACTGAAAAACTTGTACAATGAATCTATGACCCGAGCTTATGAGGCTGCAAAAAGTGGAGACCTCAGCCTCAGCGATTTGACGGAGAAACTGAATGAGATAGCTGAAAAATCAACTCGCTATGAAACCATTGAGCTCTGTTTTGATGTGATGGCCGCAGATGGTGTCGTTGAGGCGGAAGAGATACGGGTTATCCGAAAAGTGTCGGAGGCTCTTGATCTGAATTTCGACGAAATCGAGAAAATGCGAGACCAGAAAATTATTGGCCTTGACACCGACCTATCTCACCAAGCTCCAATCGAAGAGATACTGGGAATTGAGCCTGACTGGGATACTGATCGCATCAAGAAACATCTAAGAACTGAGTTTCAGAAATGGAACAATCGTCTAAATGCTCTGGCTGAAGGCGAGGAGCGTGACAACGCTCAACGAATGCTGGATTTAGTTTCTGAAGCGCGAAAGAAGTATGGATAGGTATGCATCCGCAGCGAGGAAACTAGCGGAAAATATTCGTTATTCAGGTGATACCTTACGCCATTACGATGAAGGTGATTCTGCAGTTGCTGGGCGCGTTTTGGGTTCAGTCTACCAAAATGAACTTCGTGTTTCTTCAGAGGTTACACCTGGACTCGCAGATCACTTGAAGAGCGTGTGTTCTCAACTGCATCTTCCTGCAAATTCAGTAGATGCTTTTGTTTATGCTTCACCTGACATTCAAGCTGAGTGTTATTCAGGCAGCACACAAAACTGCATTTTGCGTTTTTCATCCGCATTAATTGATTTGTTAGATGATGATGAATTCATGTTTGTCGTGGGGCATGAGGTCGGACACTTCCTCCTTGGGCACGGCTTAGCTCGTATTGAAAACTCAGCTGATAGTATTGAGTATTACATTCAGCAGAGAGCTCAAGAAATATCATCTGACCGTATAGGCCTGATTAGCTGTCAGTCTCTTGATGTTGCCATACGCGCCATGATGAAAACCGTTTCGGGATTAACGGATGAGCATCTTAGATTTGATGTTAGTGCCTTTATCCGTCAATTAGATGAAACCCCACATACGGGTGGGCATCACGCGTCTACACATCCTTCTATTTTGGTTCGGTGCAAAGCTTTACTTTGGTTTTCTCTTAATGATGCGTTCAATCGCGGGGGCGAAGATTTTTGCCGTGATGAGCTTTTGAAGTTAGATCAGCGCATCCAGAATGATCTTGATAAGTATGTCGATGGACCGGCCCGAGAAATCATTAAGGAAGCTGAGGAAAACCTGTTGCTATGGGTTATCGCGAACCACGTCGTTCAAGATGGTGTGCTAGATAAGAAAGAACAGAAGACAATCGCTGAGTTAATTGGTGAGCAAAACCTTGAACGCCTCAAGAATTTTTTGTCCGAAATACCCATTCCTGAGGTCCGTGATGAAGTCTTTCAGAGAATGAGGACTGCTCGAGAGGACCTAGAGCGTATGATCCCAACAAGCTTTGAGATGACGTTTCGAGAAATTGAAGAAAAAGTGTCAGCGGCCTTAGGCTAATGAGGTGTGATAACGGCAATTAGACAAACCCCATCCCCCGCGTCACGTCAGCAATATCAGACAAGCGGGAAGGGTGCAGGTGGCGGCGAGGGTTTCCACGGTGATGATGCGCGCCATCAGGGAATGATCGCCGCCCAGTTGGCGCGCCATCACGTAGGCCGTGGCCGAGGTGGGGAGCGCCGCAAACAGAATGGCCACCGCCGCGGTCATGCCCTGGACACCGAACAGGTGAAGGAAGGCGGCGGTGAGCACGGGCAGGAGCACCAGTTTCGCGGTGCAGGAAATGCCCAGAGCGGAGAGGGGAGAGCCTTCGTCGCTGCGCCCGGCCATGGGAAAGAGGCCAGCCCCCACCGAAAGCAGGCCCAGGGTCAGCGCCGCCCGGCCCAGGGTGTCGAATAGGGGCGCGGCGATGCCGGGCAGGCCCACGCCGCCCAGATTAAGGCCGATGCCGGCCAGCGAGGCGAGAATCAGGGGATTGGTGACGATAAGAAGAATCTGGGCCCGGGCCCCGGCATATTCGTTGACGGCATGGCGCGCCAGGGTCGAGGCCGAGAGCAGATTGACCAGGGGCGTCAACACCACCACCGCCACCGCGGCCAGGGTCAGCCCGGCCTCGCCGTAAAGAGCGGCGGCGGCGGCGAGACCGACGAAGGTGTTAGGGCGGATGGCGCCCTGGAACAGGGAGGTATAGGCGGGGCCGTCATGGCCCCGGGACTGGAAGTAGGGCCGCGCCAGGCTTAAGGCAAAGGCGATGAGGAGCACGGGGACCGCCAGCGCCAGCGCCATGCCGGATATGGCGAGATTGGCGAGATCGGCGCGCGCCAGGGTATGGATAATGAGGGCGGGAAACAGCACGAAATAGGTGAGGCGGTCGGCGCCCTCCCAGAACCCCTCGGAAAGGAAGCGTTTGCGCCGCAGGGCATAACCCAGCACGATCAACAGGAAGACCGGGGCCAGGGATTCGATCACCGGCGTCATGGGCGGGGCGTTCCCTGTCTTTTAAGCCGGATTTGCTGTAAACTGCGCATGGTGTTTATTGTAGTGCAATTTTGAGGGGAACCCATGCCCAAATCAGATGTACAGAAGACCGAGAGCCAGGATTTAAGAGAACTGTCCGACGAGTCCCTGGATCGAATCCCCACATTCGGGTTGCAGGGCTGCTTTACTGCCACTCAAGGCAGCGGAGGCCCGGCCTGTATGTCACCCGCGGATTGATCATCGCGCTATTTATTGATTCCATAGTTGAGGGGGGAACCCATGCCCAAATCAGAGATCAAGAAAATCGAAAGCGAAGATGTGAAGGAACTCGGCGATGAGGCTCTGGACCGGGCCGAAAACACGTTGTGCTGTCCGGGTTCCGGAATGTGTCCTGTGCCCGCCGAGTAGCTTGAGCCGCGAATTGGTGTGAAACTTGCGGGCAGAATTGGTGTATACTGCGCGAACTGTTTATTAATTCCATGAGTTGAGGAGGAACCCATGCCCAAGACCGAAATAAAGAAGATTGAAAGCGAGGATGTGGCCGAACTTGGCGATGAGGCATTGGATCGAGCGGGGAACGAGGCGGTTTGTGTGGGCTGTGTGATCTGTGCTTACTCTTCTTCGCCCAGCTGATTGACAGTGACTGACCCGCGCGCCGGGTGAGGCGGTGTCGGTTTTGTCTGCTCCTGGGGGTTGAATTGGTGTAACCTGTGCGCACTGTTCGTTGATTCCATAGTTTTGGAGGAACTCATGCCCAAGACAGATGTTAAGAAAATCGAGAGCGAGGATGTGGCCGAACTTAGCGACGAGTCCCTGGATCGGGACGGAAACGAGACGATGTGCTTTTCTTCCGGCCATACCATCGCATGCACTTCGCCCACCGACTGAGGCCATATCATATGGAGTCTCGTGAAAAGACCCCGCGGCTGTTCACTCAGTAGCGGGGTTTTTGTCTGTTTATTGCCTGGCGGCCTTCAGACGGTCCAGCACCCCCTGAAGGATGTAGGAAGCGGCCATCTTGTCCACAACTTCAGCGCGGCGCTTGCGCGACATGTCGGCCTCTAAAAGCGTGCGTGTGACGGCCACGGTGGAGAGCCGTTCGTCCCAGAAGGCGATGGGGAGTTCCATTTTTTCCAGCAAATTATCGGCGAACTGGCGCACCGATTGACAGCGCGGGCCTTCGCTGCCGTCCATGTTGAGGGGCAGGCCAATCACCAGCGCGCCGATTCCGTGCTCGTCCATGAGCGCGCGCAGGGTCTCCACGTCCGATGAAAAGCGGGTGCGGCGCAAGGTCTCCAATGGCGAGGCAATGGTGAGGCCGGGATCGCAAAGGGCCAGTCCGATGGTCTTTTCACCCAGGTCCAGACCGAGCAATCGCTGGCCTTTTTCGAGCATTTTCGGCAGTTCGGTAGGGTTGCAGATGGTCATGACGGGTGTTAGATTTTGCCTCCGTTTTCCAGCCCTTGAGGGGCGGTTTTTCCCCGGTTTTCAGGCGTTTTCCTGAGTGGTCGGGAGAAGATCATGGAGAGCATAGCTTTTTTCTCCATAAGTTAAAGGGTTCCGCATATGCCGCTCGATAAAGCCACCGTGGCGCGAATCGCCACCCTTGCCCGCATCCGGGTGCCCGAAGGGGAGCTGGAGGGTCTGGCCGCGGAGATGGAGAAGATCATCGGCTGGGTAGAGCAGCTCGACGAAGTGAATACCGACGAGGTGCCGCCCATGGCCAGCGTGGTGGATGTGGACCTGCCCTGGCGCGCCGACAAGGTGAGCGACGGCGACTGCCGCGACAAGGTTCTCGCCAATGCCCCGGACAAGGCGGAAGGGTTCTTCGCCGTGCCCAAGGTTATCGAGTAGGGGCGGGGGTTATGAACGAACTCAACCGTTTGACCATGGCGCAGGCCCGTGACGGGCTGGCTCAGGGCGAATTTACCTCCGTCGAGCTGACCCAGGCTCATATTACGGCCCTGGAATCGAGCCGCGAGTTGAACTCCTTCGTCACCGAGACCCCGGAACAGGCTCTGGCGGCGGCCAAAGACTCCGACGTCCGGCGTGGTAAAGGTGAGGCGGGGAGCATGGAAGGCCTGCCCATCGCCATCAAGGATCTGTTTTGCACCGAAGGCGTGCTGACCACGGCCTCGTCCCATATTCTCGACGGCTTCACGCCACACTATGAATCCACGGTAACGGCCAATCTGTGGCGTGCCGGGGCGGTGATGCTGGGCAAGACCAATCTCGATGAATTCGCCATGGGCTCGGCCACCGTTTCCAGCTATTACGGCCCCACGGTCAATCCCTGGCAGCGCCAGGGCGACGACAAGCCGCTGGTTCCCGGCGGTTCCTCAGGCGGCTCGGCCGCGGCGGTGGCGGCGCGTCTGGCGTTGGGGGCCACCGGCACCGATACCGGCGGTTCCATCCGCCAGCCCGCGTCCTTTTGCGGCATCGTCGGGGTCAAGCCCACCTATGGCCGCTGTTCGCGCTGGGGCATCGTCGCCTTCGCCTCGTCGCTGGACCAGGCCGGACCCATGACCCGTACCGTGCGCGACGGCGCCATGATGCTGGGCGCCATGGCCGGTCACGACGCCAAGGATTCCACATCCGCCGACCGCCCCGTGCCCGATTTCGAGGCGGCGTTGGAAAAGGGCGTGAAGGGGTTGAAGGTGGGTATTCCCGAGGAATACCAGATGGAGGGCATGAGCGCCGAATTGCTGGCCCTGTGGGATCAGGGCAAGGAATGGCTGACGGCCGCCGGAGCCGAGATGGTGCCGGTGTCGCTGCCCCATACCAAATACGCCCTGCCCACCTATTACATCGTCGCCCCGGCCGAGGCTTCGTCGAATCTGGCGCGCTATGACGGCGTGCGTTACGGCCTGCGCGTGGAGGGCGGCACGTTGCAGGAGATGTATGAAAACACCCGGGGGGAGGGTTTCGGCGACGAAGTGACGCGGCGTATTCTGATCGGCACCTATGTGCTGTCGGCGGGCTATTACGATGCCTATTATTTAAAAGCCCAGAAATTGCGCACTCTCATATCCCGCGACTTCCGCGAGGCCTTCGCGAAGGTGGACGTGTTGCTGACCCCCACCGCGCCGAGCCCGGCCTTCGCCATCGGCGAGAAGATGGACGATCCCATCGCCATGTATCTCAACGACGTGTTCACGGTGCCCGCCAGCCTGGCCGGTCTGCCGGGGGTTTCCGTTCCCGCCGGGCTTTCCGGCGACGGCCTGCCGGAGGGGCTGCAGTTGATCGCGCGGCCCTTCGACGAGGAAACCATGTTCGCCGCCGCACGCGCCCTGGAAGAGGCCGCCGATTTTAACGCCGAGCCGGCCCTGATGGCGGGGGCTGGGTCATGAGCTTGTTATTAAAGGGAAATACCGGCGATTGGGAGATGGTGATCGGGCTCGAGGTCCATGCCCAGGTGATTTCCCAGGCCAAGCTGTTCTCGGGCGCCGCCACCGCTTTCGGCGCTGAGCCCAACACCCAGGTGTCGCTGGTGGATGCGGCCATGCCGGGCATGCTGCCGGTGATCAACGAGATCGCGGTGGAACAGGCGGTGCGCACCGGGCTCGGGCTCAAGGCGCAAATCAATCTGGTCTCGGTGTTCGACCGCAAGAACTATTTTTATGCCGATCTGCCTCAGGGTTATCAGATTTCCCAGTTTTCGCAGCCCATCGTCGGCGAAGGCACCATCATCCTCGACCTGGCCGGCGGCGAAAGCCGCGAGGTGGGGATCACGCGCATTCATCTTGAGCAGGATGCGGGCAAGAGCCTGCACGACCAGCATCCCTCCAATACCTATATCGATCTCAACCGTTCCGGGGTGACGCTGATGGAGATCGTCTCGGAGCCGGACATGCGGTCATCGGAGGAAGCCGGGGCCTATCTGCGTAAGCTGCGTTCCATCATGCGCTATCTCGGCACCTGTGACGGCAATATGGAACAGGGCAGCCTGCGCTGTGACGCCAATATATCGGTGCGCCATCCCGGCGATGAACTGGGCACGCGCTGTGAGATCAAGAATGTGAACTCCATCCGTTTCGTGCAGCAGGCCATCGAATACGAGGCGCGGCGCCAGATCGAGCTGATCGAGGAAGGCGGCGTGGTGGACCAGGAAACCCGGCTCTTCGATTCCGGCAACGGCACCACGCGCACCATGCGCAGCAAGGAAGAGGCTCACGATTACCGTTATTTTCCCGATCCCGACCTGTTGCCGCTGGAGATCACTCAGGACTTCGTGGAGGGCATCCGCGCCAGCCTGCCGGAACTGCCCGACGCCAAGAAGGACCGGTTCATGGCCGATTACGGGCTGGCGGTGGAGGATGCGGGCCTGTTGGCGGCGGAACGGGTGACGGCGGATTTCTACGAGGAGGTGGCTAAGGGCCGCGACCCCAAGCTGGCCTGTAACTGGGTCACGGGAGAGTTGTTCGGGGTCTTGAACAAGAGCGGCAAGAGCATCGAGGAGTCTCCGGTGAGCGCGGCGACGTTGGGCGGGCTCATCGATCTCATCAATGATGGCACTTTGTCGGGACGGCTCGCCAAGGACGTATTCGAGGCCATGGTGGAGAGCGGCAAGGAAGCCGCCGTGGTGGTGGAGGAAAAGGGCCTGAAACAGGTCTCGGACGCGTCCGCCATCGAGGCCGAAGTGGATAAGGTTTTGCAGGACAACGGCGACAAGGTGGCGGAATACAAGGCGGGCAAGGACAAGCTGTTCGGATTCTTTGTCGGTCAGGTGATGAAGGCCACCTGCGGCAAGGCTAATCCCGGCGTGGTCAACGAGGTCTTGAAGAAGAAGCTGGGCGGTTAGCGCAGGTATGCTCGGGGCGGCGGCGGGAGGGCTTTTTTTAAGGCCCGACGTACCCTGGGCCTTGCCGTCGTTGACAGGCATGGCGGCGGTTTGTAGAACCTGAGGAACAGCGCGCGGCGCATATGTATTCCCGCGCGGCGCGGTTTATGACGGAGGGGTGGCCGAGTGGCTGAAGGCGACGGTTTGCTAAACCGTTATACGGTTTAACTCCGTATCGAGGGTTCGAATCCCTTCCCCTCCGCCATTTTTCTAGCGGCAACTGTCTCTCTGCAAGA
>JADHSZ010000010.1 GCA_016776635.1 Alphaproteobacteria bacterium
GCCCGGCTGCGCGGCGTGATCTTTTCGGCCACGGCGCTCACATCCATGCACCAGGTATCAGGTTCGCAATCCACCAGAACCGGCACCCCGCCGGCGGCGATCACGGCCATGGCGCAACAGATGATGGTATAGGAGGGCATAATCACCTCCGAGCCGGGTTCCAGCTCCAACGCCGCCACGGCGATTTCCAGCGCCGCGGTACCGCTGTTCACGGCCACGCCGGCCTTGCCGCCGCAAAACCCCGCCCAGGCCTCCTCGAATTCGCCGATGAAACGACCTTCCGACGACACCCAGCCGCTTTCCACGCACTCGGCCACGTATTTCGCGGCGTTGCCGCCGATCAGGGGTTCGTTTACGGGAATAGAGGCCATGAATACTTTCTTCTCCGCTCAGGCGCCCGAATTTTGATCAGGGTCTTGAAGCGGCGTGTCCAGACGAAAGGTATCGTCCTCATAGTTTTCGCCGCCACGCGGGCCTTTGGTCAGCACCAGAAAGGTGGTGTCCTCCAGCGCCTCGAAGGCGTGGCCTTCATGGGGTACATTGATAATCAGGTCGCCCTTGCCGAGAACCGCCGTACTCACCGCTTCACCCGGCATCTGGCTCAGCGCCTTGAGCTTCCCCTCCATCACATAGACGTACTGCACCGTCTCTTTATGCACATGGTTGCCGCGCAGCGCGCCCTTTTTCGAGGTGATGACGGTGACATAATCGATGGTTTCCTGGCGCAGGATATCGGCAATGGCGCCGCGTTCGTCCTCGAAATCGGGGGTGATCTTGGTCACGTCCATGCGTGTCTCCTTAAGGCATTCATAATTTTTTGGACTATAGGCAATGGACCGCGCCGCGAACACTGCCTTTTTTAACCCAGCCTATGCCTTTCTCCCCGCCCTTGCGGAGAAACGCCGCTCTCGGTAGCTTTCTTGAACATACCCATCGCCTTCTAGCACGGAAAAAACATGGCTGCGCAGCAACCGGGCGTTTCCTTCGTCATCACGCTCTACAACAAGAAGCCCTATCTTGAGGCCGTCTGCGGATCCCTGCAACGTCAGGAAGGGGATTTCGAGCGCGAGTATATCTTCGTCGATGATGGCTCCGACGACGGTACGGTGGATGAATTAAAACGGCTGACGGCGGGCTGGGACAATGTGACGGTGGTGGAACAGGCCAACGCGGGTGCGGCGAGCGCTCATAACGTTGGCGCAAAACGAGCCTCCCTGCCATGGCTGAAATTCCTCGACGGCGACGATGTGCTTACCCCCCGCGCCACCACATGGCTCCTGGATGCGGCGGCGGCCAGCGGCGCCGGCTGGGCCTGGGGCAATCTCGGCACTTACCGCCTGGATAAGGACGCGCCCGGCGGGATCGCCTCGCTCACTGTGGTGTCGGAGCCTCCCTCATCGACTCAAGCCATGGCCGACCCCCTGGCCTTTTTCATCCGCAACATTCCCGCCAATTCCACCTCGCTGCTTGTGGAGAAAGCACTCTATGACCGGGTGGGCGGCTGCGACGAACGCCTGCGTTCCCCCGATTACACCCTGTTCCTGCGCCTCGCCGCCACCGCCCCCGCAGCCCATCTGGACGCGCCCGTGGGGCTGGTGCCCGAAGACGCGCCGGGGCGGCTCTCGGGTCAGAAACGGCGCTCGCGTTATGAATCGGTGCTGGCCCTCCTATACTTGGTAGCTGAGACATCCCAGCTTTCGCCCGCCCACCGGCAACAGGCCATGCGCCGCGCGGTGAGCCGGGCCTGGCTTTTCGCGCGGCGGGAAAACGGCTGCGGCGTTTTCAGCCCTCACTTCCTGCGCCTGATCCGCAGCCGCCTGGCTGGGCCTGCGGATGCACAATCCCTGATAGCCGATTCTCTCGCCGCCTTCACCGAGGACGGCAGCATCCAGCGTCCCGCCGCCTGGCGCCCGCCGGGATCGCCGCCCCAGCCTCTCATCGACGGCGACGGGCCTTCCACTTAAAGACAGCTCACGCCATGGGCGGTGGAAAAAGCCTGAAAATCCGCCACCATTTACCTGTGACTGCCGTCACAGACTCCCTCCGGCGATGTGACTAGTGTAAGGGGGCTGGAAATGCCTCTTAGCGGCCTCCATGGCGGGAAGTTCTTTTTCCGGTAAGGGAGGCGTTCCCGGCATGCGTTCCGTGATACCCACCTGACGAGTTCTTGTGGGGCGGCAAATAGACAGGGTGGAATTTTTTCTGATTGAGAGTTAGAATCAATTGTCTGTAGAGGAAGACTTCCCATGGCAAGATTCAGTACATATGCAACTGTTGCGCTAGCCTTCTGCGTCCTTGTGGCGGCGGATGCCTTTACAGCCAAAAAAGACGATATCGGCAGCGCCGACCGGGTCGTCAACCAGGTGGAAGGAACCTACGCGGACAGCTCTAATGCCACCGTCACCAAGGTGGTCAAATCCCAGGACCGTCTCCGCGCCAACGAAGTCATTACCACCGGACCCGACAGCGGGACTGAAATTTCCTTTATCGACGAGACCCTGTTCACCATCGGGCCGGAGTCCTCCGTCGTTCTTGATGAATTCGTTTACGATCCCGACCCCAGCAAGGGGCGGCTGGCGATCACAGCCACCAAGGGCGTGTTTCGTTTCCTGTCTGGTAAATTCGCCAGCAGCGCATATGAAATCAAGACTCCCACCGCCACCATGGGAGTGCGCGGCACCTTCTTCGACGTGATCGTTGAAGAAGACGGCCTGACTACCGTGGCGGTACAGGAAGGCGAGGTGGAACTGGCCAACTTCGACGGCGAGTCCATTCTCATCCCGGCGGGCCTCTCCAGCACCGTAAAGCCCGCCCCGCCCGGCGAATTTCAGGCCCCGCCCTCGGCCCTGGCGCCGCCTTCGGAAGAATTTCTTGAGCGTATCGCCGCCATGGAAGACGTGTTCTCGGGCTTTTTCGGAATGCCCGATACCGAATTCAGGCGTTTCCTGGCGGAGTTGGACTGGAGCCGCATCGTTGCCTGGGCGGTGGCTGCCGTCTTCATGCTTCCGGCGCTCACCGGCGGCCTCTCGATCCTGGCCCTGGCCGGAGTTCTGGGTGCGGGGGGTATCGTTCTGTGGCTGCTGTTCTTTTAGATGCCCCTCCCATAAGGACCATCTGAAACCGAAGCGGTCGGAGAGAAATCTCCGGTCGTTTTGGTTTACGCCGCGCGTTTTTGGGCCTCAAGCCCTTTCTTACCCGTAGGCGGCCATGTTCACGGGCTGGCGTTTCGCGCCCCAGTCGCCGGGCGCGGCCTCGAAGACTCCGGCGCAGGCAGTTCCGCAAGAAACGCATGTCCCTCCTGCGTCCAGGTTCCACGCCCCGAGTTGGTACCAGTCGCGCCCAATCACCAGGCCGCCGCAGTGGTGGCAATAGGTGCTGCCGCCCTCGCGGTCCTGCACATTGCCGGTATAGGCATGGCGTATGCCACATTCCCGCGCAATCTCCCGCGCCCGGCTCAGGGTCCGCGGCGGCGTCGGCGGCGTGTCCATCATCTTCCAGTCGGGATGGAAGGCGGAAAAATGCAGCGGTACGTCGGGGCCGAGCTTGTCAGCTACCCAGCCGCAAAGCTCGTGCAGTTCGGCATCGCTGTCGTTCTCGCCGGGAATCAATAAAGTCGTGATCTCGACCCAGACGTCGGTTTCCCGTTTCAGATATTCCAGGGTTTCGAGAACCGGGGCCAGCTCACCCGAACAGATCTTCTTGTAGAAACGTTCTGTAAAGGCCTTCAAATCCACATTGACGGCGTCCATATGGCGAAAGAACTCCTCTCTCGGAGGGCCACACATATAGCCCGCCGTCACCGCCACGTTTTTGATTCCCTGCTCATGACAGGCGGCGGCCACGTCCACGGCGTATTCGTGGAAAATGATGGGATCGTTATAGGTATAGGCCACCGAGCGGCAATTGAAATCGCGCGCCGCGGCGGCGATGGCGTCCGGGCCTGCGCGCGAGGTCAGGCGGTCGAATTCCCGTGATTTGCTGATGTCCCAGTTCTGGCAGAACTTACAGGTCAAATTGCACCCCGCCGTGCCAAAACTAAGAACAGGTGTGCCGGGCAGAAAATGGCTGAGCGGCTTCTTCTCGATGGGGTCGATACAAAACCCGCTGGACCGTCCATAGGTGGTGAGCACCATGGCGCCGTTCTCGCGGGCGCGCACGAAACATAATCCCCGCTGGCCCTCATGCAGGGCGCAATAACGCGGGCACAACTCACAGCGCACCCGGCCGTCCTCAAGGGTGCTCCAGAACCGTCCGGGAACGGTGTCCTTCAACGTCTCCGGGGTGGTCTCTGTGCCGGTGTTCACGTCCATATCCATCAGATGGGAGGCGGGGTGCGGGAATCAATATTCCCTCTTTTACCACACGTCCATTTACGAACCTTTCAAAGCCAAATAAGCCATTAATCCAGCCGCTACGGCTGAACCCCATGCTGCAAGATTTGAACGCTTGGCTACTTCTAACATTTGTTTAAATTGCCTAGTAGAAGCCTCAGCATTTTGTTCAGCCAGTTTGCTTTGAAATTTTTCTGAGAGTTCTCGCTGCCCCTCCATAAATTTTTTCATATTTTGTTGTAAATCGCTTTGCATATTCATTTCAGCAACCTTTAAATCCAGTTGCCTTTTGTCTTCACGTTCTTTCAGCCTTGCTGTTGCTATACCAGCACGCCTAACTTTGTTCGTGTCAGTAGTCCCTTCCTTTGCCAATACGACCCTATTTAATTCTTCATCCGTAATGTTTGGATCATCTAAATCAATGTCATCCACCCTTATTGCCATAACGTATTCCTTTCGCCTTTGAGATGCTCCAATTTTGACCAAATTGCCATCAGGCAGTCCTCATTGGGTCACCGACAAAACTTACAGGTAAACACAAAAAAAGCAGAACTTGCAGCTCAGGTTGCATCCCGCCGTGCCGAGAAGCATCGCTAAAAGCCGGGAATCAATATTCCCTCCGCAATACCGCCGCCCCCTTTACATGGGCTATCCTCAACGTTACCTGTTAAAAAAGACAGGATATTTCGAAAAACGGGGTAAACACGCCATGACCTGGACCCCACCAAACAGCCCATCAAGTTCCGTGCGCCCGCCCGCCGTGGCCGGACAGTTCTATCCCGGCGATGCGGCGGTGCTGGCCGCCGAGGTGGACAGCTATCTCGCCACCGCGCAAGCCTCGGGTACGGACGCGGACAATGCTCCGCCCAAGGCCCTGATCGTGCCCCATGCCGGTTATATGTATTCCGCCCCGGTGGCGGCCTCCGCCTACGCCAGGCTTACTCCCCTGCACGGTACCGTGCGCCGGGTGGTGCTGATGGGGCCGTCACATCGGGTGGCGCTTTCGGGGCTGGCGCTCAGCAGCGCCACCTCCTTCGCCACGCCGCTGGGAGAGGTGGCGGTGGACCGCGAGGCCTGCGAGGCGATCCTCGACCTGCCCCAGGTCCATGTGATGGACGAGGCCCATGCCTTGGAACACAGCCTCGAGGTGCACCTTCCCTTCCTGCTTTCCTGTCTCGACGATTTTACCATTGTGCCGCTGGTGGCGGGCTCCGCTTCGGCGCAAGAGGTGGCACAGGTGCTGGAGCGGCTGTGGGGCGGGCCGGAAACCCTGATCGTGATTTCCTCGGACCTCAGCCATTACCTCGATTATGAGACAGCCACGGCCATGGACGCCGCCACCTCGCGCGCCATCGAGACCCTCACCCCCGACGGCATCGGCGAGGAAGGCGCCTGCGGCCGTATCCCCATTCGCGGTCTGCTCACCGTGGCCAGGGAAAAGGGCCTCCGCGTCCAAACGGTGGATTTACGCAATTCCGGCGATACCGCTGGCCCCCGCGACCAGGTGGTGGGCTATGGCAGCTATGTCATCTCTTGACGGGCCAGTGATGAAGCGCCCCCGAGAATCCGGTCCCAACGAGGCCACCGAGACGGAAGACATGCTGCGCCGCCACGGCGGAACCCTTCTCCGCCTCGCCGCCGATTCCATCGACCACGGCCTGCGCGAAGGCCGCGCCCTGGAGGTGACGGTGAAAAGCTACGCCGCCGAGCTTGGCGGCCCCGGCGCCAGTTTCATCACTCTGAAAAACGATGGAGATTTACGCGGCTGTATTGGCTCGGCCATGGCCCATCGGGCGCTGGTTCTCGACGTGGCCGCCAACGCCTTCGCCGCGGCCTTCCATGACAGCCGGTTTGCGCCGCTGGAAACCAACGAACGCCGTAATCTCAGCATTTCCCTCTCGCTGCTCTCGGCGCCCACGAATATGAGCTTCGCGGGCGAGGCCGAGCTTCTCTCCCTGCTGCGGCCCGGCATTGACGGCCTTATCATCAGCGACGGCGTCCACAGCGCCTTGTTCCTGCCCGCGGTATGGGAGTCCCTGTCCGATCCCCGCACCTTCCTCGAACAGCTCAAGCACAAGGCGGGCTTGTCCCGCGATCACTGGTCGGATAGCTTCACGGCCCGGCGTTTCACCGCCGCCGCCGTCACCCTATTCACCGACGGCGCCATTGCCCACGGCGAGGACTGAGCTTCCCCGCCATCTTCACCCTTCCCCCTGCAATCTCCCCGAAAGAACCGGCATGAGTAGCGACCGCCTGCTTCACGAAATCGTTTCCATCGCGCTGGCCGCCGGCGACATCATCATGGACATCTATGGTGGCCCGGTGGAAGTCAGAACCAAGGACGATTCCTCCCCCGTTACCGAGGCCGACGAGGCGGCGGAAAAACACATCCTGGCTGCGTTGGCGGCGCTCACCCCCGATATTCCCGTGGTGGCGGAAGAAGCAGCGGCCGCCGGAACCATGCCCGACATTTCGCGGGGTGTCTTCTGGCTGGTGGACCCGCTCGACGGCACCAAGGAATTCATCAGCCGCAACGGCGAGTTCACCGTCAATATCGCACTGGTCATGAACGGCAACCCGGTGCTCGGCGTGGTCCATGCCCCGGCCATTGGCCGCACTTTTTACGGCGCCGAGGACGAGGGCGCCTTCTGCCTCGAAGATGGCGAATCCCGCCCCATCGCCGCCCGTCCTGCGCCTGCCGATGGGGTGGTGGTGGTGGCCAGCCGCTCCCACGGGGCAGGCGAAGAGCTCGACGCCTTCCTCGCGGGCCTCAAGGTGGCCTCCACCAGCCAGGCCGGAAGTTCGCTCAAATTCTGTCTCGTGGCGGCGGGAGAGGCCGACCTCTATCCCCGTTTCGGGCGCACCATGGAATGGGATACCGCCGCCGGCCAGGCGGTACTCATGGCGGCGGGCGGACGGGTGGAAACCACCGCCGGGGAGCCACTTCTCTACGGCAAGAAAGGGGTGGAAAATCCCCATTTCATCGCCTACGGGGCGCAAAGCTCTTAATCATGGGAAAATCGGCCTTTGATGGGAATTTTGGCTACCTTGACCCCCGCACCCCGCCTACCCATACTCTTATGTACAACGACATATCTACCTGAACGTGACGGCCCCTTGGGCCCACGTATAATTGCCGCCGCAACCCTTGCGGTGACTCAGGCCCGGCGTCATCACCGCGGGTGGCGCGTTCGGGCCAGATAAAAGGAGGGCCGCCTTTTTTGAAGGGCGGCCCTCGATTTTTACAGTGCCCCGTCTTTCCTTACAGCCCTGACCTGCTGATGCGCTAGACTTGCATCCCGTTTCAACCACCGCCACGGAACGTCCCATGCCGCAACACGATACTGCCGCCTCTTCGCCACCGCCCCTGGTCGCCCCCACCACCCCCAATGCGGAGGGAATCGCGCGCGCGGTGACGGCGCTGGATACGGGCCAACTGGTGGCTTTTCCCACCGAGACCGTCTATGGGCTGGGCGGTGACGCTACTTCCGATGCCGCCGTGGCCGCCATTTTCGAGGCCAAGGGACGGCCCCGTTTTAACCCGCTCATCGTCCATGTGGCGAACAGGGAGGCCGCCGAAGCCCTGGTGGATTTCCATGAGCACGCGCGCAAGCTGGCAGGGACCTTCTGGCCCGGAGCACTGACCCTGGTGCTGCCACGCCGCGACGATTGCCCGGTATCGCTGTTGGCCAGCGCCGGACTCGAGAGCCTCGCCCTACGTGTGCCCGCCCATACGGTGGCGCTGGACCTGCTCGCCGCCTTCGCCCGCCCGGTGGCCGCGCCCAGCGCCAACCTCTCCGGTGCCGTCAGCCCCACCACCGCCGCTCATGTGGCCGGCTCCCTGGGCGATGCCGTCTCCCTCATCCTCGACGGCGGGCCCTGTACCATCGGTCTCGAATCCACGGTCATCGACCTCACCGGAGATACGCCGGTTTTGCTGCGCCCCGGCGGCGTCACAGCCGAAGAGGTGGAAGCCGTCATCGGAGCTCTGGATCGTCCTGAAAACGATTCCGACGCCGCCCCCCAATCGCCGGGCCGTCTTCTGCAACACTACGCGCCGGAATGTCCGCTACGTCTCGACGCAGAAGACATCACTCCCGGCGAGGCCCTGCTTTCTTTCGGCCCCCACGCCATCAGCGGCGCGGCTACCGAGCTCAATCTCTCGCCGGTTGGCGATCTCACCGAAGCCGCGGCCAATTTGTTCGCCATGTTGCGCGAACTGGACAGCCCCGCCCATAGGGCCATCGCCGTCATGACGGTGCCCGGGACCGGCCTTGGCCTCGCCATCAACGACCGCCTGCGCCGCGCCGCTGGTCCAAAAAAGCCCACCCCATGAGCGCGCCGCCCCCCGACGCCCACGCCACCCCGACGCCCGAGCTTCTCCAGGCCTTAAAGGATGCCGTCGGCGAAAAGGGCTGGAGCGACGATCCCCGGGACATGGCTCCCCATCTGGTGGACCAGCGCGGCCTCTATCACGGCGCCACGGCCCTGATGCTGCGCCCGGCCACCGTGGAGGAGGTGGCGGATTGCGTGCGCCTGTGCGCGGAAGCCCGGGTGCCCATCGTGCCCCAGGGTGGCAATACAGGGCTGGTGGGCGGTGCGGTTCCCTTCGAACATGGCGGCGAAATTCTGCTCTGCCTGTCGCGCATGAACCGCATCCGCGAGCTCGACGCGGTGAATCACACCATGACCGCGGAGGCGGGATGTATCCTGGAAACCGTGCAAACCGCCGCCCGCGACGCCGAGCGCTATTTCCCGCTTTCTCTGGGCGCCCAGGGAAGCTGCCAGATCGGCGGTAACATGGCGACCAACGCCGGCGGCTGCGCGGTGCTGCGTTACGGCCATATGCGTGAACTGGTGTTGGGGATCGAGGCGGTGCTGCCCGACGGCCGCATCTACAAGGGGCTTAAATCCCTGCGCAAGGACAACAGCGGCTACGACCTCAACCAGCTCCTCATCGGCTCGGAAGGCACGCTGGGAATCATCACTGCGGGAGTGCTGAAACTCTTTCCGCCACCGGTGGAACGGCACACGGCTTTTGCCGGCGTCGCCAGCCCCCAGGCCGCCCTCGATCTCTTCTCCCGCGCCCGCGAGACCTTGGGCGACGCCGTCACCGCCTTCGAACTGATGCCGCGAATCGCGCTCGATTTCGTGCTCGCCCATATTCCCGGAACCCGCGATCCGCTGGCCGCGCCCCAGCCCTTCTATGTGCTCTGCGAAGCCACCGCCACGCGCCGCGATTCCGCCTTGGCCGACGCCCTCCACGCCCTGCTGGAAACGGCGATGGATGACGGGCTGGTGGGTGACGCCACGGTGGCCGCTGGGGAAACCCAGGCGAGCGCCCTGTGGAAGCTGCGCGAGAGCGTGCCCGAGGCCCAGAAACACGAAGGCGGCAGCATCAAGCACGATATCTCGGTGCCCATCGCCGCCCTGCCCGCTTTCATGGACCGGGCCTGCGAGCGCGTGACGGCGCTGATCCCCGGTGTCCGGGTGGTGGCCTTCGGCCATGTGGGCGACGGTAATATCCATTTCAATCTGAGCCAGCCAAAGGACGCCGAGCGCGAGGCCTTCCTCGCGCGCTGGGACGAAGCCAGCCGGATGGTCCATGACACGGTGGTGGAGATGAATGGCAGCATCAGCGCCGAGCACGGCATCGGGCGGCTTAAACGCGAGGAACTGGTGCGACTCGCCGATCCGCTGGAGCTGGAACAGATGCGCGCCATCAAGCGCGCTCTCGATCCCCACAACATCATGAACCCGGGCAAGCTGGTGCTGCCCGGCTGAGGAAATTCAGACTATGTCACGAGAAACCCTGCCCCTCACGCCGCGTCTCCACGACTATCTCCTCTCGGTAGGCCTGCGCGACCACCCGGTTCTGAAACGGCTCGCTGCCGAGAGCGACGCCCTGGCCGATGCCAATATGCGGATCGGCCCCGAACAGGCCGCCTTCATGGCCCTGCTGGTGGAGCTCATGGGTGCCAAACACTGCCTCGAGATCGGTGTCTTCACCGGCTATTCCTCCCTCGCCGTGGCTCTCGCTTTGCCTGCCGACGGGCGGATCGTGGCCTGCGATACCAGCGAGGAATGGACGGCCATAGCACGGCGCTACTGGGCCGAGGCCGGTGTGGAAGACAAGATCGACCTGCGTCTGGCCCCGGCCCTGGAAACCCTGGACGCCCTGCTCGCCGAAGGCGCGGCGAACAGTTTCGACTTTTCCTTCATCGATGCCGACAAAAGCGAATACGCCGCCTATTACGAGCGGGTGCTGAACCTGCTGCGTCCCGGCGGGCTCATGGTGGTGGATAATGTGCTGTGCGGCGGCAGGGTCGCGGACAGCGCCGATACCTCCGCCGACACGCTGTCGCGGCGCGACTTCAACGCCGCCCTCCACCAGGATGAACGTATTTCTCTCTCCATGATTCCCGTGGCCGACGGTCTGACCCTGGCCGTGAAGCGGTCGTAAGCTGACCGGACCCGTAATTTAGAGTAGAATAGCTCTCATGGACCAACCCATGCCCAATCCCCCGCCCAACTCCATGACAGACACAGACGCCTTCGCCCCCTTCGTGCGCATTCTCGGGCGCGGCCCCGGCAAGTCCCGTGCCTTGACCCGCGACGAGGCCCGCGACGCCATGACCCTGATTCTCGAGGACAGAGTGGCCCCGGAACAGCTCGGCGCTTTCCTCATGCTCATGCGCTATCGCCGCGAAACGGCCGAAGAACTGGCGGGCTTCGTGGAGGCCGCGCGGGCCTTGTCGCCACCCCTGCCCGAGGGCGCGCCGGATGTGGATCTCGACTGGCCTTCCTATGCCGACCGCCATAAACAGCTCCCCTGGTTCGTGCTCTCGGCCCTGCTGCTGGCGAAAAACGGCGTCACCATCGCCATGCACGGCATCGCCGGCCAGGAAGAGGACTGCGCCCCCACCACCCGCGCCGCACTGGCCCATCTCGGCGTTACGCCCTGCGCCTCACTGGAAGACGCCGCCGCAAGGCTGGCCCGTGAGCCTCTGGTCTATTTGCCGCTGGAGAATTTCGCTCCGCAACTCGAGGCGCTCTTCGCCCTGCGGCCCCTGTTTTCCCTGCGCTCGCCGGTGAACAGCTTCGCCCGCGCCTTAAACCCCCTGGGCGCGCGGGCGCATATGACCGGCGTCTTTCATCCTGACTTCCGTGACCTCCACCGCGACACCTCCCGCCTCACCGGCCAAGCCTGCGCGGGGGTGTTCAAGGGCGGCGGCGGCGAGGCCCAGCGCAATCCGCTGAAGCCCTGCCTCGTGGTCACGGTTCATGACGGCGTCGACGGGGAAGAGGAATGGCCGGCACTGGCCCAAGGCAAGGCCTATGACTGGCGCGGCGAAGCTTATGACGCAGCCCGACTTTCGGCCCTGTGGAAGGGTGAGTTGGAGAATCCCGTCGCCACCGCCGCCGTCACCGGCAGCGCGGCGCTGGCGCTGAAACTTCTGGGCCGCGCCAAAACCGTCAGCGAAGCCGACGCCATGGCGCAACGGATGTGGGCCGAGCGCCCGCCCCTCCATTAACCGGAGCCCCCCATGACCAATGACATCACCGCCCGCCTCGAGGAACTGGGCATCACCCTGCCCCAACTCTCCGCCCCCCTCGCCAATTACGTTCCCAACCTGATCTCGGACGGAAATCTTTACATCTCCGGGCAATTGCCCATGGCCGACGGCGCGGTCACGTACGCGGGCCGTCTCGGCGCGGAACTGGATGTGGAGGCGGGTCAGGCGGCGGCGCGGCTCTGCGCCGTCAATATTTTAGCCCAGGCAAGCGCGGCGCTCGACGGCGATCTCGACCGCATCAAACGGCTGGTGAGGCTGGGCGGATTCGTGGCCGCCACGGCGGAATTTAGCGATCACCCCAAGGTCATCAACGGCGCCTCGGACCTGATGGTGGAGGTGTTCGGCAAGGCCGGACGCCATACCCGGATCGCGGCGGGATGCGCCTCGCTGCCGCTGGGTGCGGCGGTTGAAATCGACGCCCTGTTCGAGGTGGGGTGAGTAATCATCCCACGAAGTCTCTCCATGGGGCATCAGGGGAAATTCCTGAACATGCTACGTTGGGCACGCATCTAATCCATAGGCCGCGCGTAAAATATTAAGCAAATTATGGATTTCACCATTATTGTCGTCTTTATTTTCTGTACCACCTGCAGCATTTTCGCGTGAGATTATTTGTAGGAGAGAGTTCAGCCTGACAACAGCATATCGAACCTCAGGCCATCTTTTTCCATTTCTAAAGCCACCCCCCAACAAGCGGTATTTTCGCATTAATCCAAAAAAGCTTATATCCAAAAACCTCCTATCAAGAGCCTCGTGTTGGGCTAATAACCATATTTCCATGGACGGTTGGGCATCGTTAGAGCAGGCAGGTTCAAGTGCCATAAGCCTGCCGGTAATTTCCACTCGGTACGCACTTGTTCCAGGAGACCGGAGAACGTCTACACCCCATGCCGCCAAAGGACCAACGACAGCGGCAACAACGGCTGATGCTAAAACTATCTTTATCCAGTTAGGCATATCCTAGCTCCTAATAAACTCTCACTATGAATCCCCTACTTCCCCTTCTGGATTCCCTTCGAGACCACATAGCTGCCACCGCTGATGCCCAGCAATGCCCACACACCCGTGGGAATTTCTGGGAATTTTGGGTTTATCCCAGTCAGGCTGTTTATCACCAGAAGCACCAGGCTTACGGCGATAACGAAGGTGAAAATCAGAAACTGGAACCGCGACAGGCTGGCCTGGCCGTTTGCCTCGCTGATGAGGTGGCTGAGGTCGATTTTACCGGAATAGATTTTCATCAGCACGATCAGCCCCAGAAGACCGATGAACAGAACAGCTATCCATCCTGAAAAAAGAGCTAAATTATTAATGTCTTGAGTCATCTTTTAATCCCCCTGATTAATCCAACCGTCCCTGGAAGAACGGCATCACTTAAAGAACTTCGTATAGGATTTACCCCCCAGATAGAGGGCCTGACTGCCGCCAACAAGCCACAGAAGCTCCGGCGGCACCTCTGGAAACCCGTGCCCTCCGGCCTGAACCTGTCCCACAGTCTGGGTCAGATAGGCAACGGCCCCCATGACCGTAAAGAGAAGCAGCTGCACCCGCGCCGGGCTCACCGTTCCGGTCTGCTTGTCGCACAGAAGACCCTTGGTATTGATGCCCCCCGAGAGCATCTTGAAGACCACAATCGCGGCCAGAGCCGCGATTAAAAACCAGATTTCAAACGTCAGAACATCAATCATCTGCGTCATGAAACGGTGTCCATGTCTTTGTTGTTCATCCCAGTCCTCAGAGAAATTAATTCCCTTTTTCTCAAAACCCGTTAGACGGGAATGATGGCCCCGGCAGCCTTTCCAATGGCGCCCCAAACCACTTCCACAATGGCATTCCAAACTTTTTCTATGGTTACCAACACCAACCCACGAAGTGTGTTGGCGAAGTTCTTGATATCGTCCTCAAGACTTTCAAGAAAAAATTCCCGGGTATTGTCGGTTATATCCCCGCTGGCGATCCCTTCCGCAATGAACTTGGCTTGCTTTGCCATTGCCTCAAGCCGGTCTTCAGAATACCCCCGCAATTCGGTTACATCTTTTTTTAAAACTCCGGTCGCTGCGGTTTTGATATCCGCGACCAATTGATTGACATCAAGTACAGACATCATTTCCTCCCTAGCGTTTCAGCCAGTTTTCATATGTCAGAGCATCCTTAAGAAAGTTATTCATGAATCCGTGAAACCCTTTAACCTCCGTAGCGGTCAAGCCACTAGACTGTTGGAGTTCACGCATTTTTTCCGTTTGCTTGATAAGATTTGCGACTGATCCGATTGTTGGAGCCTGAAGGAATTTTTCGATATCTTTCGGGTTTGCATCCGCTTCGTCATGGAAAATGCTTGCAAACGGTGATTGCGGCATCGGACGGGCTTCAAGCTTTCTCTTTAGCGCTTTAAGACTGACAAGAAGATCGTCGTAGGCGGGCTTAGCTTTATCGAAATCCGTCTTGGATGCTGGTTTGTCGTCTGGAACCGTCTTCGTGAAGAGCGCTTCCACCTGTTTATTTATTCCATCTAGATCCTTGAGAATCGATTCGCTTGGATCAGGGGCCAGTTTCACGGCGCATGCTGCAAGCAATAACAGCACGGCCACGGAAGAAAACACGCCCACCAGATGGAACCGGACAGACTTCCGCGTATCGTGATTCTGCATGATTCCCCCCTATTGCCTGCCACAAATTAAAGCGGCACAGACACGGCACAACGTTTACAGGCAGAACATTAAGCTCAATATTATGAGAATGCGAGTCATTATTAGTTAATACTACTGTAGGTTTTAGGGAATTATCCTGTTGTTCCCTTGGCGCCCCGGTCATGAATGCAGCCCAAATCCTCACCCCTTAAAAGGAATATTTTCTTGACATTCCCCAAATCATAGGAATATTATCTGATTTTCACCCTCCCAAATGCCCGACAACCCGAAAGCGCCGCCCCCATGACCAAGATGTCCCAGATGATCAAGATGTCCCAGCCTGCCGCCTCCGACCCGCCCCCCTCCGATCCGCCCTCCTCGGGCCTCGCCTCGGACCCGCCCCCCTCAGATCCGCCTCCCTCGGGTCACACCCCGGCAGGCCTGCCCCCCTTGGCCCGGATTAATCCCCCTGCTCCCCCCTCCAATCTCAATCCGCGCCAGGAGGAATTCTGCCGCGAGATGGCGCTCGACCCCAACGCCACGCGGGCGGCTCTGCATGCGGGCTATTCCCGGATAACCGCCCGCAGCCAGGCCAGCCGCCTGCTGTCCATGCCCTCTATCCAGGCCCGGGTGGCGCAACTGCGGCGTGACATCACCGCCCGCGACTGCGCCCATGCCGAGAGCTTCATGGCCAAGCTCGAGGCCATCTACCGCCAGGCCTTCGAACATTGTCATTTGCACGCCGCCCTGCGCGCGGTGGAGATGCAGATGCGCCTCGCCAGCTATCTTCCCGACTCTCTCCCTGACTCTTCTCCTGGGGAGCCGCAACCCCTGCCGCCTCCCTCGCCCGAAACAGCGCCCTGAACTCCGTCTAAATCCTTGCCGCGACCTCTCGTCCTTCCCATCTCTTATTGGCCCATCTCCTATTGGCCCATCTCTTGTTCTCCTATCTCTTGTTGCGGGGAAGCAGCGGAGGCAACATGATCACCATGACCAGCAAGAACCATAGGGCCCATGCCTGACGGCGGCGAAGACAGCGTCATCGACGGGGGCTTCGTCTGCCGCGCCCACGAAACCATGGGCGGGATTACCCCCCAGCACTGGGACGCCTGCGCCGGCGGCGACAACCCCTTCGTCTCCCATGCTTTCCTCAAGGCCCTGGAGGACAGCGGCTCGGTGCGGCCGGAAACCGGCTGGATGCCCCATCATCTGGTACTCGAAAACGGAGCCGGGGAGATCGCCGCCTGCGCGCCTCTTTACGTGAAGAGCCATTCCCACGGCGAATACGTATTCGATTTTTCCTGGGCCGATGCCTACCAGCGCGCGGGCGGACGCTATTACCCCAAGCTCCTCTGCGCCGTGCCGTTCACTCCGGCCACCGGGCCGCGTCTGCTGCTGCGTCCCGACACACTCACACCCGACCCCGGCGCGGCGCTGGCCCGGGCCATGATCGCCGTGGCCGAAAAAACGGGGGTATCCTCGCTCCATGTGACCTTTCCCACCGAATCCCAGTCCCGCCTTTTGGAATCCGCGGGGTTCATGACGCGCATGGGCTACCAATATATGTGGCACAACCGGGGCTATGGCGATTTCGAGGATTTTCTCGGCGATCTCACCTCACGTAAGCGCAAGGCGGTGCGCAGGGAACGCCGCGAGGCCATGGCCGATGGTCTGGAGGTGGAGGTACTGACCGGAACCCACATCACCGAATCCCACTGGGACGTCTTCTACCGCTTCTATCTCAACACCATCGAGGACAAATTCGCCCACGCCTATCTGACCCGGGACTTCTTCTCCCAGCTCGGCGCCGCCATGGCCGAACGGGTGGTCCTCGTCATGGCGCGGCAAGGCGGTGATTACGTGGCCGGGGCGCTTAACCTACGCGGCGGCGACACCCTCTACGGGCGCTATTGGGGCTGTGATGAGTCCTGGGGGTGCGACACTATGCATAAGTTTCTTCATTTTGAACTTTGCTACTATCGGGCCATCGATTTCGCCATCGCCCATGGCCTGATGCGGGTGGAAGCAGGGGCCCAGGGCCGCCACAAGATTAGTCGCGGCTATCTCCCCCATCCCACTTGGAGTGCCCACTGGTTTGGCTCGCATGGCTTTGCCGTGGCGGTTAGCGAATCGGTGTCGGCCGAACGCGCGGCGGTGGAAGAGGATATGAAAACGCTCATGGGTCGTTCTCCCTTTTCCGCCGCCGTCCGGTCCGGCCAGACGGCTCTTCGCCCCAAAGAGGACTAAACGGAGAGGACGAAAGATAAGGGCCTCAAGGAGAGCAAGGAACAACGGAAAGGAGGTCGGAAACATGACCAACATTCCTTTCGACCAGTGCCATGAGGTTTTCCGCAAGCGTATCTGCCAACTCTATTTCGGCGGATCCTACGAGGGCCCCAGCGCCACCCCGTGCACTCTCTGCCACAAGTTTCCCGAATGCGAAAAAATGACCCGCGACGCCCTGATCTACGTAGGCCTGTCCCCGCAAGACGAACGAGAGGACAGAGCCGTCTGAACACCTCCCTCTCTGCTGCTCCCTCTGTTATTCCCGAATGGGGGGGGCGGCTTCCGCGTCTGCGCAATCTCTGTTACCGTGAACCGCCGGCTGGGCGGGGAACCACCGGCATGAACGGGAACCTTACGGGGTCGACCATGAGCGCGGAGCGAAAGGGGCAGCACGCAAAATCCGAGGAAGTGGCCGGCTCCGAACGCCGCGACATCGCCTTTGCCCTGCAATATTGGGAGGAATTACGCGGCGAGCGGGCTTTCCCCGCAAGCGCCGACGTGGACCCGGCGCGGCTGCGCGAACTCTGGCCTTTCGTCTTCATCATCTCGCTGGCGGACGGGATCGACGTCGCCGCCTTCACCTATGGCGGCGAGGAAATCGCCCGTTTCTGCGGACGTGACCGCGCCGGACCGGCCGGTGAAATTCCTTCCGGCATGGGCGCGGCGGACTGTTTCCCACCACCGGTCTGGGACCGCATGAAATATCTTTTCGAGGTGGCGGCGAATGAAAAGCGCCCCTTGGGCGCCTCCGACAGTTTCACCATGCGCGACGGCAACGAGGTCATCTACCGCAGCGTGGTCATGCCCTTAAGCGATGACGACAGCGAGGTCAGCGACCTGCTTGGGGTCATCAAGTTCAAGCCCCGTTAGAGGAACGCCCCCCAGAAGATTGAGGGGACGACCGAAGGGCGCAGCGAAGCAAATATATAAATCTTCCCGGCGAGCACATGTCCCAAGACATGGGTTCGCCGGCAAGGGCGACTGCCCGCCGCGCCTTATGGCGCGAAAGCCAAGGGCGCGGACGCGCCCGCCCGGCGACTGAGGGAACATATGAAGACTATCTCGCGGTGGCGGGAACGCGGCGCGAAGATTTCCTGCTCTTGGATTTGGGGTACGAGAAGGCGAGCTTGCCACCCGCCACCTTGACCCGCACGGCGCCGCCCTTGGCCAGCTTACCGAACAGCAGTTCCTCGGCCAGCGGCTTTTTCACATGGTCCTGGATCACCCGGGCCAGCGGCCGCGCCCCGAATTTTTCGTCATAGCCCCTCTCAGCCAGCCAGGCCCGCGCCGGGGCATCCAGATCAATGGTCACCTCACGGTCGGCAAGCTGGTTCTCAAGCTCCAGGATGAACTTGTCCACGATCTTGCTCATGGTGACGGGAGCAAGCGGGGCGAAGGAAATAATGGCATCCAGCCGGTTGCGGAATTCCGGGGTAAAGGTGCGGTTGATGGCTTCCTCGTCATCGCCGACGCGGCTCTGGCGCTCAAAACCGATGGCGGGCTTAGCCAGTTCGCTGGCCCCGGCATTGGTGGTCATGATCAGCGTCACATTGCGGAAATCGATGGTCTTGCCGCTGTGATCGGTGAGCTTGCCGTAATCCATGATCTGCAACAGCACATTAAACAGGTCGGGATGGGCCTTTTCGATCTCGTCGAGCAGCAGCACCGAATGGGGATGCTGGTCCACGGCGTCGGTCAACAGTCCGCCCTGATCGAATCCCACATAGCCCGGCGGCGCGCCGATCAGGCGCGAGACGCTGTGCCGCTCCATGTATTCCGACATGTCGAAACGGATCAACTCGATGCCGAGCTGCAGGGCGAGCTGTCTCGCCACCTCGGTCTTGCCGACGCCGGTGGGGCCGGAGAAGAGATAATTACCCACCGGTTTTTCGGGCTCGCGCAGGCCCGCGCGCGAGAGCTTGATAGCGCTGGAAAGAGCGGCAATGGCCTTATTCTGGCCGAAGACCATGGTCTTGAGGTCGCGGGCCAGCGTCTTGAGCACGGCCTTGTCGTCGGCGGAAACATTGCGTGGCGGGATACGGGCGATCAGGGCCACCACGGCTTCCACGTCCTTGACCGAAATTACCTTCTTGCGGCGGCTCTTGGGCCTCAGCATCTGCGCCGCGCCGGCCTCGTCAATCACGTCAATGGCCTTGTCGGGCAGTTTGCGGTCACCGATATAGCGGTCCGAAAGCTCCACCGCGGTGCGCAGGGCCTCGGCGGTGTACCGCACCTTGTGGTGCTTTTCGTAATAGGGTTTCAAGCCACGCATAATCTTCACCGCGTCTTCCAGTGACGGCTCGTTGATGTCGATCTTCTGAAAGCGGCGCAACAGGGCGCGGTCCTTTTCGAAATGGTTGCGGTATTCCTTATAGGTGGTGGAACCGATACAGCGCATCTGGCCGCTGGCCAGGGCCGGCTTCAACAGGTTGGAGGCATCCATGGAACCGCCGCTGGTGGCGCCCGCCCCGACAACGGTATGGATTTCGTCGATGAACAGCACCGCGTTGTCGCGGGCTTCCAGCCCTGAAATCACGGCCTTCAGGCGTTCCTCGAAATCGCCGCGATAGCGCGTTCCCGCCAGCAAGGCCCCCATGTCGAGAGAAAAGATGGAAACCTCAGCGAGCACGTCGGGAACCTCACCACGGACGATGCGCCGCGCCAACCCTTCGGCCATGGCCGTCTTGCCGACACCGGGATCACCCACATAAAGCGGATTGTTCTTGGTGCGCCGGCACAGCACCTGGATAGTGCGCTCGATTTCTTCGTCGCGGCCGATCAGCGGATCGATCTTGCCCTGCTCCGCCTTCTCGTTGAGGTCCACGCAATAGACCTCATAAGCCTCTTTCTCCGGCTTGCCTTCCTCCTCTTCCTCGCCCTCCTCGACGCCGTGCACATGGCGGGGCTCGGAAAGCTCCGGCACCTTGGCGATACCGTGAGAAATGTAATTGACGGCGTCGAGCCGCGTCATGTCCTGTTCCTGAAGGAAATAGACGGCGTAGGATTCCCGTTCCGCGAACATGGCCACCAGGATATTGGCCCCCGTCACCTTTTCCCGGCCCGAGGACTGGACATGGATGGCGGCGCGCTGGAGAACGCGCTGGAAGCTGGCCGTGGGCTTGGCCTCTACCTCTTCCTCGGCGACGATGTCCGCCAGTTCGTTGTCGATATAGTCTTCCAGGTCGCGGCGCAGGCGGTCGATATCCACGTCACAGGCGCGCAGCACCGCCACGCCGTCCTGATCCTCGGTGAGGGCGAAAAGCAGATGCTCCAGCGTGGCGTATTCATGGCGCCGCTCGCCGGACAGACCCAGCGCCCGGTGCAGGCTTTGTTCCAGATTTGCCGACAACACGTTCCGTTATTCCTTTTCCAAAGTGCATTGCAGGGGGTGCTGGTGGCGGCGCGCCATATCCATCACCTGGGTGGCCTTGGTCTCGGCGATCTCGTAGGGAAAGACGCCGCAGACACCGACCCCTTTTTGGTGCACGTGAAGCATGATCTGCAGAGCTTCGTCATGGGATTTGCCGAAGAATCCTTCGAGAATTTCCACCACGAACTCCATAGGTGTGTAGTCGTCATTCAGAAGAATAACCTTATAGAGGGACGGCTTCTTGGTCTTTGGCTTGGTCTTGATAACCACGCCGGTTTCCGGAATATGGTCATCATCTCTGTCGTGATCGCTCATTTTCGTTCCTCGTCTCCCGCTTTCCCCAAAAACGGTCTCCTTAAAAAACCTGTCTCCGGGGCTACAGAATAACATAGAATGCCCCCGCCTGACTTCAAGTTCCTTAGGTCATGAACTCATAAATGTGATGGCAATGGTATGAGCGAATTTGTCCGAATACGCGAAGACAGACCGCCGGAAACCCCGAGGTTTTCAAGGTCTGTGGACAATGTAGTTGGGCAAATACGCCATACCCTCTGGGCGCTGAAACCGCGTCGACAGGTGTCGTCAGCGCCCAACACCGGGGCGCCGACCCCGCTTGTAGTGCATTTCCTAGCCTGTCTTAGCGGTTTCGAGCGCCATTGCTCATCAGATTTATGAGTCCATGGCCTAGGCGCCGGTAAGAAAATATTCATATAATGAGGGGCTAATTAACCAATATATACCACTCCCTCACTAATCCCGTGGACAGCCATTCTCCCCTTTCTCTAGAATCGGACTCCCAAGCCGGGACAACAGGCCGCGACAGAAATAACCGGGACACGCGGCGAAACACGGAAAGTAAGGATAAGCGACGGCGCGATGAAAGTTTCCTTCCTCACATTCTCCTTCCGGCATTCCCTCTCCCCGGTCCTTGCCGTCATGGCCGTGCTGTTGGTTCTTTGCTCCGCCTCTCCGGCACTGGCCAAATACGCCGCAATCATCGTTGACGCCGATACCGGCGTGGTCCTGCACGAGGTCAATGCCGATACCCGGAACTATCCGGCCTCGCTGACCAAGATGATGACCCTCTATATGGCCTTCGCCGCGCTGGAGGACGGACGCTTCACCCTCGACCAGAAATTACGCACTTCCAAACGGGCGAGCGGCCAGGCGCCCTCGAAACTGGGGCTGAAGAAGGGGCAGACCCTTACCGTGCGCGACGCCATTCTTGCCCTGGTGACGAAATCGGCCAATGACGTGGCCACCGTCATCGCCGAATCCCTGGGCGGAGACGAGGTCAATTTTGCCCGTATGATGACGCGCAAGGCCAAGGAAATGGGCATGTCGAGCACCACTTTCCGCAATGCCTCGGGTCTGCCCAACCGGCGCCAGCGTTCTACCGCGCGCGACCTCTCGGTGCTGGCGCGGGGACTGCTCACCGACTATCCCGAATATTATCATTTCTTTTCCGCCCGGTCCTTTTCCTGGAACGGCAAGACCTACAAGAACCACAACAAGATGCTGAAGACCTATAACGGGGCCGATGGCATCAAGACCGGCTATATCCGGGCCTCGGGGTTCAACCTCGCGGCCTCGGCGGTGCGCTACAACCGGCGGCTGGTGGGCGTGGTCATGGGCGGGCGCTCGGCCAAGTCGCGCAACGTCCATATGGCCAAGCTCCTGGACAAGGGGTTCCGGTCCGTGCGCTCCGGCGTTGCCATGACGGAGATGGGTGAAAACCAGAAGCAGGCCCTCCTGAAAGCCAAGGAAAAAGAACAACAGGCCAGCGCCGCCAAGACCGCTAAAAAGGTAAAGATGGCGAGGACGGCGGGGACGGCGGAAATAACGCCTAAGAAAAAGGTCCGCAAGGCGGTGTGGGGGGTACAGGTAGGGGCCTTCTCGCGCTATGCCCCGGCCCATCTCGCCGCCAGCAGCGCGGCGCGGCGTTTACCCTCTTTGCTGGGCAGCGCCAGGGTGGTGGTCCTGCCAATGAAAGAAGACTCGGGCATGATCTACCGCGCCCGCCTCATGGGGCTTGATGAAACCAAGGCGCGCGATGCCTGCGAGGAACTGAAAAGGGATAATTTCGGATGTGTGGCCGTGCCGCCCAAGGGTAAGGTCTCCGCCGCCCTGCGGGACAAACAGACGGCGCGCAAATAAGGCCTATTTGCCATTTAACCGGCTCCGGCCCACTCCCCCTCCCGGCCACCCGACGGCATCGTACGCTTGGGGTGGCCGGGAGGGGGAGTGGGCCGGTGCAGGAGTCCACGTAAGTGGAAATAAGCTCTAAAACTTCGGCGGTTCCACGCCGCTCTGCCGCAGCTGGTCCACCAGATCGGCCTTGAGCCGTTCCAGACCTTCCTTGTCGCCCGATTCACAGCGCGCCACCAGAACCGCCTGGGTGTTGGAGGCCCGCAACAGCCACCAACCGTCGGAGGTCTGCACCCGCACCCCATCCATGTCATTGATCTCCGTCCCTTCCGCCGCAAGCCGCGCCTTGACCTCCTCGATCACGGCGAACTTGCGCGTATCGGCGCAATCGAAGCGCAGTTCCGGCGTGTTCACCACCTTCGGCAGACGTTTGCGCAAGTCCGCCAGGCTTTCTCCCCCGCGCGCCACCACGCGCAACAGGCGCACCGCCGCGTAGAGGGCGTCGTCATAGCCGAAATAGCGGTCGGCGAAAAAAATATGACCGCTCATCTCACCCGCCAGCGGCGCGCCGGTCTCCGCCATCTGCGCCTTAATCAGGGAATGGCCGGTGCGCCCCATCAGCGGTGTGCCGCCCATGCGCGCGATCTCGTCGAACAGCACCTGACTCGCCTTGACGTCGGCGATAATGGTGGCGCCGGGCATATCCTCCAGAACTTCACCCGCCAGGGCCACCATGAGCTGGTCGCCCCACAGGATCTCGCCCTCGCCATCGACAACGCCGATGCGGTCGCCGTCGCCGTCGAAAGCAATCCCCAGATCACAGCCCTCGCGCCGCACCGTATCCTGCAATTGCGCCAGATTCTCGGCCACGGTGGGGTCGGGGTGATGGCTGGGAAAGCTGCCGTCAATGGTCTCGTTGAGCAGCATATGGGTTCCGGGAAGGCGCTGCGTCAGCCGCGCCATGATCTCACCGGCGGCGCCATTTCCGGCGTCCCAGGCCACCTTGAGTTCTTCGCCCTCGCCCGTGCCGTCATAAGCCTCCACCAGAATATCGAGATACGGCTCGTCTACAGAGACTGTGGCAACCGATTCCACCGAAGGTTCCGCCACTTCCCCAACATCCGCAAAAGCGCCCCGCGCCGCCACCTCGCCCAGGCGCTGGATGTCGGACCCAAAGAAGGGCTTACCACCGAGCATCATCTTGAAACCATTATGGTCGGGCGGGTTGTGGGAGCCGGTAATCATGATGCCGCCATCGGCGGAGAGATGGTGGATAGCGAAATAGAGCATGGGCGTCGGCCCCAGCCCCACCCGTTTCGCCGCTATCCCGGCCTGGCTCAGCCCTTCCACCACCGCCGCTTCCATCTGCGGCGATGTGGTGCGGCCGTCATACCCCACACAGACCGTGGTGGCGCCGGTTTCTCCGGCTATGGTGCCGAAGGCCCGGCCCAGGGCGCGGGCATCGTCGCGGCTCAGCGTCTCGCCGACAATGCCGCGCACGTCGTATTCGCGCAGGATCGTGGGATCAAAATTGTGGGGAGACGGCAAGGGACGCTTCCCTAGTCGTCGCCGAAGGCGCTATCGGGGCGGCCGATACTGGAATATGTGAATCCGGCGGCCTTCATCTCTCCCGGATCATAGATATTGCGCAAATCCACCAGAACCGGCTCCTGTAACAGCGACTTGACCCGCTCCAGGTCGAGCGCCCGGAACTCGTTCCATTCGGTGATAATAGCCAGCACATGGGCGTCCTTCATGGCCTCGTAGGCGTCCTTGCACCACACCACATCGTCGAGAAGCTCCTTGGCTTCCTCCATGCCTTCGGGATCGAAGGCGCGCACGGTGGCGCCCGCCACTTGCAGGGCGGGGACAATTGCGAGGCTGGGGCTGTCGCGCATATCATCGGTATTGGGCTTGAAGGTAAGACCAAGCACGGCGACGGTGCGGCCTTTCACCGAGCCGCCACAGGCAGCGATGATGCGCTCGGCCATATGCTGTTTGCGGGCGTCGTTGGAGGCCACCACATGTTCGACGATGCCCAAAGGTGTCTTGGCTTCCTGAGCGGTACGCACCAGGGCCAGTGTGTCCTTGGGAAAGCACGAACCGCCATAGCCGGGACCGGGATGCAGGAACTTGCGCCCGATACGGCCATCCAGCCCCATCCCCCGGGCCACGTCGTGAACGTCGGCGCCCACCTTCTCGCAAAGATCGGCGATCTCGTTGATATAGGTGATCTTGGTGGCGAGAAAGGCGTTAGCGGCGTATTTGATGAGCTCCGCGGTCTCGCGCCGGGTGAACAGGATCGGCGTCTCGATCAGATAGAGCGGATTATAGAGATGACGCATGAGGTCGCGGGCGCGATCGGTCTCGGCCCCGATCACCACCCGGTCGGGACGCATGAAATCGTTGATGGCCGAGCCCTCGCGCAAGAATTCCGGGTTCGACACCACGTCGAAATCGGCATCCTTGCGGGTATTGCGGATGATGGTCTCCACCTCGCGGCCGGTGCCCACCGGCACCGTGGATTTGGTCACCACCGCCGTATAGCCGTCCAGGGCAGCGGCAATTTCTTCGGCCGCGGCGAACACATAGGAAAGATCGGCATGGCCGTCACCACGGCGGCTCGGCGTGCCGACGGCGATGAAAACGGCATCGGCCTTGGCCACGGCCTCCTTCAAATCAGTGGTGAAGGACAGCCGCCCAGCCTCTGCGTTGGCCTGCACCATTTTCTCGAGGCCGGGCTCGTAGATGGGAATCTCGCCCTTGCGCAGGCGCTCAATCTTGTCCGCGTCCTTGTCGACGCAGACCACGTCGACGCCGAATTCCGAAAAACAGGCGCCGGAGACAAGCCCCACGTACCCGGTGCCGATCATGGCGATATGCATGGCGTTATCTTTCCTGTCTGGACGTTACGGTCATAAGGAACGGCGGCCTACACGAAGGCCTTACAAAGAACGGCAACGGCGTCCCGCAAGTCGTCGCGGTCACGGGCATAGGCCATATTGGCCCTGAGATATCCTATTTTATCGCCACAGTCGAATCGCTCGCCGCTGAAGCGCAGCCCATGAAACGGCATGTCTCCGATCATCCCGGCCAGGGCGTCGGTAAGCTGGATTTCACCGCCCGCGCCACGTTCTCCGGCCTCCAACAGTTCAAACACCCGGGGTTGTAAGATATAGCGCCCGATCACCGACAGGGTGGAAGGCGCTTGCGATGGGTCGGGCTTTTCCACCAGCCCCGCCACCGCCACCAGCGCGCCCCTCTCTCCCGTATCCTCCCCATCACCGGGATCGACGATGCCATAGCGGTTGGTGTGTTCGCGGGGCACGTCCTCCACCGCCACCAGATTGCCGCCAACCTTGCCGTAAGCCGCCACCATCTGTTGCAGACAGGGGGTTTCATCGAGAACCATATCGTCGGGAAGCAGCACCGCGAAGGGCTCGCCGCCAACCTGTTCGCGGGCGCACCACACGGCATGGCCCAGCCCCAGGGGTTCGGGCTGCAACACGCAAGTAACATGCGCGCCCAAGGCGGCCAATGCGCGTGATTCCCGCAAAAGACCGTCCTTGCCCTTTTCCTCCAGGGCATGGTCGAGAGCCGGGGCGGGACCGAAATGGGCCTCGATGGCCTCCTTGCCCGGCGCGGTGACGAAGATGAATTCCTCGATCCCGGCGCTTGCCGCCTCTTCCACCGCCCACTGGATCAGAGGCTTGTCCACCACCGGCAGCATTTCCTTCGGGATAGCCCTGGTGGCGGGAAGAAACCGCGTGCCCAGCCCCGCCACCGGAAAAACCGCCTTACGTACCGGCTGCGTCATCCGTTCCCCAGTTCAAAAACAAAAAATGCCCAAAAGCAAAAAATCCAGCCGCCCCGTTGCCGGGAAAATCAGCCTCCGCCTCGCGGCCACCCGCTGGTTGTGCCATGGCGCGCCGAACGGATGCAAGCGCACTCGCCCGCATGGGACAGGAACCCGCCCTCATGTTTCCAAAAATCCTCATGTTTCCACCAGCCCTCATTTCCCCAACAGAAGGTCGCGGGCCTGGTTGATGCGGGTGGCCAGCCAGTTGGAGCCGCCCTGGTCGGGATGGGTCTTCACCATCAGCCGGTGATGGGCGTCGCGGATTTCGTCCTCGCTAGCGCCCTCGTCGAGACCCAGAATTTCCAGCGCCTCCTGGCGGGTCATATCGCCACTCTGAAACTTACCCCGGCTTCCGCCGCCACCGCTTGCTCCCCCCGCACCGCCATCCCGAAACTCCTCGTAGCTCTCCTTGGCCTGTTTCACCTGCCTCCAGATACCGTGCCAGCGCAGGGCCAGGATCGCCCATCCCGTCAGGCCGCCAAGCGCCGCGCTGAGCCGCCCCGTGGCCGCCAGGAAGGCCAGCACCCCCGCACCGATAATCAGGAACGACCGTTTGAGGATACGCGCCATCACCGCGGGATCGGCTTCGGCAAAGCCCCGCATCAACAACAACACGCCCACCAACAGCAAGATTCCCGATATGAAATAGACCGCCACTTGGAATACGCCCTTTCCCGCCATGCCATCCAGAACCGCCATTCTAGGCCCTTAGCGGAGCGAGGTCACGGAAACCCCACAGCGGATGGAACCTCCAGTGCTCGGTCCTTGGCGTCCAACAACGAAACCCCTTACATTGGTATTTGAATATTTTTCGGACTGCATCTCATGGGCACAAGCGACTATCCAAAGGACGATAACCTTCGGTTGATTCTTTCCGTGGGCCACGAGGAATGGCTGCAGGGTAAAATCGCCAAGACCAGACGCCTGATCCTTCTCTTCAGTGTGGTCCTGATCCTGGGCATCGGCTGGATGGCGGGAGTTGTAACCCATGCCACCGAGCCCCGGAATGAGGAACCGCCATGCATCTCCCTGAAGGAAGGCGGGTTGCTCAAGGAGCTTATCCGCGATGGATCTGTTCCCCCCGGGACCACGTTATGTCCGGCAGAAAATACCGCGCCTGATATTACGGGCGGAGAACGGAACTGGCAGGAGACCATTGTTGACGCAGCCCTGCTTCTTCTCACAGTGCTGGCCGTCATCATGATCCTGTACTCGGCCATCGATATATTCCAAAGCCTTCGCAAGCTCAAAGGCTACCGGCTTTATCTTCTGGATCACCGGGAATTCATGAATAAATACAATAGGTTGTAAGGCATCTGTCGGAAATCTCTTGGCCAGTCCCGGGCCGCTTATTCCAGATGCATCACGCCTTCGGGATAAAAAGCGGTAAAGGCGAAGGCGAAGCTCACGTCATAGACGGCGTCCTCCAACCCCTCCTCGGTGCGGCGCTGCACCGTCACGTTGCCCACGTCGCGGCCGCGCGCAATGCGGGCATCATCCAGGGCCGAGTTCTGGCCCGGAGTCCAGGTGAAAACCAGATCGTCCACGCTCAAAGAACCATGTTGGCGCAGCAAGTCGAGACTCCAGGCCTCGTCTCCCACCACCACCACCCGGGCCAGCGGCGCGATGCCCTCGGGAGTCTTTCCGGAATAGAGAAAAGGCCGTCCGCTGTCATAACCGGCATAGGGGTTGCGCCCGTAGGAACGCATGGCCGGGTTTCCCGGCACCAGCACCCGTCCCTCTTTTTTCGCCTCCGCCGCGCGCTGGCGGAAACGATCGAATGATTCAACGCGCGAGGGCAGCATGGTGAGTTCCGCACCGGTGAGTTCGCCGACAATGGCCACGCCGAGAAACTGCTGCCACCAGCTTTCGCTCTGACGGTCGTACATCACCATGTCGGAACGGCGGAGCTTTCCCGTAGTGCCGAAATCAAGCACCCACTCGCGGCCCGCGAAAGACAGGCGGCGGTCGAAAACGATGGAGGAATTGCACAAGGGGCAAAAGGTCACGGCCACGGGCACGCCGCCCACCGTGTCGTTAACGATCTCGTGCCAGACCAGCACGCTTAAGGGATAGGCCCGCATTTCGCCGTTCAGCTCCAAGCTGATGACAGGCTCGTCACGTCCCAGACCCCGGGCCTTGTCCATGGCGATAAAATGGGGGCGGTCGATAGCGGGAATGCCGTCCTTGGGCGGCCCGCCGGAGAAAATTTCCGACAATTCCACGGAATGCTTCGAGAAATCGGTGCGCGGCCATTCCCGCGGCCATTCCCCGGCCCATACACGCGCCTGTTCACTTGCCTGCCCGCCGCCCCGGTTCGCAGCTCCGGCCTCCGGAAATCCCGACTCCAGAAACCCCTCTTCCAGAAAAACAATCGCCAGCATCGCCACGGCGGCAACCGCCACCACCGGCATGAAAAGACGGGAAAAGGAACAGGAAACCATGCCGCCATCATGGCCGGCGACCCAAACACAGGCAAATCACATGAAGGTGAGGACAGAGCGGGTCAGCCCACTCTAAACGCAAAAAAAACCCGTCCCCCGCCACGACGGCGGGAAACGAGGTCTTTTTAACGAACTTCCGTGCCCTTGTCCCGGGGTGCGGGATGCCCCCCGGGATAAGAACCGGTCAGGCGAACGTCAGCTGCCGCCCAACATGCCGGCGAGGCGGCTCGAAAGAGCCCCGAAGACCGCGCCGATAACCATCGAGACCGAGATCAGCACCAGCGGATTATCAAAGCTAGCAGCCGATACCGACATCGCATTGAGCGCATTGGCGTGCAACATATAGGCAAACGACGCCGCGTAGCCGACGACGGCGCCTGGAATATTTGCCAAGGCCTCAACCTGCGAAGCATAGACAAGAATGAACACCGTCACACCGACCCAGATGGGTGCCGTGAAGGCGCCAACGTCCACGTTGATGATGAGCATGGCCGCGACCCAGGCACAAACCGCGCCGAAGATATTGCCGACAATAGTGGCCTTGAGAGCATCGGCGTTGCCACCGCTATAAAAATAACCGGCCCAAGCGAGAAAGGCCGCCCAGATCAACATAATCCCCGACAACGGCCCGAGGGCCAGCCAGGTCGCAACGGCACCAAGACCGCCAATACTGACTGACAAGGCGAGAAGACTAGACATAGTGATACCCCCCCTATGGGTACAGTGGATAATAAAACGCGAAAAAGCTGAAGTAATTATCCGCCGCAGGGCACACGGGCAAACGTTGCCCCTGCTCCTCAGGGCGGCAACCCCACCTTCTCCCTACCTCTGTATAGATACCTATATTGGTAGGGTAAAAATTTTATGGCACTATATATTGTAATTGTCAATGGACAAAGGTCAGGCCCCGTTCCCGGCGCGGCCTCTATTCAAATCAACGGGTCTCTAAATAATTCGGGTAATACTATTACTTTATCCCGTATCTACTTGGAATCGTTGGTCTGAACGCAAAATCCCCGGCCATACGACTCCCCGCAACATGTCTATTCAGTATTTTATCTGTTCCTTTTACGCCCCCCCGGCGTAAGAAATTTTCGAACCATACGCCCCCGTCTTATGGCCCCCGCCGGGGAAAAGGGGGAGGCAGCCTTGAAAAGCCCTCCCCATATACGCATGATCGCCCCATGAGCCCTCCCCCAACCGCCCAGATGCAAGACCAGACCCCCGGTCAGACCCATGACCCGGCCAAAGCCCGGCCCAAGCTCCTCTATCTCGTCACCGAAGACTGGTATTTCTGCTCCCACCGCATCGCTCACGCCCGCGCCGCCCGCGAGGCCGGATTCGAGGTGGTGGTGGCGGCTCATGTGAATGAGGACACCGCTCCCGCCGGGCAAATTAGCGCCGCGGCCGAGCAAATTAGCGCCGCGGCCGCGCAGATAAGAGCCGAAGGCTTCCGCCTGGTACCGCTCGCCCTCCACCGCCGCAGCCGCAACCCCCTGCGCGAGCTGGCCAGCATCGCCGAACTGGTGCGCCTCTACGCCCGCGAGCGCCCCGCCATCACCCAGCACGTGGCCCTGAAACCAGCCCTATACGGCTCCATCGCCGCCCGCCTCACGGGGGTTCCCGCTTACGTCAATTCCATCGCCGGGCTGGGTTATGTATTCATCTCCCGCGACTTCCTGGCGTGCCTGCTGCGGCCCTTCATCCGGTTCGCCCTGCGTCTCTTGCTCAATCACGAACGCGGCCATGTGATCGTCCAGAACCCCGATGACAGAGAGATGCTGGAGAGCGCCGGCATCGCCCGCCGCGGACATATCAGCCTGATCCCCGGCTCGGGTGTGGATACGGACGCCTTCGCCCCCTCGCCGCCACCCACGGACAAGAACCTGCCCAGCGACGGGGGCTCGCCACCGCTGGCGGTTCTGGCCTCGCGCATGTTGTGGGACAAGGGCGTGGGCGAGCTGGTGGCCGCCGCGCGACTCCTCAAACAACAGGGCGTGGCGCTACGGGTGGTGCTGGTGGGCGAAGGCGACCCCGCCAACCCGGCCAGCATCCCGCGCGAAACCCTGGAGGAATGGCAACGCGAGGGCGCCGTGGAATGGTGGGGACATCGGGAAGACATGGCGGATATCCTGAAAACCGCCCATATGGCGGTGCTGCCTTCCTACCGCGAGGGCCTGCCCCTGAGCCTGCTCGAGGCCGCCTCCTGCGCCCTGCCGCTGATCGCCAGCGACGTACCCGGCTGCCGCGAGATCGTACGCCACCAAGAAAGCGGCCTGCTGGTGCCCGCCCGCGACGCCGAAGCGCTGGCCACGGCCCTTGCCCGGCTTGCGCAAGACCCCCATATGCGGGAGAAGATGGGGGGCGAGGCCCGCCGGATGGTGGAGGAACATTTCGCGCAACCTCTCATCACCGCCCGGACCGTGGCCCTCTATAAAGACCTCGTGACACGCGCCCCGTCCTGACCACCGGAAAGCCCCATGCTCTCACCCGAAATCCTCGCCAAATACGACCAGCCGGTACCGCGCTATACCAGCTATCCCACCGCGCCCCACTTCACCGAGGACGTGGACGCCGCGACCCATGCCCGCTGGCTCGCGGAAATTCCCAGCAGTGAGTCCCTGTCTCTCTACATACATATCCCCTTCTGCGACACCATGTGCTGGTTCTGCGGCTGTCACACCAAGATCGTCAACCGCTATGAACCCATCACCACCTATCTCGACCATATGACGGTTGAGGTGGAACGGGTGGCCGAGACATTGGGAAAACGCCATCGCGCCTCCCATGTGCATTGGGGCGGCGGCACCCCCACCAGCCTCGCTCCCGCCGATATCCTGCGCCTGTCCGGCTCCCTGCACGCTCATTTCGATTTCGACGAAAAGAGCGAATTCGCCGTCGAGATCGACCCCCGCGGCGTCGGCGACGACACCATCGCCGCCTTGGGAAAGGCCGGCGTGACCAGGGCCAGCCTCGGCGTCCAGGATTTCAGCCCCAAGGTGCAACAGGCCGTCAACCGTATCCAGCCCTTCGACGAGACCAAGCGGGTGATCGACGGACTGCGCGGTGTGGGCATCGCCGAGATCAACGTGGACCTCATGTACGGCCTGCCCCACCAGGGCACCGACGAGGTGCTGGCCACGGCGGAGAAGGTTCTGCAACTGGAACCCGCGCGCCTCGCCCTGTTCGGCTACGCCCATGTGCCGTGGATGAAGGTCCACCAGAAGATGATCGACGAGGACGCCCTGCCCGGCACCGAAGACCGCTGGAAACAGGCCGGTGCCGCGAGAACGTTTCTCGAAGACCACGGTTTCGTCACCATCGGCCTCGACCATTTCGCCCGCGACGACGACCCCATGGCGGTGGCGCTGAAGGCGGGAACCCTGCACCGCAATTTCCAGGGCTATACCACCGACCGCGCGGACACCTTGGTCGGTTTCGGCGCGTCGAGCATTTCCTCGCTGCCCCAAGGCTATGTCCAGAACTTCCCCCAGCTCAATCTCTACCGCCGCGCCCTCGACGAGGGCCGGTTGCCCACCGCGCGCGGCGTCGAGCTGAGCGGGGACGACCGGTTACGGCGGGCGCTGATCGAACGCCTCATGTGCGATCTTGAAATTGACCTCGGCGAGATCTGCGGCGAGCACGGGATGACCCCGGACGTTCTTGCCGGTGCCAGGCCCAAACTGGAAAAACTGGCCGCCGACGGGCTCATCGAACTCGACGGCGACCACCTCACCGTCACTCCCGACGGCCGCCTGCTGGTACGCTGTGTCGGCGCCGCCTTCGACGCCTATTTCGAGGTGGCGGAAGGAAAACACTCCAAGGCTGTGTGAGGGGCGGCGGCGTAATCCGCTCCCGTCTTTATGGCTCCTTACAGAGATCGAGTCCGAGCCCGATAATGGGGGCGAGGCTCATTTTATTGCTGCTGCCGTGAGGCTTGGCCCGCAGGATGGAATCGGCGGGGGGAAAATGTTTAACCGGCTGCCTCACTCTGTTCACGGCATAGGCGGTCCCCGCCACCTCGAACACCACCTGGCCCGGCGGGATACAGCGCAACAGGCCGTGATCCACGGTGAACGGCCATTTGTCACCGAAGTCCTGCTTCGAGATTTCCTTCTTGTCCACGCTCTCCGAACAAGCCGCCGCCAACAGAAACATCCCCGCCGCGGCAAAACGCGCGGTTCTTCCCTTGGGTATTTCAGCCATAACTTCCTCCCTTGGATGAAACCATACCCCGCCATCATCCCCCCCGTCACCCTTGACTCCGCGCCCCCTTGATTCTACCTCCAACCGGAAACGCGAAAGTGGAACCTTGCCCGAAACGACGAAACACAAACCCGTGGCCGGCGATGTCCCCGTCCTCTGGGAGGCGGGAGCTCCCTGCCTCGACCTGCGCGACATCCACACCCCGCCCAAGCCCCTGGTGGCCATCCTCGAGCTCATCGAGCGCGCCGAGTGCGGCGATACGGTGCGCGTCCTGATGGCCCGCGATCCCGTGAACCTGTATCCCGAACTGGTGGAGCGCGGCTGGTCCTGGACCAAGGAGCCCGCCGCCGGTGATGATGGCGGCCTGCGCCTGACCCTCACCCGGACACAACCCCTCCCAGAGTCCTCGGAATCCGGGTCATGAGCTTTCCCGGAAGCATCCTCATGGGGGCCCAGTCACAGCTTCTCGACCCCACCATCCCCTACCGCTTTTTCGCCGCCGCCCTGGTCTTCCACATCCTGTTATGGGCGCTGATCGCGGCCTTTCCCGCAGACATAGCCGCTTTCGGCGGCGGTCCCGGACCGGCGCTGGCGGCGCTGCACAGTCTGACGCTGGGAGTGCTGGCGATGACCGCCATGGGGGTCTCCTTCCAGATGCTGCCGGTGGCGACGGGAATGCTGCTACGCGGCGCCACCGCCCCGCGCGCCGCTTCCTGGTTCTTCATCCCCGGCACCGCCGTCCTGGTCTGGGGCATGGCCACAGGCGAACACCCGGTCATGGCCCTGGGCGGGCTCGGCGTGGCGCTCGGACTCGCCATATACATGGTGCTGGTGGCCGGGCTGCTGTGGCGGATTCTGCGGCGCGCGGTCACCTTCGAACCCCTGAGCGGCTTCGGCCTGGCGGCGCTGGCGGCGCTGGCCGTCGCCCTGGCGCTGGGGCTTGCCCTCATCGTCGATGACGATCACGGCTTTCTCCACGACCGCGCGGGCGTCATCACTCTCCACTTCGTGGCCGCCGGGTTCGGCTTCATGGGAATGCTGGCGCTCGGCTTCAGCCATATCCTGGTGCCGCTCTTCGCCCTGTCCGAAGGCGTGCCGGTGGGCGAAAGCCGCACCGTTTTCACCCTCGCCGTGGCCGGACTGCTGGCGGCGCTGGCCGGAATCTTCCTCGGGATTCCCCTGCTGACGGCGGCGGGAGCCCTGTCCGGGCTTCTCGGCGTGGCCCTGCATCTGCGCGGCATGACACACTGCCTGGCCACCGCCATGCGCCGCAAACTAGGGGTTTCCATACTGCTCATGCGTACAGGCTGGTTTTTCCTGGTGGCGAGCCTGATGCTGGGTCTCGCCACGGTGTTCGACCTTGCCGGAGATCGGGGCTTCGCCCTGTTCGTCTTTGTCGCGCTTTTCGGCTGGCTCCTGACCTTTCTTCTCGGCGCCCTACAGCGCATCCTGCCCTTCCTCGGCGCCATGAACGCCACCAGCGCCGGGGCCACGCCACCGCTGATGAGCGAACTGGCGCCCGAAGGCCCGCGCCGCGCCCATGCCGCCTGCCACGTCCTCGCCCTGCTTCTGGTGGCGGCGGGCATCACGCTGGAACTCCCCCTGCCGGTCCGCCTCGGCGGTCTTGCCGGACTCTTCGGCGCCTTGATATACACCGCCTTCGCGCTGCGCGTTCTGTGGCTGATCCGCGGCTGCCTCCGCGCCCCAAAGAAGACAACAGAAACACCGGAAACAACCGATAAGGAAAAGCCCTGATGTTTAATCTGAGCCTCGAAATTCTGCGTGACCTGCATGAAGAACATGCCGCCATGCTGGCGCTGCTGGAGCGTCTCGAAAAACTGCTCGCCGCCCACGGCCCCGGCGATCCTCCCGACGCGGCCGACGGGGACACCGCCGCCCTGCTCGACGAGCTGGCCACCACCCTGGGCGAGGATGTCACCTATCATTACGCCTTCGAGGAAACCCACCTTTTCCCCCGTTTCGCCCAGGGCTTCGATCCCGGAATTCCCGGGATGCTGCAGCAGGAACACGAACTCATCCGGCCCCTGGCCGGGCGTCTGGTGGCGCTCGTCGCCGCCGCCAAGGAAGGCGGTTTCAGCGCCGAAAGCTGGGGCCAGTTCCACGCCACCGGGCGCGAGCTGGTGGAGCGCGAGGTGTTCCACATCCAGAAAGAGGAAATGGGCTTTCTTCCCGGACTCGACCGCATCCTGAGCGCCGAGGACGACGCCCCCCTGCGCGCCGCCTATGCGGAGATAAAAGCCGCCTAAAGGCCCGACGTAATCTGGCCCCTGGCCGCTTGTTGGGGCCCGACGTACCCTGGGCCTTGACTCCCACCCCTCTTTGTGATAGGAATATTATCCTTACCCCTCGCATGGACCTCATGCGGGGGGAGACGCTCTTTGACACTGTGAAAAAAGTTCCCCACGGGGAGGGCCGGGGCGGGAATACCCGAGTCATGGAGTCAACAAATGTTAACATATGTCAACATGGATGGGGCCTTTTGGGGCCATGTCAACATCACTAAGCCTTTGAAATCACAATGATTTTTTTGGTAATGTCAACAAATGTCAACATTTTCACCCCCTAGGGCTGAATTTAAATTAAATCAATGATTTAGGGTAAAAAGAATGCCCCCAAATATCCCTGGGGCGCAGCTTATTCGAGATCGTTCTCGCGCCTAAAGGCCTCAAGGTCTTCCTCGAGTGAAAACTGATCTTCCTCCTTGAGGTCGAACTCCAGGGCCAGGCCGTCCTCCCAGCGCCGCACAATTGCGCCTTCGAACTCGCCGAAATCATCGATCGACACTTCCACCTCTTTGCCATCCCGCTCACCGGGGGTGAGTTTCATGGAAGTGCCCCCCACCGAGAGATCATTGACCACCCCCACATAGGGAACGCCTTCAATTCTTACCTCTGCGGAAACCTGGACGGAGAGTCTCGGCCAGCGCCTGTTGTCGCGCCCGTTGTCGTCTCCGTTGTCAGACATGTTCCCCTCCCTGCCTGCGGGTATTCGATGTCTATGTCCTATCTGGTCATTCTCTTCCCATTTGCAAGAAAAACGGGAGAAACAAACCCCTAGAACAGCCCGAAGATGAGCCCGTCATCGCCCACGCCCACGGCTTCCGCTGCCGGTACGCTGGGCAGGCCCGGCATAGTCATGATATCGCCGGTCAGCACCACCACGAACTCGGCCCCCGACGACAACCGCACCTCGCGCACCGGCACGATGAAACCCTCGGGCGCGCATTTGAGACTGGGATCGGTGGAGAAGCTGTACTGGGTCTTGGCCATGCATACCGGGTAATGGCCGAAACCGAGCTTCTCGATCTCGGCGAAGCGGGCCTCCATCGCCTTGTCCACGGAAATATCGTCGGCGCGGTAAATCTCCTTGGCGATGGTGCGCACCTTTTCAATCAGCGGCATGTCGTCGGGATAGAGGAACTTGAAATCGGCCTTGCCGGTCTCCACGGTATTGATCACCTCCTTGGCCAGGTCTTCGGCGCCCTCGCCGCCCCGTGCCCAGTGATCGGCGAGCACGGCATTGACGCCCACCTTTTCGCAGGACGACTGCACCAACGCCACTTCGGCGTCGGAATCGGTGGGGAAGCGGTTGATGGCCACCACCGTGGGCAGGCCGTATTTACCGATATTCTCCACATGGCGCAGCAGGTTGGGGATGCCCTTTTCCAGGGCGCCAAGGTCTTCGGGGCCCAGGTTCTTGGCATCGGCCCCGCCGTGCAGCTTCAGCGCCCGCACGGTGGCGACGATGACCACCGCGGCAGGCGTCAGCCCGGCCTTGCGGCATTTGATATCGAGGAACTTCTCGGCTCCCAGATCGGCCCCGAATCCGGCTTCGGTAATCACGTAGTCGGCCAGTTTGAGCGCCGTCTTGGTGGCCAGCACGGTGTTACAGCCGTGGGCGATATTGGCGAACGGCCCGCCATGGATAAAGGCCGGGTTGTTCTCCAGGGTCTGCACCAGATTGGGCTGCAGGGCGTCCTTCAACAGCGCCGTCATGGCCCCTTCGGCCTTGATGTCCTTGGCGTAGACCGGTTCGCGGTCACGGGTCTGGCCGACGATGATTTTGCCCAGCCGGTTGTTGAGATCATCAATATCGGTGGCCAGACACAGGATCGCCATGATCTCCGAGGCCACGGTGATGTCGAATCCGTTTTCGCGCGGAAAGCCGTTAGGCACCCCGCCTAAGGAACAGATGATGGAACGCAGGGCGCGGTCGTTCATATCCACCACCCGGCGCCAGGTGATGCGGCGCGCGTCGAGATGGGGCTCCTTGTTCCAATAAAGGTGGTTGTCGGTCATCGCCGAAAGCAGATTATGGGCGGCGCCGATGGCGTGGAAATCGCCGGTGAAATGGAGGTTGATATCGTCCATGGGCACCACCTGGGCATAACCGCCGCCGGCGGCCCCGCCCTTCATGCCGAAGACCGGGCCCAGGCTGGGCTCGCGCAGGGCGACGATGGTCTGCTTGCCGATGCGGTTGAGTCCGTCGGCCAGCCCCACCGAGGTGGTGGTCTTGCCCTCGCCGGCGGTGGTCGGCGTCATGGCCGTCACCAAAATCAGTGTGCCATCGGGCTTGTCGGCCAGACTGTCCACATAGCTGAGCGGCACCTTGGCCTTGTCGTGGCCATAGGGCAGCAGGTTTTCGGGCGCGATGCCCAGCTTTTCCTGCGCCAATTCGAGAATGGGCCGAATGGTGGCGGCGCGTGCAATCTCAATATCGGTCAGATGGCCGGAACCGGCGTCGGACATGATTTCCTCCCTTTTGTCCCATGCGCTTTATTTTTATTTAAGCAACCGCGCATGTCAGAACGTCTTTTATACTCGCCGAAGACTATACTTACCGGGAACGCGCTCGAAAACCCCTTGCTTATCCGCGCCACCCCCTCAGGAACCATTTGTCACACCCCCCTCTTTGCCGCTAAACAGGAGCGATCTCCAAGGGAAACCCTTTCATGACCGCCCAACCCGCACGCAAATGCACCAGCCCCCGCAATTCGGCCCAGGCCACGGCCCGCCTCTTGCTGGAGATCGGCGCCGTCAACGCGAGGCCCCAGGAACCCTATAAGCTGACCTCGGGACGGCTGAGCCCGGTCTATGTGGATTGCCGCAGGATCATCTCTTTCCCCGCCGCCCGCGACGAAATCATGGACCGCGCCGTGAAGCTCATCGAACACGCGGTGGAACCGGGCAGCATCCACATGGTGGCCGGCGGCGAGACCGCGGGCATTCCCTTCGCCGCCTGGATCGCCGAGCGCATGAACCTGCCCATGCTCTACGTGCGCAAGGAGCCCAAGGGCTTCGGACGCATGGCCCAGATCGAGGGCCATATGGAGGAAGGGGCGCGGGTGCTGCTGGTGGAAGACCTGGCCACCGACGGCGGCAGCAAGATCCATTTCGTCAACGCCCTGCGCGACGCCGGGGCCGAAGTCTGCGACGCCTTCGTGGTTTTCCATTACGGCATTTTCCCCGAAAGCACCGAAAGCCTGTTGCAGATGGGCGTGCGCCTGCTGGGGCTCACCACCTGGTGGGACGTGCTCGAGGCAGCCCAGGAAACCGGCGCCTTCGACGAGGCCACGGCAACGGAAGTGCGGGCCTTCCTCGAAGACCCCCAGGGCTGGTCCCAGAAGCGCGAATAGAATCGCAAACAGGGATAACCGGGACACGCCAAACGGCCTCTTTCATGGTATAAGTTCTCCTCGTTCATCCCCCGTCGGAGACACCCCATGCCGCGACGCTTTCTGTTCTCTCTCTCCGCCCTGATGGCCGCCGCTTTTCTTTGTGCTCCCCCCGCCATCGCCGCGGAGGAGGCTGACGAGGACGACCTCGACTGGCGCAGCAGTACGCCGGAAACGGAAGAAGACCGGGCCAGGCGCATCGAGCAAAAGCGCGAACGCATGCGCCGGCTGCGCGAGGAGCGCAGGCGCGAAGATGAACACCGCAGCGAGGGCCTTGAAGAAACGCCCCCCGGTGCTCCTCCCGGCGAACCGCCCCCCCGTGATCCGCCTCCCCGCGATATATCCCGGGACGACGCCCCCCCTGACCGGGAAAGGGAGCCTCGCGGCGGCGGGGACGGTAATTTATGGGACGACGTGGACCGCGCCATGACCGTGGACGAGGCCAAGTCCGCCTTCACCAAGCGTCTGGAGCGGCGCGGCAACAAACGCCTCAAGGTGGGGCCTGTGACCGAGCAGGACGAGAATGTCCTCTTCATCGACGTGGTCACCGTGGACGATTCCCTGGTGGAGCGCTTCACCGTCGACCGCAAGAGCGGCCACCTGCAGCGTATTGACTTACCCTGACTAAACCACAACCTATTGGCTGACCCCAACCAAGCCACAAGGGGAGCCCCAAAAGGAGAGACACATGAAAAAATTCATCCGTATTTTCCTGTTCCTGGCCTGCGCCTTTGCCTTCTCCCAAAGTTCCTGGGCCGACAACCATAAGGGCGGCAAGGGCAAGGCTCTGGGCAAGGGCACCGGCGAATGCATGCAGGAGGCCGGTGACGCCAAGAAGGAATGCCTCGAGGAACAGATGGAACACCGTGACGAGATGAAGGAAGGCAAGGGCAAGAAGGACAAGAAAGCGAAGAAGAAGAAGAAGGACAAAAAAGCCAAAAAGGCCAAGAAAGACAAAAAGGACAAGAAGGCTAAAAAAGAGAAAAAGAAGGGCAAGAAAGATAAGGACGACGAGGAGGACGACGACTAGCAGGATCGGAACCCCGGTCTATCGCCCTCAGCCCTTCTTGACTGCGGAAATCCGCCCCTCCATGACGGTGGAGGCCTTGGCGTAGAGACGGCGCGGAATGCGGCCCGAAAGAAAGGCCAACCGCCCCGCTTCCACTGCCTTGCCCATGGCCGCCGCCATGCTCACGGGATCGCGGGCGCGGGCCACGGCGGAATTCATCAGCACCCCGTCACAGCCCAGCTCCATGGCCACGGCGGCGTCGGAAGCCGTACCCACCCCGGCGTCCACAATGACGGGAACCGAACATTCGTCGCGGATGATCTCGATATTGTAGGGGTTGCGGATACCCATGCCCGAGCCGATGGGCGCGCCCAGCGGCATCACCGCGGCGCATCCCATGTCTTCCAGCTTCTTCGCCGTGATGGGATCATCGTTGCAATAAGGCAGGACCACGAAACCGTCGGCCACCAGTTCGCGGGCCGCCACCAAGAGCTGTTCCACGTCGGGGAACAGAGTCTCGTCGTCGCCGATCACCTCGAGCTTGATCCAGTCGGTCTCCAGCGCCTCGCGGGCCAGCTTGGCGGTCAGCACCGCATCGCGCGCCGTATAACAGCCCGCCGTATTGGGCAGCAGGTGATAGCGCCCGCCCAACACATCGAACAGGCTCTCGCCGCCGCCTCCGGTGCTGACCCGGCGCATGGCCATGGTCGCCACCTGGGCGCCGCTGGCGGCGAGCGAATCCAGCATCACCTGTTGATTGGGATAGCTCGAGGTGCCGAGAAAAAGACGCGAGGAAAACTCCACCCCGGCGATCACCAGCGGGTCCGAAGATTGTTGGTCCGTTATGGTCTTGGTCATGTCCTCATCCTCCCGCCAGGGGCTGCACGATTTCCACCTTGTCGCCGGGCTTCACCGGCGTTTGCCGCCATGCCTCACGGGGCACCACCTCATCATTAAGCGCACAGGCCAACCCCCGCCGCGCCGGGTCGAGGCCGTATTCCGCCACCAGCGCCAACAGGTCGCAGGCCACATATTCCCCGGCCTCGCCGTTGATACGCAGAGGGACGGCCTTCTCTGAACTCATGCCGCGAACCGGTCCGGCGCGAAGGGCGCAAAGGCGTCGTCCATGCGGCCGCTGAGAACGTAATCGCTGATGGCTTTGGCGGTTACCGGGGCCAACAGGATTCCGGCGCGGTGATGCCCGGTGGCCATGACCAGCCCCGCCACGCCGTGATCGCCGGTGACCGGCCCCAGGATGGGAGCATCGTCGCGGCTGGTGGGACGCAGCCCGGCCCATACTTCCTCCAGCGGCAGGTCATAGATACCGGGCAGGGTTTCCCAGGCATGGCGCAGCATGTCGAGCACCCCGCCCGCGGTCATGCGTTGGTCAAACTCCATCTCTTCCATGGTTCCGCCGATGATCAGCAAGCCGTCGCGGCGCGGCACCATATAGGTGCCCGGCCCCCACACCACATGGGAGAGCAGCGGCGCGTCGGGCGGCATGCGCAGAGAAAGCATCTGTCCCTTCACCGGGCGCACCGGCGGACGCACGGGATCGGGCAGACCCGGCAAATTGCGCGACCAAGCCCCGGCGGCGATGATCACGGTATCGGCCTGGATTTCCTCATCCCCGGCCACGAGACCTTTCACCGCGCCCTGGCTCACCAGGATTTCCGAAACCTCCCTATGCTCGCACAGGGTGCCGCCGGCCGCCGTGAAGGCCGCCTTCAGGGCCAGCATGGCCTGGCGGTTATCCACCTGATGATCGAGCGGGGAATAGACTCCGGCCACCACGCCCGGCGCCAGATGGGGCTCCTTTTCCTGCGCCTGTTCGCCGGTCAGCCATTCCATATCCAGCCCCAGGGAACGATGATAGTCGTAATCGAAGCGCAGGCTTTCGGCGTCATCACGGTCGAGCGCCACCACCAGCGTCCCTTCGTCGCGATAGTCCACCGGCAGGCCCGAGGCGGTCGCCAGATCGCGGGCGAATTCCTCCCACATGGCGCGGCCTTCGAGAAGCAGCGGCAACAGACCTTCCTCGCCCTTCTCGGCCTCCACCTGGGCCGCCAGCATGCCCGCCGCGGCCCAGCTCGCCTCGTGTCCCGCCTCGCCGCGCTCGAATACACTCACCTGCTGCCCGGCGCGGGCTAGATACCAGCCGATGGCGAGACCGCAGATTCCACCGCCCACAATAGCAATCATGACGCACCCCTTTTTCCCGCCCGAATGCGGGCACGGTGACGCCGGAAGAGTAAAAACAGGAGCGTGAGGGAAAAAATCCCACGTGGCGCTCCCTCCGCTGGCATCACCCAGTTCAGGTTCATGGGTATAATCTCAGACCCGGCCTTGCTGCCGGGACACCCCAGTCCTCGTGTGCCCCCACGATGAGCCCGCGGGGACGCGGAGTCAAGCCGCCCCTGCCACCGGTGACGCGGGGATGCTATAAAGCCCACCGGACCTCCGTTGTATCGGGCAATGTTCCATGGACGCCATCCGCCACGCCGCTCTCGGCCTGATCGTTCTCCTGTTCCCGCTGATGGCGGCGGGCCATGAGGCGAGCGCGCAAGACGAACGCTCCCACCGGACGCTGGCCATCGGCATGACCCAGTTCCCCTCCACCTTCCACCCCAGCATCGACAGCATGATGGCCAAGTCCTACGTGCTGGCTATGACCCTGCGTCCCTTCACCGTCTTCGACCCGCAATGGAAACTCATCTGCATGCTCTGCACCCAACTGCCGACACTGGAAAACGGCGGCGCCGTGCGCGAGACCACCCCAGAGGGCAAGGAAGGAATCGCCGTCACCTACACCATTCACAATCGCGCCATCTGGGGCGACGGCACCCCGGTGACCACAAAAGACGTGACCTTCACCTGGAAGGTGGGCCGCCATCCCCTGTCCGGACTCGCCAGCGCCGAACTCTACAAGCGCATCCTTTCCGTTGACGTGGCGGACGCCAAGACCTTCACCCTTCACTTCGACAGGCTGGCCTTCGATTACAACGCCATCAACGATTTCAATCTCCTGCCCGCCCATCTCGACCGCGCCGCCTTCGCCGAACCCGCCAGCTACCGCCACCGCACCCTCTACGACACCGACACCACAAATCCCGGCCTCTATTTCGGCCCCTACCGAATCACCGCGGTGGAACCGGGCTCCCATGTGGTAATGGAACCCAACAAGAGCTGGTGGGGGCGCAAGCCCTTCTTTACCCGCATCGTGGTTTATGTGATCGGCAACACCGCCGCCCTGGAGGCCAACCTGCTGGCCGGGGCCATCGACATGATTCCCGGCGAGCTCGGGCTGACCCTGGACCAGGCCATCTCCTTCGCCGACCGTCATGGCGACACCTTTCACACCATCTTCCAGCCGGGGCTGGTCTACGAACATATCGACCTCAATCTCGACAACCCCATCCTCGCCGACCGCCGGGTACGCCGGGCGCTGCTCTACGCCATCGACAGGAAGGCCATCTCGGACCAGCTTTTCGGCGGTAAGCAACCGGTGGCCACGGGGCCGGTCTCGCCCCTGGACACCGTTTATGACGGCCATGTTCCCGCTTATCCCTACGACCCCGGCAAGGCCGCCGCCCTGCTCGACGAGGCCGGGTGGAAACGTGTGAACGGCGGGGTGCGGCGCAACGCCGAGGGCAAGCGTCTGCATCTGACTCTGATGACCACCGCCGGCAACCACACCCGCGAGATGATCGAACAGGTGCTGCAAAGCCAGTGGCGCAAGCTCGGCATCGAGGCACGCATCCATAACCAACCGGCGCGGGTCTTCTTCGGCCGCACCGTCACCATGCGCAAATTCCCCAGCCTCGCCATGTTCGCCTGGATCAGCGCGCCCGACAGCGTGCCGCGCTCGACCCTCCATTCATCACAGATTCCAACACAAGAGAACAACTTCGCGGGCCAGAACTATATGGGCTTCTCCGACCCCGATATGGACGCCCTCATCGATAAAATCGAGGTGGAGTTGGACGCGGAGAAACGAAAGGGGATGTGGCGGCGGATTCAACAGATTTACGCCGAGGAACTGCCCGCCCTGCCCCTCTATTACCGTTCCCAGCCCTTCATCCTGCCGCCCTGGCTGGAGGGGCTGGTTCCCACCGGCCACCAATATCCCAGTACGCTCTGGGTTGAGAATTGGCGGGCCACACCATGAGCGACACTGCCCTCATTGACGTGGAAGGCCTTTCCATCGCCTTCAGCGGTGAAGATAACAGCGCGGCTATCCCTGCCGCCGAAGATGTCTCCTTTTCCATCGCACCAGGAAAGACGCTGGGCCTGGTTGGCGAAAGCGGCTGCGGCAAGTCGGTGACGGCGCTCTCGCTGATGCGCCTGTTGCCGCCCAACGGACGCATCACGGGCGGACGCATCCGTTTCGACGGGCGCGAGACTCTGTCTCTGCCCGAAGCCGGAGCGGCGGGGATGGAGGGCCTCCGCGGACGTCACATGGCCATGATCTTCCAGGACCCGGGCAGCGCCCTTAACCCGGTGGCGACCGTGGGCGACCAGATCGCCGAAGTGTTCGAGATTCATTACCACCTTGCCCGCGACGTGGCCCGCCAGAGCGCCGTGAAGATGCTGGACAGAGTGGGTATTCCCGATCCCGAACTGCGGGCGCGCAGCTATCCCCACCAGCTTTCCGGCGGCATGAAACAGCGCGCCATGATCGCCATGGCGCTGGCCTGCCGGCCCTCGCTGCTCATCGCCGACGAGCCCACCACGGCCCTGGATGTCACCGTCCAGTCCCAGATTCTCGACCTCGTGGTGGAACTCCAGAACGAGATGGACATGGCCGTGCTCTTCATCAGTCATAACCTTGCCGTGGTGGCACAGGTGGCCGACGAGGTGGCGGTGATGTACGCCGGGCGCATCGTCGAGCGCGCTCCCGCCCGCGATCTGTTCGCCATGCCCCGCCATCCCTATACCCAGGCCCTGATCGCCACCCTGCCGCGCCTGGGCCATCCGCAACAGCGATTCCCCGCCATTCCCGGAACCGTGCCCGACGCCAGGGTCCGGGGCAAGGGATGCGGCTTCGCCGAACGCTGTCCACTGGCCGACGCCACCTGCCACGAGAGCGAACCCGCACTGACGGCGGACGCAGAGGATCGCGCCGTGGCCTGTTTCAAACCTCTCGAGACGAGTGCGCTGTCATGAGCACAACTCCACTGCTTGAGGCGCGCGGTCTGACCAAGGAATTTCCCCTTGGCGGCGGGCTGTTGGCGAAATCCAAAAGTCTGGTGCGCGCGGTCAGCGATGTGAGCTTCCGCCTTGAGGCGGGAACAACCCTGGCCCTGGTGGGTGAAAGCGGCTGCGGCAAGACCACGCTGGCGCGCATGGCCGCCCTGCTGACGCCGGCCTCGGGCGGTTCGGTCCTCTACAGAGGCGAGGAGGTGACGGGCGGATCACGGAGCGCGCTGAAATCCTTCCGCCGCCATATGGGGCTGGTCTTCCAAGATCCTTACGCCTCGCTCAATCCACGCATGACGGCGGCCCGCACCATCGCCGAACCCATGCTGATCCACGGCGCGGGAAACCGCCTGGAGCGCCGCTACCGTGTCCAGTCCCTGCTCGAACATGTGGGGCTGGGGCCGCGGGACGGCGAACGCTATCCCCATACCTTTTCCGGCGGCCAGCGCCAGCGCATCGCCCTGGCCCGCGCCCTGGCCCTGGAACCGGAACTGGTCATCGCCGACGAGCCGCTCTCGGCGCTGGATGTGTCGATCCAGAGCCAGATGCTCAACCTGATGCGCGACCTTCAGGACGAGATGGGTCTGGCCTTCCTTTTCATCAGTCACGATCTGGCGGTGGTGGAATCCTTCGCCCATCATGTGGCCGTTCTTTATTTGGGCCGCATCGTCGAGAGCGCCGATACCACAACCCTGTTCCGCACGCCGGCTCACCCCTATACCCGCGCCCTGATGAAGGCGGTGCCACGCATCGGCGAAGGCAGACGTCACGGTGGCGCAACAGCCGCGCCCGGTGAACCGCCCAGCCCGGTGGCGCCACCGCCCGGCTGCGCCTTCCACCCGCGCTGTCCCAAGGCGCAGGCCCTGTGCCGCGATCAGCGCCCGCAGCTGGAAAATATTGGTGATGGTGGCAACGACGACGCGCATATCTGCGCCTGCCATTTTCCCGAAACCGGGAGCGTCCGGCCATGACCGCCCTGATCTCCAGCCCGCTTGCGCGCCATATCATAGGCCGGCTCGGTGAAACCTGCGTGGTGATCGTGATCATGTCCTTTGCGGTATACGGCCTGATCGGACTGATGCCGGGCGATCCCATCGATCTCATGATCTCCGCCGACCCCCATCTAACCTCCGCCGATGCGGCGCGGCTGCGCGCCGTCTACGGCCTTGATCGCCCCATCATGGAACGCTATGGGGCCTGGCTGACGGATGCGTTACAGGGTGATTTCGGATATTCACGGGCCTTTTCACAGCCGGTCCTGGACATCCTCACCCCCCATCTCGGCAACAGCCTCATCCTCATGGGGCTGTCCTTCGTGCTGGCCGTGGCCATTGCCCTGCCGGCGGGTATGGTGGCCGCCCTGAATCCGCGTTCACGAACCGATCATCTCATTAATCTGCTCAGCTTCGCCGGTATTTCCATTCCCACCTTCTGGCTCGCCCTGCTTCTCATCATCCTGTTTTCCGTAACCCTGGGCTGGTTGCCTCCGGGCGGCATAGCCACCGTGGGCGTAGACACAATCGGCGACCGCTCCCGCCATCTGGTGCTGCCGGTGGTAACCCTGACCGTGACCCAGATTGGCGCCTATGCCCGCTTCATGCGCGCCGCCATGATCGAGACTCTGCGCGCCGACTTCATCCGCACCGCCCGCGCCAAGGGGGCCAACACCCGACGAATCATCATTCGCCATGCCCTGCGCAATGCCCTGATCCCGGTGGTCACCATCCTCGCTCTTTCCTTCGGCACCCTGTTTTCCGGGGCGCTCATCACCGAGACCATGTTCGCCTATCCCGGCATGGGCAAACTCATCTTCGATTCCATCATGGGCAATGACTTCAATCTCGCCCTGGCGGGGCTGCTGTTCGCCACCCTGGTGACGCTGCTCGGCAATCTCGGGGCCGATCTCGCCTATGCCTGGCTCGACCCGCGCATCTCCTATGCCACGCGGAGGAAGGGCCCATGACCGATCTGGCGGCATCCGTGAGAGGCGTTAAAGGCATGCAGGGCGTGCAAGCACTCCAGGTATTGCGGCGGCTGAGCCGGCACCGCCCGGCCTTTTACAGCCTCATTCTTCTCGCCCTGTTCGCCGCCTTGGCGCTGCTGGCTCCGGCGCTGGCGGCGCTGACCGGGCTCGACCCGGCGGATGTGGACCTCTACCAGCGGCTGGCGCCACCCAGCCTCGGCCATATTCTCGGCACCGACGAGTTGGGGCGTGACGTGTTCCTGCGCCTGCTGTATGGCGGCCGGGTCTCGCTCACAGTGGCCCTGGCGGCGGCGGCGGCCTCGGCGATTATCGGCACTGCCATCGGACTGGCGGCCGGTTATTTCGGCGGACGCACCGACAGTCTGCTGATGCGGCTTACCGACGGCGTTATCGCCCTGCCCCTGCTGCCGCTTCTGATCGTGCTGGCGGCGGTGGATTTCAGCAAGCTGGGGCTGGGCGGCGCCTTTCTCGACTCGGACCTTGCCAGTCTCTACCGCATCATCCTCATCATCACCCTGGTGGGCTGGACCACGGTGGCGCGGCTGGTGCGCGGCGCCGCCTTGAGCCTGCGCGAACGGGAATTCGTCCTCGCCGCCAGCGCGCAAGGCGCGAGCCCGCTGCGTATCATCGTCAGCCATATCCTGCCCAACGCGGTGACACCCATTATCGTCGCTACCACCCTTTCGGTGGGCAATATCATCCTCTTCGAATCGGTCCTGAGTTTTCTCGGTCTGGGTATTCAGCCGCCTGTTTCGAGCTGGGGCAATATGCTGAGCAATGCCCAGGAGCTGATCTGGACCGCGCCGGGGCTTTCAATTTGGCCGGGGATGGCGATCTTCCTCACCGTGATCGCCTTTAACTTTCTCGGCGACGGCCTGCAGGAGGCTTTCGATCCCAAAAGCACGCGGGACTAGACGGCGGTTCTGAATTCCGGCACGCAATCTGTTCCGGCGCGCTGAATCCCGGCGCGCTGAATTCCGGCGCGTGATCCGTTCAGGCGGCGGTGGCTTTTTCCTATAAATTAGATTTAAAAAAGTATACAACATCCAGTATGTCACTATAATGAAACCCAACATATGCGCGTCTTTGGCCATACTTTTTTTATGGTTTTTCATAGGAAAATACAGGAGAAGATGATGACCACAAGGAGACCCGGTAAATGGGGTAGCGCCGCCATGGCGTCGTTGTTTTCGGTGTTTCTCTTCACTTTTCCTGCCGCGGCCCTTGAAGAAGGCGACATCCTGGTGCGGCTGCGCACCATTGACGTCAATCCCCTGGATGGCAGCGACCGGGTGCCCGCGGTGGCCGGTGACCCCAGGCTTGGTGTGAGTAACGAATACACGGCAGAGCTGGATTTCACCTATATGTGGACCGACAATATCGGTGCCGAGCTGATTCTGGGCACCACCAAGAACGTCCTCACCGGTGAAGGAACCCTCGGCGGCCTTTTGAACGTAGGCCATACCCGCCTGATCCCGCCCACGCTCACGGTGCAGTATCATTTCTTTGACAAGGAAACCACGGTCCGTCCCTATCTCGGCGCCGGGATCAATTACACCATCTTCTATGATGAAAATCTCAACGAAAACATCAACAACGCGCTTGGCGGCGGCACCAAGGCAGAGCTGGATAACACTTTCGGCTATGCCCTTCAGGGCGGCGTCGATATTGAGCTTTTCCCCGGCTGGTATCTGAACATGGATGTGAAATATGTCCAGATCGAACCCGAACTTACGCTCACCACCACATCGAGTACCACCCAGGCGGTAACAACGCGTGTGATGGATGTTGACATCAATCCCGTCATTTTCGGAGTCGGCTTGGGCACGACTTTCTAGACCAGACACACTCCGGACTATTCTCCCTTACCCCCGGTGGCTGATCCCAGCTGCCGGGGTTTTTATTTGGGGCACCCATTTAATTTTTGATTTTCCTGTACCGTTCATGGCGGCCATACTGCATAACGGTAGATCAATGAATGACGTAACGGATGGCATCGCCATGACTATGACGGAAATTCGGTGATGGGAACTCCAGACGGCAAAATTACGCCGGTGGTGCTTTCGGGCGGCGCCGGGACCAGGCTGTGGCCCATGTCCCGCGAAATCCGGCCCAAACAGCTGTTGCCCCTGTCGTCGCCGCAAAGCCTGTTGCAGAACGTTCTCGGCCGCGTCGCGGATGCGTCCCGGTTTTCCCCGCCGCTGGTCATCTGTAACCAGGAACATCGCTTCGTCATCGCCGAACAATGCCGCGAAAGCGGTATCAGCCCCGCCGCCATCATGCTCGAACCCGAAGGCCGCAATACCGCGCCGGCGGTGGCCGTGGCGGCGCTGGTCCTCACCGCCGAAGATCCCGAAGCCATCCTTCTGGTGCTGCCTTCCGACCATATCATTAACGACGAAGAGGCATTTCTCACCGCCGTGGAGGTGGCCTCCCTCGCCGCCCGTGAGGGCAAGCTGGTGACCTTTGGCGTGACCCCCGACGCCCCGGAGACCGGCTATGGCTATATCCGCGGCGGCGAACCCATCGACAAGGTTCCGGGCTGCTATCTGGTGGAACGCTTTGTCGAAAAACCCGACCTCGAGACGGCCCAGGGCTACGTCTCGGAAGGCCAGTGGTACTGGAACAGCGGCATGTTCCTTCTCGGCGCCCAGGCCTATCTCGACGAATTGGCGCGGTTGCACCCCGACATGCTCGACGCCTGCCGCGCCTCGGTAGAGAAGGCCGAGCGCGACCTCGATTTCCTGCGCCTCGATGCCGAAGCCTTTTGCGCCAGCCCGTCCCAGTCCATTGATTACGCCGTCATGGAACACACCGGCCACGCCGCCGTCATGCCAGTGACGCTGGGCTGGAGCGACGTGGGGTCATGGTCGGAGCTGTGGAAAACCGGCCACAAGGACGAACAGGGAAACGTGGCCCAGGGAAAAGTGGTCCTGACCGATGTCAGCAATTCCTATATCCGCAGCGAACGCCCGCTGGTGGCGGT